>CAZVDO010000004.1:2925-6102 GCA_964625345.1 uncultured Anaerolinea sp. | reverse complement strand
TCCTCAACAGCGGGATCCTCGATGCGTTCGAGCTGCGGGGTGCGACGGGTGCCGCGGTGGACCTCGGGGACGGCGATCCGCTCGTCTCCGGGTTCGTCGTCACGTCGGTGCTCGGAGCGGTCTCGAGCGAGCTCAGCGGGATCGTGGCCTCCGGCTCCATCGGCTACGAACGGGTCGTCGTCGACGGCCGACCATACCTCGTGACCGGCGCCCGACGACCGGGCAGCGGCCCGGACTTCTACTTCGTCTTCGACGCCGCGGGCGTGGAGGACGCCATCACCCGCCTGGGCCAGGCGCTCCTGGTCGGGGCCGTGGCCCTCGTCGCGATCGCCGTGCTCGGCGCCCGGGCCGTGGCGAATCGCATCCTCCGGCCGGTCGGAGCGGCGTCGGAGGCCGCGGGTCGCATCGCGGCGGGAGAGCTGGCGGCCCGCCTCGACATCGGCGGCGACGATGAGCTGGGCGCACTGGCCGGCTCCTTCAACCGGATGGCGGCCTCCCTCGAGGCGACCGTCACGGAGCTGCGCGCCGCCGAGGGACGCCAGCGTCGGTTCGTGGCGGACGTGTCCCACGAGCTCCGGACGCCACTCACCGCCCTGGTCCAGGAGGCGGGCGTCCTGCGCGACCATGCGGCGCACCTTCCCCCCGAAGGCCGCCGCGCTGCCGAACTGCTCGCCGGCGACGTGGCCCGGCTCCGGAGCCTCGTGGACGAGCTGATGGAGCTGAGCCGGTTCGATGCGGAGGCCGAGCGCCTCGAGCTCGAGGAAGTGGACCTTGTGCGGCTTGCGCGAACGGTGGCGGGCCGGAGGGCTCCCGAAGCCGTGCTCGACCTCCCGCCTGAACCGGTCCCGGCGATCACGGACCGGCGGCGCATCGAGCGGATCCTGGTCAACCTGCTCGATAACGCCCAGGACCATGGCCGGGCGATCGGCGTCACGGTCTCGCTTGTCCCCGGGACCGACGCTGCGCGTCTTGTGGTGGCCGATCGTGGGCCAGGGGTGCCGGCCGCCGAGCTCCCGCACCTCTTCGAGCGCTTCCACAAGGCCGATCCGTCCCGTCGGCGCGGCGGCAGCGGGCTCGGCCTCGCGCTCGTTCGGGAGCATGCCGAGCTCCTCGGCGGGTCCGTGGCCGCGTCCCTGCCCGAAGGCGGCGGGCTCCGCGTCGAGGTGATCCTGCCTGTGACCCAACCGTTACCCGATCGCGATGGGTCCGTGATGGCGCCGATCGAACCTGAGGATCGTCCAGTTCCGCAGGGGAGTTGAGGACCATGTCCGCATCGCCATTCCGCATCCGCACCGTTGTCGCGATCGCCATGCTCGCTGTCGTTGCCACGGCGTGCGGCACGGGCGCCGGCAATGCCGGCCCGATCGTGACCAGGCCGCCGGCCTCCGACGTGCCGATCCCGAGCCCGACCCCGGCGGCGCCGTCGGGCGACCCGAGCGGCTCGCCCGAGCCGACGTCCCCCACCCCGACCGAGACGCCGTCCGGCACGAGCCTCGTGAAGGTCTACTTCTTCCTCGACGGGCACCTCGTCGCGGTCCAGCGGACCGTGCCGCAGACGGTCGCGGTCGGCCGGGCCGCCCTCACCGAGCTCATCAGCGGGCCGAACGCCACGGAAGCCGGGCTTTCGAGCTCGGTGCCGGCCGGGACGCTCCTGCTCGGCCTCGACATCAGCAACGGCATCGCCACGGTCGACCTGTCGCGCGAGTTCGAGTCAGGCGGCGGGAGCGCCTCGATGTTCGGCCGGCTCGCCCAGGTCGTCTACACCCTGACCCAGTTTCGGACCGTCGACGCCGTGGCGTTCCGGCTCGACGGACAGCCGGTAACGGTGTTCTCCGGGGAGGGCATCCTGCTCGACCATCCCTCGGTCCGGGCCGACTACGTGTCCTTCCTGCCGTCCATCTTCCTGGATCGGCCGGCCTGGAACGGCGCGCTGGCCTCCCCCGCCCACGTGAGCGGCGTGGCCAACGTGTTCGAGGCGACATTCCTCGTGGAGATCCGCGACGCCGCGGGCCGAACGTTGGCCAGGCAGCAGGTCATGGCGACGTGCGGGACCGGCTGCTGGGGCACCTTCGATGCCACGATCGCGTACTCGGTCGCATCGACCCAGGCGGGCACCGTGAGCGTCTACGACCTCTCGGCCAAGGACGGCAGCGTGCAGGACCTGGTCGCGTATCCGGTGACGCTGACGCCCTGACCCTCGCGTCGGATCAGGCGAGGCGGGCCGGCGACGGCCCGCCTCGCCGTGTTGTCACGGCGTGAGCGTCGAGCCGAGCGGGATGCCGTCCACGAGGTACAGGCCGGTCGGACCGGAAACCGCGATGTCGAAGGTCGCATCGCCGTCGTACGGCAGCAGGTCGGCGGACACGACGATCGACCCGTCGACCTGATCGCCTGCCCTGAGGCTGCCGAGGTCGCGCCCGTCGGCCAGGGGATGACCGGGTGAGGCCGTGACGGTCCGGCCGTCCGCGAGCACGAGGTGCACGACGACGTGCCCGGCGGGGGCGGGCGTCGACCCGGTCGCGATCACGGTACCGGGGACCGGACGGCCGTCGAGGCCGATCGTCCACACCGCGTCGCCGATCCGCAGCGTTTCCACCGGCCGCGGCCCGGCCGGTGTGTCGATGCGGGTCCCGCGGACGAGGCAGATCGGGCAGATCGGCTCCCCCGCGGCGGCCTGCTGTTCGATCGCGATCGTGCCGTCGGCGCGAATCGTGCCCCCGGTACGGGTCCCCGAATCGCCTCCCCCGGGCGCCGGGGTGGCCAGGTAGTCGAACCGCCACGTGTCGTTGCCGATGGGATCGAGCGCGATCGCGTTCAGGACCTTCCACTCGTGGTAGATCGCCAGCTTCGCGTCGTCGGTGACCGCGGCCTGGAGGTCGATCCCCAGGCGCGCGGCGAGCGCGGAGGCTGCATCCGCGTCGGCGAGCACTTCGGGCCAGCGCTCCCGCGCGCTGTCGATCTCCTCGCCGCGCTGGAGCGGATAGAAGTCGGGGTCGCAATACCAGAGGGGCCCGAAGCGATCGACGATCGCGAGCTTGAGTTCCGGCAGTGTCAGGGCCGGACCGGGCGTTGGGCTCGGGCCGGGCGTGGGCGCAGGTGAGGAGCCGCCGGTGCAGGCGGCGACGAGGAGGAGGGCTCCGAAGAGCATCGTGAGGTGTCGCATGGCCCGCAGACGCG
>CAZVDO010000004.1:0-2825 GCA_964625345.1 uncultured Anaerolinea sp. | reverse complement strand
GCGCGCATCAGTCGATCGTGAAGTGGTCCGGGCCCTGGTAGCGGCCCGTGCGCTCCTTCTCGATCTGCATCAGGACGTCGTTGAGGAGGCTGGACGCGCCGAACCGGAACCGGTCCGGGGTCATCCAGCGCGGGCCGAGCGTCTCGTACAGCACCACGAGGTACTGGATCGCGTCCTTGGAGGTCCGGATCCCGCCGGCGGGCTTCATGCCCACGGCCCGGCCGGTGGCCTTCTCGAAGTCGCGAATGGCCTCGAGCATGACGAGGGTGACCGGGAGCGTCGCCGCCGGCGTCACCTTGCCGGTCGAGGTCTTGATGAAATCGGCGCCGGCGGCCATGGCGAGGATCGAGGCGCGCCGGACGTTGTCGTACGTCTCGAGCTCGCCCGTCTCGAGGATCACCTTGAGGTGGGCCTCCCCACAGGCCTCCTTGACCTCCACGATCTCGTCGAACACGGTCGCGTAGTCACCGGACAGGAAGGCGCCCCGGTCGATGACCATGTCGATCTCATCGGCGCCGGCCTCGGCGGCTGCCCGCGTCTCCGCCAGCTTGATGTCGCGGAAGGTCTGGCCGGACGGGAATCCCGTGGCCACGCTCGCCACCTTGACGGTCGAGCCGCGGAGCGCGTCCTTCGCCTCTGCGACCATCGACGGGTAGACGCAGATCGCGGCGACGGCCGGGATCGTCGGGTCGCCCGGTTGCGGGTGCATCGCCTTCTGGCAGAGCGCCCGGATCTTGCCCGGCGTGTCCTTTCCCTCGAGCGTCGTGAGATCCATCATCCGGATCGCGAGGTCGAGGGCCCAGAGCTTCGAGGCCTTCTTGATCGAGCGGCGCTTCAGGCTGTCGACGCGCTGCTCGACGCCGACCTGGTCAACCGCCGTGAGCCGCCCGAGCACGCTGCCGAGCGGTCCCGGGCGGCCGCCCGCCCAGTCGCGCACGAGCTGGCTGGCCCGCTCGCGGGTGAGGGTGTCGGGACGATGGGCGGTGACCATGGGAGCCAGAGGATAGCGCCACCTGTCGAGGGGCGAACGCGCCGGCGCGGCGATTGGGCGACGCGGCGGGCCCGCGCGCGGGTCAGTCGCCGTGGCGGGTCCGCGGACGGCGCGGCAGGTTGCGGCGGCCCTCGACGAGGAAGTGGTGGAACCAGTCGCGCACCTGCACGAGGTTCTCCGCGCGCCGGAACGGCGTCCCGGCGCGGGTGAGCTCGTGGGTCTCCCCCGGCACGCGCATCAGCCGGACGGGCCGGCGATGCCGCCGCAGCACGCTGAACAGCGCTTCGGCCTGGCCGAGCGTCGTCCGCAGGTCGTCCTCAGCGTGCTGGATCAGGAGCGGCGTCCGGATCCGTGGCGCCCACGTGATCGGCGACAGCCGCCGGTACAGGTCGGGGTCCTCCCAGGCGTAGGCGCCGAGCTCGACCTTGGCCCAGTCCGTGCCGCCGAGGTCGCCGGTGAGCATGAGCATGCTCAGGTCTGCGACGGACCGGCACGTGATCGCCGCACGGAACCGCGTGTCGTGGGCGACGATCCAGGTCGTCAGGTAGCCGCCGTACGAGCCGCCGGTGACGCCGAGGCGGTTGGGGTCGGCCAGGCCGTCGGCCACGAGCGCGTCTACGCCCGCGATGACGTCGCGCATCGGGCCGTCCCCCCAGTCACCGAGGTTGGCCTCGTTGAAGGCGAGTCCATAGCCCTCGGAGCCGCGCGGGTTGCAGGCGAAGACGGAGATGCCCGACGCGGCGAGCACCTGGAACTCGAGCATCGGCGTCCACCCGTACAGCGTGTGCGGGCCGCCGTGGATCTCGACGACCGTGGGTCGCGCCCCGTCGCCGGCGGCCATCAGCCAGCCCTGGACGTCGTGACCGTCCACGCGGACCGTCCGAGCGACCGCGGGACGAAGCTCCAGCTCGGCGCGGAGCTCGGCGTTGAGCCGGCTCACTTGCGCCAGAGGGACGCCTTGCCCGCCGGACCTCGGCCCCGACGCGGTGCCCGGCATCCGGCCGTGGTGGACCTCGGGGAACTCCGTCGGGCTGGACACGATGGCGGCCACGTCCACGGTCCCGTCAGTGCGGTCCACGGCATCGAAGGCGGTGATCGCGTGCTCGCCGTTCGTGAGGCGCTCGAGGTCGCCTCCGTCGGTGTCCAGGCGCCAGAGCTCCATCGACCCGAGCGCCGGCGCGATGCACAGCACGGCGCGCCCGCCATCGACCACCGCCAGGCGCGGGCCCTCCCCCACCGCCACGTCGCTGTTGATCGTGGAGCCGGGCATGAGGTCGTGCCGCCCGCTCAGGTTTCGGCCCGCTCGCGCCTCGGACCCGTCGGCGGCAAACGCCCAGATGTCGGATCGGTAGCCCACGTGGGGCTGGTCGCCGCCGAGCGCCAGGAGCTCCGTGTCCGAGCGCCAGGCGGGCGCGAAGAAGATGCCGCGCGGGTGATCCGCAACGGCCCGGTGTCGGCCCGTCTCCCGGTCGACGACCAGGATGCGGCTGACCGAATGGAGGTCGTGGTCGGAGCGGTCGGAACCCGTGGTGATCGCAATGCGCCGTCCATCGGGGGACCAGGCCGGGGCGCCGGCGCCGGTGGGCAGGTCCGTGAGCCGGCGGGCATGTCCGTCGGCGAGGTCGACGATCCAGAGCTGCGTGGTCCGGTTCGCGATCACGCCGGCGCCGTTCAGTTGGTGGCCTAGCCGATCGAAGAACCAGTAGTCGCTTGGTGGCGGGGTTCCGGGACGGGCTTCGGGCAGCCGGCGTCGCGCCCGGTCGTCCGCCGCACGATCGGCTTCGCGCGAGGCCGAGATGACGGCCAGGTACCGGCCGTCGGGCGACCACTCGAA
>CAZVDO010000003.1:74927-77962 GCA_964625345.1 uncultured Anaerolinea sp. | reverse complement strand
AGCACGTTGGCGATCCGTCCGTTCCGGTGGCGGCCCATGATCCGGCCGTCGTTCACGAGCAGGACCATGAACACCAGGACGATCGGCAGGAGCAGGCCCTGCAGGTTCTGTGACGCGACGATCAGGGGCAGCAGGTCGAGGCCCGGGAGGAGCACGACAAGCGCGCCGAACCCGAGCACGAACGTGTAGATCCCGAAGAACGGCCGGGCATCCTCGAAGCGCTTGTCGACGCCCGATTCCCATCCGAACGCCTCGCAGATCACGAATGCGGTCGAGATCGGCATGATCGTGGCGGCCAGGACCGAAGCACCGAACAGCCCCAGTGCGAAGAGCGCGGTCGACAGCTCGCCCGCGACCGGCCCCAGGGCGCGTGCCGCGTCCTCCGCGGAGGTGATCGACCCCCCGACCGCGTGGATCGTCGTGGCCGTCGCGACCACCACGAACACCGCGATGACGTTGGTCCAGACCGCACCACCCACGGCGTCCGCCTGCTCGAGCCGCAGCTCGTCCTCGCCGATGCCCTTCTCGGCCACCGCACTCTGGAGGTAAAACTGCATGTACGGCGTGATCGTGGTCCCGACCACGGCCACCATCAGGAGCACGAACGCCGGCTGCGGCTCGATGTGCGGGGTCACGAGCGCGGCTCCGACCGCGCCCCAGTCGGGGCCGGCAAGGAACGCGGACGCGATGTACGCCACGAACACCACGATCACGGACAGGAACACCCGCTCGACGGTCCGGTAGGACGCGAACAGCACGAGCGCCCAGATCGCCATCGCCACCACGGGCACGGTCAACCATCGCGGCACCCCGAAGATCTCGAGTGCCGCGGCGGCGCCGGAGAACTCGGCGACCGTGTTGGCGACGTTGGCGACCAGGAGCACGAGCATCGCGAACGCGGTCCAGCGCACGCCGAAGCGGTCCCGGATCAGGTCGGAGAGGCCCTGCCCGGTGACCACGCCGAGGCGGGCCGCCATCTCCTGGACGATCGCCAGGATCACGATGGTCACGGGGAAGATCCAGAGCAGCCCGAGACCGGTCTCGGCGCCCATCACGCTGTACGTCGCGATGCCGCCGGCGTCGTTGCCGGCGATCCCGGCAATGAGCCCGGGACCCATGACGGCGAGGAACGCGAGCACGCCGCGGCGACCGCGGAATCGCCCGCGCAGGCGCAGCACGTCACCGGATTCGAGCCGGTCGCGGAGCCGCGCCACGACCCCGATGTCCGGCGGCGGACCCAGCGGCGGCCGGCGCGCGCGGGCGCGCGCCACCACCTGGCGGGCCTCCTGGCCGGCGCGGCGGGCGACGGGGGGGAGCTGGGGCACGGTCCGCCCTCGCCTCAGGACCGGCCCGCGAGGCGGGGCAGCCGCTTGCGCCAGGCGTCCGGCAGGATTGCGTCCATCGCGTCGTCGACGGTGACGATCCCGATCAGGTGGCCGGCGGCGTCCACCACCGGCACGGCGAGCAGGTTGTAGTGGGCCACGATCTCCGCGACCTCGTCCTCGTCGGCGAGGGCGCCCACGGCGACCGGTTCCGCGAGCATGACGTCGCTGATCCGGGTGCCGGGCTGGGCGACGATGAGGTCGCGCAGCGACAGCACGCCGACGAGCCGATCGTCGTCATCGGTCACGTAGACGTAGTAGATGGTCTCGGCGTCGGGCTCCATCTCGCGCAGTCGGTCGATGGCCTGGGCCGCCGTCAGGGTCGCGGGAAGCGCCACGAACTCGGTCGTCATCATCCCGCCGGCCGTGTCCTCGGGATACGCGAGCAGCTCGCCCAGTTCGGCGGCCTCGTCGCGCTCCATGAGGGCCAGGATCTCCTCGCGGGTCTCGTCGCTCAGGTCCGCCACGAGGTCGGCGGCGTCGTCGGGCGACATCTCCTCGAGGATGTCCGCGGCCCGCGCCGGATCGAGGTCCTCGAGGACCTCCACCTGGGTCTCGGGCTCCATCTCCTCGAACACGTCGGCGGCGGCCTCGTCGTCGAGTGCGGCGAGCACGCCCGCCCGATCGCGCGGCGCCAGCTGGTCGATGATGGTCGCGAGGTCGGCCGGGTGGAGCTCGGCGAGGCCCGCGTGTGGGACCCGCAGCTTGATCGACGCGATGGACGTCTCGACCGGGTCCACGTCCTCCCAGTCGATGTAGCGCTCGGGAACGGGGCGGCGCAGGTTCCGGGCGAGCGTCCGGAAGCCACCCTCGAGGCCGAGGCGGCGGAGCAGCCCGGCCGCGCCCACGTCCACCGCGACGAGGTGCAGCCGTCCTTCGATCTCGTCGAGTCGCAGGTCGTTCACGCGGACCACCTTGCGTCCGTCAATGTCCACGATCTGCTTGTCGAGCAGGTCGGCCCGCAGCAGGATCTCGTTGGGGCGCTGGCGGAACTTGGCCAGGTCCACGGTCAGCGTCGTGAGCTGCGCGCCGGCGAGGTCGAGGTGGTCGACCGACGACCAGGGCAGGAAGATCCTTCGGCGGTCCGTCTCGACCACGAGTCCGGTGACCGGCGGGTAGCGGTCGCCGACCGCGACGATGAGGTCGGCGACGCGGCCGATCGACTCGCCGTTCCCGTCGAGGACGGGACGGCCGATTGCCTGGCTGAGGTAGAGCATGGGCCACCTCGCGTGCGATCCTCGCCCGCGACGGTGACCTGATCGCCGTCCGCGATCAGCCGAGCGCGACGAGGACCCGATGATCGCGGGGCCCTCTGGCACCCGCGGGACCTGGTCCGATCTCCACGATGGGGAGCGTGCCTCCGGCGCGATGCTGGTCGGCGTTCCTCCGGGCACACCGGACACGGCGAGGCCGGGCGGTGGAGCGGGGAACCCGGGCGAGTGTAGACGCGGTTCCGGGCTCGGTCAACGATCGGGTTCCGGACCGCCGCGCATGTTCGCAGCCCGGTGGTTCGCGCCCCGTCGGTGGTACTTCCGGCGCCCCGCACCGGGACGGGTGGCGACTCCACGCACCGGCGCCGCGGTGCCACGATCCTGACGTGCAGACGCCGAAGGCGCCGATCCGCGCGTCCGAGCCGACCGCGTTGCGCGGCCG
>CAZVDO010000003.1:28726-74827 GCA_964625345.1 uncultured Anaerolinea sp. | reverse complement strand
GCGCGCGACGGCCGGCCTGAGCGTCGACCACCCGCTCGCGGCCCGGACACTGGCCCTGGGCAGCGCGTGGGTCGGTCCTGACGCGGACGCCCTCCTCGCGGCCGCGTGGGACCCGCAGTTCCTGCCCGACCTGGCCGTGCGCGCGGCCGTCCTGGTGCCGCTCAGCCACGGGGGCCAGGCCATCGGGCTCATCGTGGTCGGCGACCCGGATCCGCGCGAGTGGACGCCCGGCGACCTGGAGGTCCTCGAAGCCCTGTCCGCACACGCCGCGCTCGCGCTCCGGAACGCGGACCTGTTCGAGCATCTCGACGCCCGGGCCGCCCAGCTCACGGTGGTCCAGAAGGCCAGCGCCCGGATCAACCGCGCCACCACCGTGGCGGCGGTGGGTCGGGCGATCGTCGAGGAAGTGGGCGCGATCGTCTCGTACCACAACGCGCGGGTCTACGTGGTCGAACCGCCCGACGACGTGGTGCCCATCGCGTTCGAGGGCCGGGTGGGCGCGTACGAGATCGTCGACTGGAGCGTCCTGCGCACGCGGATCGGCGAGGGCTTCACCGGGTGGGTCGCGGCGAACGGCATCCCGCTGTGCATTCCCGACGCAAACGCAGATCCGCGGGGGATGCAGATCGCGGGCACGGACCAGGTTCCCGAATCGATGCTCGTGGTGCCGATGCGCCACGACAACGCGGTCGTCGGGGTGATCACGCTCTCGAAGCTCGGACTCCGCCAGTTCAATGACGAGGACCTCCAGGTCCTGACGATCCTTGCCGACCAGGCCGCCACGGCCGTGGAATCGGCCCGCCTCCTCGCCCGCACCGAATCGCTGGCGGTGGAGCTGCGGCGACTGCTCGACATGAGCCAGGAACTGACCCAGAGCCTCGATCCGCATGAGGTGGGGGCGGTCCTGGCCCGCCACCTGACCCACGCCATGGGCGTGGACGCGTGCACGATCAGCTCCTGGGAGGTCAGCGCAGACCGGATCGTGTCCCTCGGCAAGTATCCCGACCAGGACATGTTCAATGTCCAGCCGACCTACGACCTGTCCAGCTATCCCGAGACGCGCCGCGTCCTCGAGCAGCAGCAGACGCTCATCGTGGATGCCGAGGATCCGGGAGCCGACCCGGCCGAGACGGCCATCCTGCGCCTCGAGGGCCACCGCATGCTGGCGATGGTCCCGCTCATCGCCAAGGGGCGATCCGTCGGGCTCGTCGAGCTGGCCTCGACGGGATTCGTCGACTTCGACGCCGGCCGCCTCGCGCTCGCCCGCACCATGGCGAACGAGGCGGCGATGGCCCTGGAGAACGCCCGCCTGTACGAGGCGGCGCGGTCCCTCGCCGATCGCGATCCGCTGACCGGCTTCTACAACCACCGCTACCTGTTCGAGCGCCTGGGCACGGAGATCCTGCGGGCGCGCCGTGCCCGCCAGCCGCTCAGCCTGCTCATGATCGACATCGACGACTTCAAGCTCGTGAACGACACGTTCGGCCACCAGTTCGGCGATCGCTGCCTGGTCGCCCTGGCCGAGGTGGTCCGGGCGACCCTTCGCGCGTCGGATGTGCCGGCCCGCTACGGCGGCGACGAGTTCGCCGCGATCCTGCCCGACACGGATCTCGAGGCGGCCCAGGCCGCCGCCGACCGGATCGTGGAGGCCCTGCGGGTCAATCCTGTCATCGCCGAGGGGCTCGGAGCCGTGCCGATCGTGGTCTCGATCGGGGCGGCGTCCCTGGGCCCGTCCATCCGGACGCCCACCGAGCTCGTGGGCGCGGCCGATGCCCGCATGTACGCCGCCAAGCCGAGTCACGCGCCCGACAGCCTGCCGGAGGCGGCGACCGCACCACGGGGGTAGGTCGCGTCGGGCGCCAGCGTCGGGCGCCCGCGTCCGGGGACGGAGTACGGAAGTACGGTCCCGCGGTGGTACCTCCGTACCAGCCGTCGCGCTGGACGCGGGCGCGGCGGACCGCGCATCCTTGGATCGCGTGAATGCCGGGCACCGTCCCACGCGCCAGCCGGATCCGGAGGACCGAGCGGTCCGCCGGACGTGGCTCCTCCTCTCCGGCAGTTTTCTCCTGCTCACCGCCATCACGGGATTCCGCGCGCTCACGGCGCAGGACGGCCTCGCCTGGATCCCGCTCGCCGCGGTGGGTGTCGCGGCACTGGCGGCCATCGCCCATCGCAACGCCGTCATCGACCTCGAGAGCCGAGGCCGTGCCGAGGCCGAGAGCTTCGCCCGGATCCTGCGCGGCCTGTCCCGGTCCGTCTCGGCGGATGCGATCGTGGGGGCGATCGTCGACGACCTGGCCGATGCGACCGGCGCGGACCACGTGGTGGTCGTGCGCCGCCGCCCCGACGGGACGGCCCTCGATGCCACGCTCGTCACACGACGATCGGGCGTCCCGAACTCGAGCACGGTCCTGCCCCTCGGCGACCTCGATCTCCCGGAACGGCACACGGGTCCGGTGGCAGTCCCGATCGATGACGGGGCCGACGCGCATGCCCCGGCCCGCGTTGCGGCCATGGCGAGCGGCGTCGCGGTCGCGACGACGGGGGAGCGCGAATCCCTCCACTCGGCGCGCTCCGCGTCGCCGGCGGCTCCCGCCCCGGCGCCAGCGGCCGTGCGCCGGCCCCTCGGCGGCACCGCTGAGCATCGTCGGCGAACGGGGTGGGCAGGGCCCGCGGTCGTCGCCGTCCGGGCCTCGCTTGCGCAACTGTTCCTGGACCTCGGGATCGGCCGTGATGCTCGGCCTGCCGCGGCGTTCGCGCGGGCGGAGGTACTGGGCCGCGGCGCCCCGGCAGCCGCCGCGGCCCGGATCACGGATCGTGTGCGCGCCGTGTACGGGCTGAGCCACACGCTCGCGGCCCCCCTGCGCCGCGGCGACGCCGTTATCGGGGCCATCGTGCTGGCCCGCCGGGACCGGGAGCCGTGGGGACCGGCGTCGCGCCGGCTGCTGGCGGCTGCCGCCATCGAGACCGCCACGGCCTTCGAGCGCACGGACCTCTACCGGACCGCCGCGGCCAACGCCTCGACCGACCCGCTCACCGGGCTCCCGAACCGCCGGTACTTCGACGAGTTCTGCGGGCTGCTCGCCCGGCGACGCCGGGCCGGTGACGCGGTGGCCGTCCTCATGATCGACATCGACCGGTTCAAGGTCCTCAACGACACCTACGGCCACCCGACCGGGGACGTGGTGCTGCGCGAGGTGGCGAAGGCCATCGTGTCCGCGGTTCGCGAAGAGGACGTGCCTGCCCGGGTCGGCGGCGAGGAGTTCGCCGTGCTGCTCAGGAACGCGGGTCCGGACGTGGCGATCGAGGTCGGCGAGCGCGTGCGGAGCGCAGTGCGAGAGCTCGACCTCAGTGACGCCGGGGTACCGGGCGTGAGCGTCTCGGTCGGCGTGGCGAACGCGCTCGGGGCGGACGAAGCCATCCCCGACATCATCGGGCGGGCCGATCGGGCGCTCCTCCGGGCGAAGCGAGAGGGCCGCGACCGGGTCGTCTGGGGCTGACCGTCCGCTCCGCACGGAGAAGCCGCGGTCCGCCACGACCTCGTTCGATGCCATCAGCCGCCAGCCGACGGGCTGGGGCACAGCCCGTGTCGCTCCCTCCGGCCACGCCGCTACCATCGGGACGTGCCCGACGACCCTGTGACCGACCCGGCCCCGACTGGCGCCCCGCCGCCGGCTCGGACCGAGCCCCCGACCAACGGCGAGCTCGCGCGCGTGTTCCACGAGATCGGCGACCTGCTCGAGATCAAGGGCGAGCTGGTCTTCAAGACCGTGGCCTACCATCGCGCCGCCGACGCGATCGGTCGCTGGCCGACCTCCGTCGGAGCGGCCTACGCGGCGGGCCGGCCCCCTGCGATCCCCGGCATCGGGAAGGCGATCGCGGACAAGGTCGCAGAGCTCGCGACGACCGGCCGGATGGGCTACCACGAGCGCCTCCTCGCCGAGTTCCCGGGCACCCTCCTGGACCTGCTCCGGATCCCAGGGCTCGGGCCCAAGACCGTCCGGCAGCTGTGGCTCTCGCTCGGGATCGCCGACACGGACGCGCTGCGGGCCGCCGCGGAAACGGGGCGGCTGCGGGGCCTGCCGGGCATGTCGGTCCGGACCGAGCAACTCGTGCTCGAGGGGCTCCGCGGCCTCGCCGTACGCGACGAGCGCATGCTCATCGACGCCGCGCGCGACGCCCTCGCCCCGATCGTCGAGCGGGTGGCCGCCGTCCCAGGCGTTGAGCGCGTCGAGCCCGCCGGCTCGTACCGCCGACGGCGAGAGACGATCGGGGACCTCGACCTCCTCGTCGAGACCGAGGACGCCGGGCCCGCCATCGACGCCTTCGTGGCGACGCCTGCCGCGACGGTCCTGGCCCGCGGGAGCGAGAAGGCCTCGATCCAGCTGGCCGGTGGCCCGCGCGTCGACCTCATGCGCATGATCCCCGGCGCCGCCGGGACGTACCTCGTCCACTTCACCGGCAGCAAGGCCCACAACGTGCGGCTGCGAGAGCGGGCCCGCGACCGCGGCTGGAGCCTGAGCGAGAAGGGCTTCCTGCGCCTCGGCGAGGACGGTGAGCCGGTCACCGGCGCGGGGGCGGAGTTGCGGACCCTCCCGACCGAGGCGGACGTCTACGCATTCCTGGACCTGCCGTTCATCGAGCCGGAGCTCCGGGAGGACGAGGGCGAGATCGAGGCGGCCCTCGACGGACGCCTGCCCCGGCTCATCGAGCTCGGGGACCTGCGTGGCGACCTCCACTCGCATTCGGAGTGGAGCGATGGCAGCCACCCCATCGAGGAGCTGGTGGAGGCGGCGCGCCGGCGTGGACACGCCTACCAGGTCCTGACCGACCACTCGGTGTCGCTGGCGATCGCCCGAGGCCTCACCCCGGAGCGCGTGGAACTGCAGCGCGCGGTGATCGCGGCGCTCAACCGCCGGTACGCCGAGGAGGAACAGGCGGGCACGGCGCCGGCGGCCACGCCGCCCGAGGGCTTCCGCCTGCTCCACGGCTGCGAGCTGGAGATCCGGGCCGACGGGCGACTGGACTATCCGGACGAGCTCCTCGCGACCTTCGATGTCGTCGTCGCGTCCCTCCACGTCGGTCGCCGGCAGTCGCGGGCCGAGCTCACCACCCGGACGCTCACCGCCATCGAGAACCCCCATGTCGACGTGATCGCGCATCCCGCCGGGCGCAAGTTGAACGGGCGCGACGACCTCGACCTCGACTGGGACCGCGTCTTCGAGGCCGCGGCAAGGACCGGGACGGTGCTCGAGATGAATGGTTCACCGCCGCGCCTCGACCTGTCCGTGGAACGGGCACGTCACGCGGTCTCGATCGGCTGCCTCCTGGCCGTGGATTCGGATGCCCATCACGTGGACGAATTCAGCCACCTTGCCTGGGGCATCAGCCAGGCGCGACGGGCCTGGGTCGAGCCGCAGCACGTCCTGAACACGCGCTCGCGAGCCGACCTCCTCGCCTACGTCCGCCGCAACGACGGATGAGTACCATCCGGCCCATGGGTATCAGTGCCGGTCGCCGCGACCTCGTCGCGGCCAGTGCGGCGGTCATCGTCCTCTCGACGCTCGTCGAAGGCCCCGCGATCCCCGTCGTCGCCGCGCTGCTGGCCCTTGCCGTGGCCCTGGCGACGCTCCAGATCCTGGCTGACGGCGTGCCCTCGACGGCGTCGGCGGGCGTCCCCATCGAGGCGCTGATCCTCCCGGCGGTTGCGGCGGTGGGCGTGCTCGGATCGATCCGCCTGGTGCCCGTGGGAGCCCTGCTCGTCCCGGCCCTCCTCATCGGAGCCTGGCTGCTCGACCGGACGCTCGCCGTCGAGGCACGCCTGCTCGCAAGTCCGGGCAGCCCGTCTACCGCCGACCGGACCGCAGTCATGGGGATCGCCCTGGTCGCCGCCTTCGCCGCCTTCGTGGCCGTGGCGGTCGTGGCCCCGGGAGGCCTGCCCGAACCGGGCCGGCCGGACAATGGCCCGGCCGGGCTGGGCCTCGCCCTGCTCGCGGGCGCCGACGGCGTCTTCGGCTTCCTCCTCGGCTATCGGGCCGCAGCGCTCCGTACCGTCAACCTGCGGGACGCGCTCTGGGCGGGCCTGACCAGTGGAGCGGCCATCGCGATCGCGGCCGGCGGCCTGCGCGTCCTCGCACTGCCGCGCCTCGTGGGCCCCGCGCTCCTGGTCGTCGTGTTCTTCCTGTGGGACGCGGTCCACGCGTCGGCGCCGACGCGGCGGGGCACGCAGCGCCGCATCTGGGAGGCGTTGATCCTGGTCGGCGTCGGCATTGCCGTCGCGGCATGGAGCCTTCGGCTCGAGGCCTGAACGCGGCATCGGCGTCGCCATCCCGTCGGGCGGGTTGACCGAGGAGCCGGGTCGGTGCTACAAACCTTGCCCCTGCGGACGCGCCGGCGCGGGCGCGCGACCGGATCGTCGCGTATCGTGGGCACCCCATCACCCTGAACCAGCACGCACGCGCCGCGGGCGCGTGGCCCGGACGGTCGAGCCCAGGACGGCTCCATCGCCCGACATCGAGAACGCCGAAAGGACCGACAGCCCGTGACCTTCCCCGACATGGAAGCCGCCTCCAGCCCGGCGGCTGCCACCCGCCAGAAGCGCCAGCTCGCCGACCAGGCCATCGCCCACGCCGCCGCCGGCCGCTGGGCCGAAGCGGCGGAGACGAACCGCCGCCTGCTGGAGCTCGGCGCCGAGGCGGAGGCCGAGAACCGCCTGGCCAAGGCCCTGTGGGAGCTCGGCGAGCTCGGCGAGGCCCGCGAGCACTACCAGGCGGCCCTCGCCCTCGACCCGACGAACCGGATCGCCGAGCGGAACATCGACCGGCTCAAGACCCTCCTGGTCACGGCCGGCGAGCGCACTGTGCCAGCCCAGGACGGCAGCAAGGCCCCGGTCCGGATCTTCGTCGAGGAGACCGGCAAGACCGGCTTCGCGATGCTCATCGACCTCGCGGATCCCCGGAAGCTCGCCCAGGTGAACCCGGGCGACGCGGTCGAGCTCTCGCCGGAGGGCAACCGGCTCATCGCCTTCAGCAACGGCATCCGGATCGGCGTCGTGGAACCGCGCGTGGCCGCCCGCCTGCTCAAGCTCATCGCGGACGGGAACAAGTACTCGGCCGGCGTGACCTCGCTCGGCGCGGTGGATGTCCGGATCATCATCCGCGAGATCTACCAGGACCCCCGCAACTACGGGAAGGTGAGCTTTCCGACCGCGGCCAAGTCCACGGACCTCCGGCCGTACACGAAGGGGACGCTCGTCCGCGAGGACGAGGAACTCGAGGAAGACCTCGAGGACGACATCGAGGACGAGGAGATCTCGGACCTCGACCGGGTGCTCCCGCCGGAGGACACCACGGACGAGGCCTTCGTCGAGGAGACCGACGACCTCGACGACAACTGAGCGCGCGCGCCCGCCCCTGACCACGGTGCGCCGTTCGCGGGGACCGGCCATTCGCGCCCGCTGACCCGCCCGTGCGCGGAGCCTGACGCGCGGCCAGCCGTGCCACAATCGGGTCATGGTCGGACGCGCCTCCATCGCCCGCGCGGCGCCCGGGTTCACGCTGCCGGCCTTCGAGCGATTCGCGCCCCCGCCCCTGCCTGCCGACCTGCTCGCCCAACTTGAGGCGGCCAGCGGACCGGGCGACGTGGTCCTGGACCTCTTCGGCCGCGGCGCGTGGGTCGCGCGTGCCTCGATCGATCGGCGCCGGGTCGCGGTGTCGCTCGAATCCACGCCCCTCACGCGCCTTCTCGCCGAGGTGGTGCTGCGACCGCCCGACCTCCGGCACCTGGATGCCGCATTCGCCGCGCTGGGCTCGAGTCCGCGCGGCGACTCGAGCCTCCGCGTCGCCATCGGGTCGTGGTTCGCGGTCCGCTGCCCAACGTGCGAGCGCCAGCTCGTCGCCGACGAATGCATGTGGACGCGCGCCGAGGGCGAGCCCGAATTGACCCGGATCACCTACCGGTGCACGGTCTGTCGCGACCAGCGGGGCGGCCTCGAGCAGCGCGCGATCGAGCCCACAGCCGAGGACGTCGAACGGGCGCACCTCGACGTCGGGGCCGTCGCGGCCCGGGCCCTGCTGCGGGAGCGATTTCCCGTGCCGCGCGGCGCGGAGGACCTCCCGGCGTCGGTCCTGGGCCTGCATCGCGACCGGCAGCTCGCGGGCCTGGCGGCGATCCTCGAGCGCATCGAGGGCGACCTCCGGGCCGCACCCGTGGAGGCGGCCCTCCGCCTCGCGTTCCTCCATGCGGTGATGCCGTCGAGTCGCCTCGGGACAGGCCCGGGCCGGGTTCCGGGGATTCGCATCGCCGGCGGCGTGGTGCGCAGCGGCAGCCCGGATCCGTTTCGCGAGCGCAACCCGTGGCTTGCGTTCGAGGAGGGCTACCGGCTCGTGCGGGCCTTCGTGCAGCGGCTCGAAAGCGGCACGCTCGGCCCGCTCGACGCCCGTCTCGGGGTGGACCTGCGCAGCCTCGGGGACGGGAGCGCGACCGCAGTCCTCGGCACGTCAGACGCCGGCGGGTTCGCCCACTTGACCGCCCCGGCCACGCGAGGCGGACCCCCGCCCCGGATCCGGCTGGCGCTGGCGCAGGCGCCCATCCGCTGGAGCCAGGAGCGGCTGGCCGCGGCCTGGCACGGGACCGCCTGGGCACTGGGCCGCGACGCGGCCGCCAGCCTGCCGATCGACGCGCTTGCCGGACCGGCGCTGCGATCGCCCTGGTCCGGCCAGTCCGCCGTGGTGGGACAGGCCCTCGAGCGCATCGCCGGACTGCTCGCCCGCGACGGTCGGGCGGTGATCCTCCTCGACGCGGGCGGTCCGGAGGCGTTGATCGCGATGGCCCTGGGCGGCGTGCAGGCGGGCTACCGCCTGGTGGATGCCCACCTCGGCGGCGCCGAGGACGACGCCGCCGGCGTGGTGGAGTTCGTGCCACCCGGGGCCGCTCGACCGCCCGGTCCACGCACGCGCTCCGGCCGCCCGCTCGATCCGATCCCGGGCGGCAGCGGCGACCCCGGATTCGTGCCGGGCCCTGGCGTCTTCTCACCGCCGGAGCCGATCGACGCGCGCCCGTTCTCCCGCACGGCCTTCGCCGAAGCCGTCACCGAGAGCGCGGTCGCGATCCTGCGGCAGCGAGGCGAGCCTGCGTCGCACGCCCTCCTCCTCGCCCAGGTCCTGCTCGACCTGGACCGGCTCGGCCATCTCGCCCGGTACGTCGCCCGGAACGACGCGGCGCCGGACGCGCCGTCCAGGACCGGCTCGGCCGGCGCCATGCCGGCCCCCGGCGCCGCCGACCAGGGCACCGACCCCGAGGATCCGGTCGACGGCCTCCTCGCGCTCATCGACGGCGAGCTCGGCCGCCCCGACCAGCGCCGACTCCAGCACGTGGAGCCCGACAGCTGGTGGCTGGCCGCCCCGACCGACCGGCAGGAGGCGCTCATGCCGCTTGGCGATCGCGTCGAGTGGGCGGTCTACAGCCTCCTCTCGACGGCCGGACCGCTCCCGGAGGAGGCCTTCATGGACCGTGTCGCCGGGCTCTTTCCCGGCCGCGAGGAGCCCGACCCCGACCTGATCCGGGCCTGCCTCGCGAGCTATCGGAGCCCGGCTTCCACGCGCGATCGGCTCATGACCGGCGAGGACGTCCGGCGGCGGACCATCGAGCACACCGAGCTCATCGCCCGTCTCGTCGATGGAGGCCACCGGCTCGGGATGTCAGTGTGGATCGGGCGTCGCGAGCAGGGCCGGCGGTTCGGCGGCGGCACGCTCGGGGACCTGCTCGACGAGCGCGAGCGCCAGGCGTGGCTGCCGGGGATCGCCCGCGCCGGAGGCGACGATCTCGGCGACGTCGACTGCATCTGGTACCGGCGCGGTGGCGGCACGTTCCTCTTCGAGGTCGAGTGGACCGCCATGCTCGGCGACGTGGTTCGCCGGCACGCCCGGATCCCGCCCGACGATCGGCTCGTCCGGTTCATCGTCCTGGCCGAGGAGCGCCGCGAGCTTGCCCGCCACCGCCTCTCCGCCGCGCCCCTCCTGCGCGAGGCGATCGAGGGTGAGAACTGGCACGTCGTGCTCTGGCCGCACATGCGCGCCTGGTTGTCCACCGAGCCGTTCGGGCTGGAGGGCCTGGAGCCGTTCCTCGGGCTCGACCCGGCCGCGGAACGCGGAGGGCGCCAGCTCGCGCTCTTCGAGCCCCCCGAGCCGCTACCCTAGCGCGGGCGCCGCTGCCAGGGCGTCGGGTTCGAGACCGGAGGATCGACCAGCGTGACCATCGACGTGCGCACCGTGGACGAGCTCAGCGACGCGTTCTGGGAGCGCTTCCTTCGGCTCAGCCCGATCTCCGGCACGGTCAACGGCGACGACCGCTTCGACCACCTCCTGCCCGACCCCGGACCGGACGGACGCGCCGCGGCGCGCGACCTCGCCACGTGGGTGATGCGCGAAGCGGAGGCCATCCCGGAGGACGGCCTCTCGATCGACGAGCAGATCACGCGCGACATGCTCATCCTCGTCGGCCGGCAGTCCATCGAAGAGGACGATCGTCGGACCGACATCCTCCAGGCCGTCGACCAGATGGGCGGCCCCCAGACCATGCTCCCCCAGCTCGCCACCCTCCAGCGGACCGACACGCCGGAGCGACTCGAGCGGTTCGAGGCGCGCGTCCGCGCCTACCCGGCCTTCATGGCCGCCACCACCGAGCTCGTCCGTGAGGGCCTCGCCTCGGGCCTGACGGCCCCGCGGATCGTGGCCGATCGCGTGATCGCACAGATGGAGCGGATGCTCGCGCTGCCGCCCGAGGAGTCGCCCGTCGTCCGCGCCCTCGCATCGCTCACCCCGTCGGAGCGGGACCGCTGGGTCGCCATCATGCGCGACGAGGTCTATCCCGCCGACGCGGCCTATCTCGAGACGGTCAAGGGTGCCTATCACGCCGCCACGCGGGTCGACCCGGGCCTGTGGTCGGCGCCGTCCGGCGACGCGCTGTACCGCACCGCGATCCTCCACTGGACCACGCTCGAGGCCGACCCGATGGAGGTGCACCGCATCGGCCTCGACGACCTCGAGGCGATCGACGTCGAGCGTCGCGCGATCGCCCGCAGTGCCGGGTTCGGCGACGACACGGCCGCGTACCGGGAGAGCCTGACCGTCGACCCGGCGAACATTCCCGCGTCCCGCGAGGCCGTGGTGGAGCGGGCGCTCGAGGACATCGAGCGGGCGAATGCCGCCGCGGCCGGTGCCTTCGGCCGGGTGCCCGTCTCGGCCTGCCGCGTGCTGCCCGTCGAGGAGTACAAGGAACGCGACGCGCCGTTCGCGTATTACTTCCCGCCGGCGGCCGACGGGTCCCGGCCTGGGACCTATTACGTCAACACGTACGACCTCGAGAGCCGGCTGTACTCCCGCCTCGCCTCGACCACCTACCACGAGGCCACGCCCGGCCACCACTTCCAGATCGCACTCGAAACCGAGCACCCCACGCTCAACCGCTTCCGGAGATTCGGGGCCCGGATGCTCGGCTCGGCCTACGCCGAGGGCTGGGGCCTCTACGCCGAGCGCTTCGCCGACGAACTCGGCCTGTACCGGAACGAGGCCGAGCGCTTCGGCATGCTCGATGCCCAGGCCTGGCGCGCCGGCCGGCTCGTGGTCGATACCGGCATGCACGCGCTCCGCTGGACGCGCCAGCAGTCGGTCGACTTCCTGCTCAACCAGGTCGGCCTCTCGATGACCGACGCCACCATCGAGACGGATCGCTACATCTGCTGGCCGGCCCAGGCCCTGACGTACAAGCTGGGCCAGCGCGAGATCGAGCGCCTGCGCCGCCAGCTCGAGGCGCGCGACGGAGGTCGCTTCGACCTCCGCGCGTTCCACGACGCCCTGCTCGCGCACGGATCGATGCCCCTGTCGACGCTCGCCGAGCACCTGCCCGGTTGGGTGGAGCCCGCGCCCGTCCGCTGACTCCGCGCGAGGCCCTGGGCGAGGGCCTCACCGCGCCAGCCGGAACGGCGGCGTCGGGCGGCCGCTCGTCGCTGACACGGCGATCGTGCGGATCGAGTGCAATTCATGCCCGACCCATGCGGATTTCGTCGTTGCACTCCATCACTGCGACGAATATCGCGTTGACGCTCGTCCTTGCCCTGTGGCACGATGGAGGCCCTCGTTGCGCCTACCGCGACGGGGTGTCGCACATTGCGCATCGGTCCTGCTGATCGGCGATCGACCCGCACAAGCGCCGGAGGCGTCATGACGAGCCCAGCCAGCCAGCCCAGCCCCCTCACCCGTGATCGGCAGCTCGAGTTGTACCGGCGCGCCAGCCGGACCATGCCGGGCGGTGCGGACTCGAACTTCCGCAGCTGGGGTGAGGACACGATCTACGTGGATCGGGGCCAGGGCGGTCGCGTCTGGGACATGGACGGCAACGCCTACGTCGACCTCCGGATGGGCTACGGGCCCGTGATCCTCGGACATGGCGACCCGCGCGTGGACGACTACGTGAACGAGCGGATGCGGATGGGCGTGAGCTTCTCGCTGACCAGCGAGGACGAGATCCGGGCCATGGAGCTGCTCTGCGAGCTCACCGGGTGGGTCGACATGGCTCGCATGACGGTGTCGGGCACCGAGGCCACCATGCACCTCATGCGCCTGGCTCGTGCCTACACGGGCCGCAACAAGATCGTGAAGTTCGAGGGCCAGTACCACGGCGTCCACGACTACGCCCTCATCAGCGTGTCGCCCAATGACATGACCGAGCTCGGAGACGAGGACAACCCGGTCGGGCTGGCCTGGGGCCGGGGCATTCCCGAGGCCGTTGCCGACACGATCGTTCCCGCCCGGTTCAACAACATCGAGCGGTTGCGCCGCCTCTTCGAGCGCCAGGGCGAGGACATCGCCGCGGTGATCGTCGAACCGGTCCTCGGCAACGCCCAGGGGATCCTCCCACAGGAGGGGTTCCACAAGCAGCTCCGGGCGCTCACGGAGGAGTTCGGGATCCTGCTCATCTTCGACGAGGTCAAGACCGGCTTCCGCTTCGCCCGCGGAGGCGCCGCCGAGTACTTCGGGATCCGGCCGGACCTGGCCTCGTTCGCCAAGGCGATGGGCAACGGGTACCCGGCCGCGGCCTTCGGCGGACGGCGCGAGATCATGAGCCTGCTGCCCGACAAGGTCAGCCACGGCGGCACCTACGCGGGCAACCGCGTGGCGGCAGCCGCCGCCGTGAAGACGCTCGAGATCATCCGCGACACGAACGCGCTCGAGACGATCCACGCCACGGGACGGCGCATCCAGGACGGGCTCCGCGAGGTCCTCAACACCGCCGGGTTGCCGTACCACTTCACCGGCCACCCCTCGATGTTCGGCGTCATGTTCATGGATCGGGTCGCGACCGAGTACCGGGACTGGGCCGATACGGACCACGCCCTGTACGACGCGATCGCGATCGGCATGCACGCTCGCGGCGCCATGCCGGAGCCCGACAGCCGGGAGCCGTGGTTCATCTGCGAGGCCCACGCCAGCGACGATTCGGTGGACATCACGGTGTCCGCCTTCGAGTCGGCACTGCGGGCCGCCCTGGACGACCGCGCCCGAACGGGGGCCGGCACGCCACGCGGCGACTCGCAGCGGACAGGATGACGATCGAGGGCAACGCGGTCCGCAGCGTGGACCGGGCTGCCTCGTTGCTCCTTGCGCTGGGCGATGCCGCCGGCGAAGCGGGCGTGACCGACCTCGCCCGGCGACTGGGACTCCACAAGTCCACCGCCTCACGCCTGCTCGCAACCCTCCAGCGGCGCGGCCTCGTCGAGCAGGACGGCGAGACCGGCAAGTACCGGCTCGGCCTCGTGGTGATCCGGCTCGCCGAGCGTGCCGAGCGCACGCTCGACCTCCGGAGCATCGCCCTGCCCGAGCTCGAGCGGCTGGCGCGAGCCACTCACGAGACGGCCGGCCTGGGCGTGCTCGACAGCGACCAGGTGCTCTTCGTCGCGCAGGCGGACGGGCCGAGCCTCATCGCGGCCGGGGACTGGACGGGACGGGCATCCGACCTCCACGCCAACGCGTCGGGCAAGGTGCTCCTCTCGGCGCTCGCCGAGCGCGAGGTCCTGCGGATCGTTCGCCGCGGCCTCACGCGCTACACGGATCGCACGATCACGGACCTCGAGCCGCTCCTGGAAGAACTCGCCCGCGCCCGGCGGCGCGGTTGGGCGGCGGCCGTGTCCGAGCTCGAGCACGGCCTCAATGCCGTCGCGGCCCCGGTCCTCGATGCGCGCGGCCAGGTCATCGCGGCGGTGGAGCTGTGGGGCCCCGCGTTTCGCCTGAATCCGCGCCGGCTGCCCGAGCTGGCGGTCCTCGCCCGCGAGACGGCGTCGGCCATCACCGTGCGCCTCGGCGGCGTCGCCGCCTGATCCGCCGATCGGCCCGGCGCGCGCAGGGCGGGCCGGTTGGGCTACGCTCCTGCTGATGCCCGACTTCTCGAAGGCGCCCTGGCCGGACGTGATCGCGTTCCTGAAGACCGACGGCGCTGCGTTCGCGCAGGCGGTCCTCATCGTCGCGATCGCCGTGCTGGCGATGCGGCTCAGCCGTGTCTTCGTCCACGGGATCGTCAAGGCCCTCATGGACCGCGAGGCGACCGAGGGGACCGCCCAGGAGCTGTCGGCGGTCGAGATCAAGAAGCGCATGGACACCCTCGACTCGCTCGGGGCCAACGTGATCCGCTTCTTCATCTTCGTGATCGCGGTCGTCACCCTCCTCGGGGTCGTCGGCGTCAACATCGGTCCGGCGGTGGCCGGCCTCGGCATCGTCGGCGTGGCCGTGGGCTTCGGAGCACAGCACCTGGTCCGCGACTACCTCAACGGCGCCCTCGTGCTCGTGGAGAACCAGTACAGCAAGGGCGACGTCGTCCGGATCGCCGGCGTCTCGGGGGTCGTCGAGGACTTCAGCCTGCGGCGCACGACGCTTCGCGACCTCGATGGCAACGTCCACACCGTGCCCAACGGCGAGATCACCGTGTCCTCCAACCTCACCCGGGTCTGGGCCCGGGTCAACGAGGACATCGAGGTCGCCTACGGGACCGACATCGACCAGGTCGTCTCCGTGGTCGCGGACGTCGGCCAGGCGATGTCGGCGGACCCCGAGTGGAAGCGCCGGATCCTCGAGGCGCCGCACGTCGAGCGTGTGAACGGCCTCGGCGACAGCGGGGTGGCCATCAAGATCCTGGCCACGGTCCGTGCGCCGGAGCGGTGGGCCGTCGCCGGGGAGCTGCGCAAGCGGCTGCTGGTCGCCTTCGCGGCGAACGGCATCGAAATCCCGTTCCCGCACCGCGTCATCGTCAACCGGGGCATCGCCGACGGGACGGCTCCGGACGCGGGCGAGGCCGCGGACTGAGCCCGCGGCGGGACGACCGGGCGAGCGTCACAGCGCAGCCCGGCGGTACCCTTCCGGGGAGCAACGACCCAAGCGCGGAGGTTCGCAGGTGAGTGCCGACCAGCCGGTCCCGAGCGGACCCGAGATCGAGAACCTCTTCGCCGAGCGGCGGACCTTCCCGCCGTCGGCGGCGTTCGTCGCCCAGGCGAACGCGAAGGCGGACCTGTACGCCGAGGCCGAGCGGGACTTCGTCGGGTTCTGGGAGCGTCGCGCCCGCGAGCGCCTGGCCTGGGACGTGCCGTTCGAGACGACCCTCGAGTGGAACCCACCGTTCGCCAAGTGGTTCGTCGGCGGGAAGCTCAACGTCAGCTACAACTGCGTCGACCGGCACGTCGAGAACGGGCTCGGCGACAAGGTCGCGTACCACTGGATCGGCGAGCCCGGCGACACCCGGACGCTGACGTACGCCGACCTGCAGCGGGAGGTGGGCAAGGCCGCCAACGCGCTGCTGGAGCTGGGAGTGCGGACGGGCGACCGCGTCGCGATCTACATGCCCATGATCCCGGAGCTCCCGATCGCGATGCTGGCCTGCGCGCGGATCGGGGCGCCGCACACGGTCATCTTCGGCGGGTTCTCGGCGGAGGCGCTGTCCGGCCGGATCAACGACTGCGGCGCCAAGGTCCTGATCACGGCGGACGGCGGCTATCGGCGCGGCAAGGAGGTCGGGCTCAAGCACCACGCCGACGAGGCGCTCGCGTCCGCCCCGACGATCGAGCACGCCATCGTGGTCAACCGGACCGGCCACGGCGTCCACATGGTCGAGGGCCGGGATCACTGGTGGCACGAGCTGGTGGATCGCCAGTCTCCCGAGTGCGCCCCCGTGCCGGTCGATTCGGAGCACATGCTCTACCTGCTCTACACCTCGGGCACGACCGCGAAGCCCAAGGGAATCCTCCACACGACCGCGGGCTACCTGCTCGGGACGAGCTTCACCCACGAGCAGATCTTCGACCTCAAGCCGGACGACGTGTACTGGTGTGCCGCCGACATCGGCTGGGTCACCGGCCACAGCTACATCGTGTACGGGCCGCTCGCCAATGCCGCCACCGGGGTCATGTACGAGGGCGCGCCCGACACGCCCAGCTGGGACCGCTGGTGGCAGATCGTCGAGGACTACAAGGTCACGATCCTGTACATGGCCCCGACCGCGATCCGGGCCTTCATGAAGCAGGGGCCCCAGTACCCCGCCGCGCACGACCTCTCGAGCCTCCGCGTCCTCGGGTCCGTCGGGGAGCCGATCAACCCGGAGGCCTGGCTCTGGTATCACGAGCACGTCGGGGGCGGGCGGGCGCCGATCGTCGACACGTGGTGGCAGACCGAGACGGGCATGATCCTGATCACGCCGCTGCCCGGGGTGACCACCACGAAGCCCGGCTCCGCGACGTTCCCGTTCCCCGGCATCGAGGCGGACGTGGTGGACGGGGAGGGCAACTCCGTCCCGTTCGGCGGCGGCGGGTACCTGGTCCTGAAGCGGCCCTGGCCGGCCATGCTCCGCGGGATTTACGGCGACCCGGAGCGGTATGCCGCCACGTACTGGAGCCGCTTCCCGGGCATGTACTTCGCCGGGGACGGGGCCAAGCGGGACGAGGAGGGGTACTACTGGCTGCTCGGCCGCGTCGACGACGTGATGAACGTGGCGGGCCACCGGATCTCCACGACCGAGGTCGAATCTGCCCTCGTCGACCATCAGTCCGTGGCGGAGTCCGCGGTGGTCGGGGTGAAGGACGAGGTCACCGGCCAGGCGATCTACAGCTTCGTGATCCTCAAGTCGGGCCAGGAGCCCAGCGACACGCTCGCCGTGCAGCTCCGCGAGCACGTCGCCTACGTCATCGGCCCGATCGCGCGGCCGAAGTACCTGATGTTCGTGCCCGACCTGCCCAAGACCCGTTCGGGCAAGATCATGCGGCGCCTCCTGCGCGACATCGCCGAGGGCCGCACGCTCGGCGACACGACGACCCTTGCGGATAGTTCCGTGGTCGATACCATTCGCGAGAACTCGGGGCGCTCCGAGGAGTAGGGGAGGGCGGGTCATGCCCTTCGGGTTCGGGCGACGCAAGGACGAACCGGCGCAGCCGGACCAGCCGGTTGCTGCGGCCGATTCGCAGGGTCCTCGGGAGGCGCTGCTCCACGGCCTGACCGAGGACTGGAGGCTGCTCGGGACGGTGGAGGTCGAAGGGCGGCTCCTGGACCTCCTCAACCGCCGGGAGGCTCTCGCCATCCGCGGGGTTCGCTGGGCTCCGGCAGACGGCAGCGGCGAGCTCGAGCCGGCGCCCGGGATCCAGTCCCTCGATCCCTACGACCTGGTCGTCATCCTCGCCGGCCCGGATTCGATGGCGACCCGCAGTCACGATGAGCGCGAGGCGCACCGGATCCACAAGGTGAGCTTCGACGTCGCCCTGGATGCGCCGCCGTACCGGGTGGTTGGCACGGTCCAATTGCACCCGGGCTCAGAGCCGGAGTCGCTCCTCGAGCGAAGCAGCCAGATGTTCGTCGCGCTGACGGACCCCGCGGTGTCCCTGGACGACCGGGAGCTCGACCTCGGTCCCGAAACCGAAGCAGTGCTCGTGAATCGCTTCTACCTCCGCGGCGTCCAGCAGGTGGACCGGGCGACGGGCCAGCCACACCAGCGCCTGCCGGGCCAGCCGATGGGGGGTACGAACTGGCACGAGCGCACCTGAAGCCGGGGGGACGACCGAGGAGCACGCCAGGGCGGTCCTGACGACCGCCCGTCGGATCAGGCGCGAACCGGTTCCTTCCGGCCGAAGATCCCGCCCAGCACCGAGCGCGGCGCGTTGCCCGCGGGGGCGCCCTCCGTCCGATCCAGCCCGAGCAGGCGATCGGCGAGGTGCTCGAAGTCCTGGGCGACCCCTTCCTTGGGGAAGAGCTCGGTCACCGTCCGGCCCTCGTTGGCGGCCCGGACGAAGAGCATGCCGCCCGACCGGATGAGCCCGAGGTTCGGCAGCCCGACGGTCTGCTCGATCTGCTTGACCGAGACGCCGCTGTTGGCCCGGTTGATCACCATCGCCAGGCGGTCGCGAACACCGAGCTCGATCGAGACATCGGCGACCTGGACTGCGGCGCGGATGGCCGGGAGGTCCGGCGTGACCGGGACCACGATCCGATCGGCGATCCCGAAGAGGGTCTGGTTGAGGTCGCTGTACGACGGGTGGAGGTCGATGACGATGACATCGACGCCCCAGCGTGCCGCGAGAATCGCGTCGGCGACCCGCTCCGGGTCCAGCTTGTGGGCCATGAGCGGGCTCGACACGAGTGCCGCCACGCGAATGCCGGACTCGTGGACCGCGGCCAGGTCGAGCAGCGACTCCGGCGGCCCGCCCTCGTCCTCGTCGACCCAGGCGTCGGCGATGGTCCGGCTGGTCTCCATGCCCAGCGACATCGTCACGTGTCCGGTGACCGTGTCCGCGTCGATGAGGAGCACACGCCGATCGCGGCGGTTCTGCATCGCCGACGCGAGGTTCGTCGCGATGGTGGTCTTGCCGACGCCGCCCTTCGGGTTGAACACGGCGATGATCGGCGATCGGGCGGCCCAGTCGGCCTCCACGGCCCCGCGCGCGAGGACCGCGCCGGCATGCTGTTCGGCGTCCACCTGTGAGCGGATGAGCATCGCTTCGACGCGCCAGCGGAGGCCGTCGGCGTCGACCGGACGGAGTGCAACCTCGTCGTGGGGGCCGAGGATGCCAGCCTCGTCGAGGGCTTCGAGATCGTCGGCGTTCGCGATCACGAGCACCGGGATGGCCGGCGTGACCGATCGGGCCGCGCGGACGGCAGCTCCGAGTTCCTCGTAGCCGGCGGCACCGTCCAGCACGGCGATCGTGACGGGCAGGCTGCCGCCGATGACGGTGGCGAGATCGGAGGGCGTGGACAGCGTGACGGTGCCGAAGGCCGCTTCGGTCAGCTGCTCGAGGACGGCCTCACCCTCGGCGTCGGGGAGCGAGACGGCAACGGTCGGGCGGGCCATGGGGATCTCCTAGCGCTGGGGATTCGGGTCGCTCGCGCTCACCGCGAGGACACCGTCGTCCTCGCCCGTGATGCGCGCGTCGAACCCGTCGAGGGATTCGACGGCCGAACGCAGGTCGACCTTGGTGGTGTGCTGGACCGTGAAGATGAAGTCGCCGGCCGGGCCCGAGGCCACGGTGACGCCCTCGACGCCGGCCACGCGTCCGATCGCTCGCTTGAAGCCGGCGATCGAGGCGACGCTGACGAGGCCGGTCACGGCCACGCTGCTGGTGACGGTGGACTCCGCCGCCGGTTCGCCCCACTGCGCGGCGAACATGGCCAGTCGACTCGCGACCGAGGCGTCGTCCACCTGCTCGCCCTCTCCGCCCTCGGAACCGTCGCTGAAGAGGTTCGGATCGGCAGCCTCGCCGTCGCCGTCGACGCTGGCCAGGTCGGCGAACGCGAGGGCCTCGGCTTCGGCCGCGTCGGCATCGTCGAGGCCGGCCGGCTGCGCCGTGCGGGGCGTCTCGATGCCACTGAGGTCGGGCGGTTCGGGAAGGCTCTCGGCCATGCCCGCGACTCGTGCCGGATCCTCCTCGGCGAGCAGTCGCTCGAAGAAGGCATCCACGTCGGCCTCGAAGTTCGCCACGGCCTGGCGGACGGCCTCGACACGGGCCGAGAGCTGGGCCGCGTGGTCTTCCATCTCGAGCTCGAGGTGTCGCTTGCGGGTGGCGATGCGCTCCTCGGTCTCCTCGCGGATGCGGGCCAGCTCCTGCTTCGACCACTCGCGGATGGCTGCCACGTCCGCGTCGGCGGCTGCGCGCAGCTGGGTCGTTTCCTCGGCGCCGAGCTTCTCGATCTCGCCGATGCGTGCCTTGGCGGTCTCGGCGAACCGCGCGTCGGCTTCGGCACGCGCGGCAGCCGCCGCTTCGCGCATCGCCCGCACGAGGCCGGTCACGAGGACGTTGCCGCGCCGGCCCGGAGTGGCGGCAGCGGGCGTCTCGGTCGGTTCCTTCGCGACATCGGGCGCGGAGGGGCCCGCCGCATCGGCGACGGTGTCATCCGCCGTCGCGTGCGGCTCCGGGTCCTCGGCAGCGCCGGCTGCGACCGGATCGTCCGCCGCGGCATCCTCGGCAGGCCAGGCATGGCGGGTATCGGTGACGGCGGCGTCCGTGGTCACGGCATCCTCTGCTGCATCGGTGGGTGCCTCGGTCGTGGCCGTGGCTGGTTCCGAACGCGGCTCGAGATCCGTGGTCGCGAGGGCGGGATCGGCGGCGAGTTCGGCGTCGGCGTCGAACGGCTCGCGCTCAGGAGCAGCGCCATTCGGGGCTGCGGGTGGAGCATCGCTCGACCACGGAAGCCGGAATCCCGTTCGCTGCTCGGTCGTTGCCATCGCTGATCTTCCTTCCAGGGCCGGGGGAATCGGCCGGTTCGCGCGTTCGGGAGCATGGTCGGCCGGGGAGGTGCGTCCAGGCACCCGGCTAGTGGTACCCCCCGGCCGGCCCGGTGGTACCAGTCCGGGGGTCAGCGCTCCTTGTCGTCGCAGCCGCGCGCCGCTCCTTGCCGTCGCAGCCGCGCGCCGGGTCCACGCGCCGGGGCCTCCCGCCGGGCGGTCGCGGCCATTCCGGCGCCGCCGTCGTACGATCCGACGATGGAGACCCGGCCGGCCAACGTCAGCGCCTCGTCCAACGGCGCGCCCACGATCGAATCGGTACCCGCCTCCACCGCCTTCGACGGGCGACCGGGGGTGCTGGATCGACGCGGGCGGGCCCTGCGCGACCTGCGTATCTCCGTCACGGATCGCTGCAACTTCCGGTGCGCGTACTGCATGCCGGCGGAGGTCTTCGGCCGAGACTTCGCGTTCCTGCCGCACGACCAGGTCCTCAGCTACGAGGAGATCCATCGGGTCGCGGCGATCGCGGTCGGACTCGGGGTCGGGAAGCTCCGGATCACGGGCGGCGAGCCGCTCGTGCGGAAGGCGCTGCCCACCCTGATCGCCCAGCTGGCGACGCTGCGGACGCCGGAGGGAGAGGCGGTCGACCTCACCCTGACGACGAACGGCTCGGCGCTTCGCGCGCTCGCAGCTCCGTTGCGGGCCGCCGGCCTCCGGCGCATCACCGTGTCCCTCGATTCCCTCGACGACGAGGTCTTTCGTCGGATGAACGGCGTCGACTTCCCGGTCTCGCGCGTCCTCGACGGCATCGCGGCCGCGCGGTCGGCGGGCCTTGATCCGATCAAGGTCAACATGGTGGTCAAGCGCGGGGAGAACGAGGAATCCGTCCTGCCGATGGCCCGATGGGCCCGCGATGAGGGCCTGACCCTCCGATTCATCGAGTACATGGACGTCGGAACGGCGAACGGATGGCGCCTCGACGACGTCGTCCCCGCCCGCGAGCTCGTCGAGCGGATCGACGCGGAATTGCCGCTCGAGCCTGCCGAGCCCGGCTACCGCGGCGAGGTTGCCGGCCGCTGGCGGTACCGGGACGGGAGCGGGGAGATCGGCGTGATCGCCTCGGTCACCCAGCCCTTCTGCGGCGACTGCACCCGGGCGCGCCTGTCCGCCGACGGCAGGGTCTACACGTGCCTGTTCAGCGCCGTCGGAACGGACCTGCGCGGGCCGCTCCGAGCGGGTGCCTCGGACGCGGACCTTCGTGCGCTCCTGGCGCGGGTCTGGAGCGCGCGCACCGACCGGTACTCCGAGCTGCGGACCGAGGCGACGTCGCACCTGCCGCGCGTCGAGATGTTCGCCCTCGGCGGCTGAGGCCGTGGCCCGGGTTATCCACCCCCCGTCCACACGTGTGCAAATCTCGTGGACAGCGCGCACGCCGCGCCGCGGAAGTTCGTGGATAACCGCGTTGCCCGACAGCGGCACCGGGCCCTACATTCGGTCTTGCCCGGAGGGGCCGTCAGGGGACGAGGGAACCGAGATCACATCAAGGGGACTCCGTTCCGGACCGGTCGCTTCGGGCGCTTCGTTACCCGGCCGCGAGGGGCTTCCGAGTTCCTCCCTGGGTGGTCGCCCGGCGGGACGTGACCGGCATCCCGGTGTCGGTACTTCCGTCGGGCGGCAGAAGCCTGCGGGCCCCGGCCGTCGACCCCCTGGACGCATCACTGGAGGCCCGCATGCGTGCTGACCACCCGGTGCCGGACACGGCCCGCCCGATCCCACCGGCCGCGCAGGCGGCCCGGCTCGATGCCCTCGAGCACGCCGTCCGGGCCCGCACCGCGCTCGTGCCGCGCCTCGGAATCGTCCTCGGCTCCGGTCTCGGCTCGTTGGCCGACGCCCTCGCGAACCCGACGGCCATCAGCTTCGAGGAGTTGCCCGGCTGGCCCGCGGCGACGGCGCCCGGCCACGCCGGCCGGCTCCTGCTGGGCACGCTCGAAGGCGTGCCCGTGGTGGCGCTCCAGGGCCGCTTCCACCTGTACGAGGGCCACGACCCGGGGCTCGTGGTCCAGCCCGTCCTGCTCTTCGGGCGGTTGGGGGCCCGGGCGGTCTTCCTGACGAACGCCGCCGGCGGGCTCGATCCCGGGTTCGGTCCGGGCACGCTCATGGCCATCCGCGACCACATCAACCTCACCGGACGCACGCCCTTGATCGGGCCGAACGACACCGCGGGTGCGACGCCCGTCGGGCCGCGCTTTCCGGACCTGACCGACGCCTGGAGCCCGGCGCTCCGGGCGCGACTGCATGCCGCGGCCCGTGCCGAGGGCGTGAACCTCGCGGAGGGGGTCTATGTGGGCCTGGTCGGGCCCAACTACGAGACACCGGCCGAGGTCCGCATGCTCGCCGCGCTCGGCGGTCACGCGGTCGGGATGTCGACGGTGCTCGAGTGCATCGCCGCCCGCTGGGCGGGGCTCGAGGTCGTGGGCATCTCCGTGGTCACCAACGCCGGAGCGGGCTACAGCGGCGTGCCCCTGAGCCACGAGGAGGTCATGGCGGCGGGCGACGAGGCCGGACCGCGCCTGGCCCGGGTGATCCGCCGCTTCGCTGCCGACTTCGATCGCGACGTCCCGGTTCCCTGAGCCATCCGAGGGGGCCGGTCAGGCGTCGGTCCGGCGCCTCGGGGCCTCGGCGACCTCGCGATCCTCGACGGGATGCAGGCCCGGCGACGTGCAGACGTAGTAGCGCAGGGGCGTCCGGCCCGTGTTCTCGACGCGGTGCGGCCGGCCCGATTCCACGCGAATGCCAGTCAGGGGCTCGAGCGTCTCGGTTTCGTCGCCGACCGTGACGACGCCGCGGCCTTCGAAGACCACGATCGCGTGTTCCGCGCCGGGATGGCGGTGCCAGGCATCGGCGATGCCCGGGGCCACGATCACCTCGCTCACGGTGAACGTGGCGGAGTCGAAGTCCCCCGGGCCCGCGATGATCCGTCGCGTGATGCCCTCCCCCTCCTCCACGGCGGCCGCGGCGCCGCGCCTGACCGGCTCGGCGACGGAATCCCAGCGGCGGAGCATGGCGCCCACGCGGCGCGGGTCGGGGTCGGTCGAGGCGAGGAGGGCGAGGGCGTCGGTCGTGCTCTCATTCCGGACGAGGTGCTGCTCGGCGGGAGCTTCGTAGAGGACGTCCCCGGCCGCGACCACGGCCCGTCGCTCGAGGGCCTCGCCGTACTCGAAGACGAGCTCGCCCGCCGCCACATACACGATCGTCTCCACGCCGTGTCGGTGGGGTCCGATCTCGACGCCCGGCGCGATCCGGTCGAACTGCAGCCGGATCCTCACGACTGGACCGGCAGCTCGCGTCCTGCCGCCCGGGCGGCCTTCGCCTTGTCGGCCCATGCCTCGAGGACGCGATCCTTGTGCGGCCGAATTGGGCAGTGCCCGTCCCGATTGTTCATCTCGTCGCAGTAGCCGAGGGGCACGCACTTGGGGGCGAGGAACGAGCCCAGGAAGGGCGAGACGCTGAAGATCTCGTGGCGGATCAGCTGGAAGAGCCGGCGGATCTCCCATTGGGCCATCGTGCACAGCCGGAGGCCGGACATGTGGATGAGCGCCCGGAGGTTGACGGTCATCACGAGATTGGTCCGGGTGCCGTTCGGGAAGACGAAGCGGGCGTCCTCGCCCGGGATGCCCGCCTGGACGAGGGCCCCGTACAGGTCCATCGACCCGGCCACCTGCTCCTCGTACTGTTCGCGGAGTTCCGGGTCGGCCTCGGCGATGGAGTGGGGGAGCATCGTGGCCGCCTGCTTGTAGGTCACGTAGCGCTGGCTCTGCTGGTCGAAGGCCACCCCGGCCCGATGACGCACGAGCTGATGCGACAGCGTCCGCGAGACCCCGGTGATCCCGAACGTGAACACGACGTGCTCGATCGTGGACCCGTGCCCGGATTCGATGACCCCGTTGATCAGGCGCTGCATCTTCGCGGGTTCGATCTCGCCGGCCGTGGCTCGCCGGAAGATCTCCTCGGGCGGAAGCTCGGAGTAGCAGGTCCGGCAGGCGGTGTAGATGAGCGGGACGTAGAACTGTTCCACGATCTCCCGTGACGGGAACAGGAGGGTCGCCTTCATCCCGAGCTCGGCCCGTCCGGGATTGCGCGGGATCGCCGTCTTCTCGCGTCCGGGGTCGCTCGGGGATGCCTGCGCGGTCATCCGCGAAGTCTAGTCGCTCGCGCCCGCCATCGCCGTCGCCGGGCCCGCCGGGACGGCACCGCCGGACGGGCCGTCCGCGTCGCGGAACCAGTACCAGTAGAGGGCGGTCGCCACCGAGTACAGCACGATGATCGTCGCGAAGTTCACCGCGTAGCCGGCATCGAACCCGAGCGTCGCCTGCACCGCCGCGTAGTAGGCGCCGGCAACCACCCAGGCGCCCGACCAGGCGAGCGACATCGCGGCGGCGAGCGTGGCGCGCTCCGGGCCGCTGACCTGGTCCATCGCGATCGCGCTTGCAATCGGGTTGCCGGCGTTCATCAGCGAGTTCCGCACGGCCATGGCCGCGATCACGGTCCACAGCAGCGGGCTGAAGCCGAGCACGACGAGGAACGGGATGCTCACGCCCTGGACGAGCACGACGGAGCGGACCCGGCCCAGGCGGCGGGCGAGCACCGGTTGGAACAGGATCGCGAGCATCGTGCCGATGCTGGTCAGGGCGAACGCCCCGTTGAGCGCCGCGAGGTCGAGCCCGAACTTGCGCTGGACGAACAGGTTCAGGAAGGGGATCACCTGGCCCGCCCCGAGCGGGATGAGGATGCCAGGCAGCAGGATCCGCGCGAAGGCCCGCCGGTTCACGACGGTCAGGCCGAGGCGGGACAGGGCGATCCCGCGCCGCGGGACCGGGAACGCGGCCGGCTCCCCGGATGATCGTGCCGCTCGGGCCCGGATCACCGACGGCCGGTCGTCCCCGATCCGGGTCATGACGGCGATGCTCGCCACGAGCAGCACGGCCATGAACCCCAGGATGATCCGGTAGGTGTCCGGGCCGTCGGGCGCCAGGCCGACGCTGTCCGCGATCGTGCGGGCGACGACCCCGCCGAGGGCCGCGGCGATCACGTTCGTTGCGCTCGTGAGGGCGAACTGGAGCGCGAACAGTTCGCTCCGGTGTTCGCGTTCCGAGTGCTCCGACAGGAACGGCACGGCCACCACGTGGCTGGCCTGGTCGCCTGCGGCGAACAGCGCCGCGAGGAGCACGATGAAGGTCGGGTCCGCGGTGAACACCAGGCCCACCACCGCGCCGGTGCTGAGCACCGTGCCCGCGATCATCACGAGCCGCCGCCCGATTCGATCGGACCACGCCGATGCCGGAAAGGCGGCCGCGGCGCCGGCGAGGGATGCGCCGGTCGAGACGAGGCCGATCTGGGACGCGGGCATCCCCAGCGACGCGAGGTACAGGTTGAAGTCGATCCACCAGAGGCTCAGCGCCGCCCCGCCCACGAGCGTGACGAGGAGGTAACGCCGGGCATCCGGCTGGAAGCCGCGATACTGGCGAACGAGCCCGCCGGCGCTCCCGATCAGCCGCATCGCGCGAGGCTAGCAGGCGGAACCGCAACCGAGCGGTCGCGCGCTGCGCCCCCGCGCCCCGCCGTGCCCCCGCCGCCCCGCCCCGCGCCCGCGCCGCGCTGCAGGCCTGCCCCGCCCCCGACCCGCGCCCTGCGGTCCCCATCTACCACTGGTGGCGGTGTTAGGCGAGCCGTGGGCGGGCCCGCTCACTCCCGCGCCCCGGCACCCACATCGCGTGAGCACGAGCCAACGTCACGAACCCGCGCGGGTCGCTCCTGGCTGGCCACCCTCGACCTAGCGAGTCGCCTTGCACCGATGCCAGGCGTAGGTGGTGGCGTTGGCGCCCTGGCGCTGCGCCCCCGCGCCCCGCCGTGCCCCCGCCGCCCCGCCCCGCCTCGCGCCGGGTCAGTAATAGTCCGAGCAGGACAGGAAGTACCCGCAGCCACAGATGAGCTTGCACTTGCGCTCGTCCATCTGGGCGCCGCAGTTGAGGCACGTGCGGATGAGTTCGCCCGGGTCGGAATCGGCCGGTGGGGTCGCCGCCGGGAACCCGGCGCGCACGGCACGCGGCCCGTCATCGTCCAGGATCGCCAGGGTCATCGCCGGGTCGCCGACGCGCTCGATCACCGGCCCATCCTAGCGCTCGGGAGCCGCGTTCGGTCGTGCCCGCAGGTCCGCGACGTCGACCGACAACGCATAGGCGACCGCCTCGTCCAACGTCATCGCCGCCCCCTCGGCTCCAAGCCGCTCGACGGCGTCGGTGTCGAGCATCGTCGCGACGTGCGGCCGGGCCTGCTGCTCGAACTGCTCGTCCACGAACTGGGCGAGCTCCGCTCCGGTCGCCGACGTCAGCCGGCGAGCCGCGCCGCGCAGGCGGGCGCCCCGCTCGAGGTCGCCTTCGGCGGCGGCCAGGGAGTGGAGGTCGTCGAGGAGCAGGGCGATACCGGCCGCGTCGCTGGCCTCGTAGAAGTGGCGCAGGGCGTGCTGGAGGCTGTCGCGGGCACCGACGAGGTCGCCCTCGCGCAAGAGGCCGGCCCCGAGCATGTGCAGCGACCACGCCTCCATCGTGACGTCGCCGGTCTTCCGGAAGAGGGCGAGGGCCTCGCGAAAGTGCGCAACGCCGTTGCCGGGCTCGCGCCGGAAGTAGCCGGCGTTGCCCCGGCCCCAGAGGACGTTGGCCTGCCCGCGCTCGTCACCCAGCTCCCGGTACAGCTCGAGTGCCTCGTCAAGCGCCGCCCGGCCCGTACCTTCGGGATCGGCGTCGCGCGGGTCCCCGGTCGGATCGTCCGTCACGCTGTACCGGAAGGCGTAGTTGTAGAGCGCGTTCGCGATCTCCGCCTTGTCTCCGATGGTCCGCCAGATCTCGAGCGCCTCCTCGTAGGCCGCCCCCATCGCGGCCAGGTCCGCCTGCCACCAGAGCACGCCTCCGAGCGCCTCCATGAGGCGAGCCCGCAACGCGGGGTCGGTCCGCGACCACGGCTGGGCGGCCATCGCCTCGAGCCGGCGGCGCGCCTCGTACAGGTAGCCGCGCTTCTGCCAGAACCGCCACGTGGCGAACGCCAGCCCGATGGCGCACGCCGCATCGCCCTGCTGCGTCGACCGGTCGAGGGCCGCTCGGATGTTGTCGTGATCCCGCTCCAGGGCCTCGAGCAACCGGCGCTGGTCCGGGCCGGACAGGGCCGGCGCGGTCGTCTGCGTGAGGCGGAGGTACCAGGCGGTGTGGCGCTCCGCGATCGCCGCGGCGTCCGGGCGCAGGGCGAGCATCTCGGCCGCGAACTCGCGGATCGTCTCGAGCAGGAAGAACCGCGGGCTCGGGCCCTCGGCGGTCCGCACGAGGCTCTGGTCCACCAGCGCCATCAGCCCGTCGAGGATGTCGATCCCGAGCTCCGCCGCTGGCCCGGCGACCGCCTCTGCCGCGTCGATGTCGAAGCCGCCTGCGAAGACCGAGAGGCGGTCGAGCAGGAGCCGCTCGGGTTCGGCGAGGATGTCGTAGCTCCAGGCGATCGCGCCGCGCAGCGTCTGCTGGCGGGCCGGCAGGTCCCGGGCCCCCGCCGCGAGCAGGTTCAGCTGGTGCTCCAGGCGGGCCATGATCGCGTCCGGGCTGAGGATCTTGACCCGGGCCGCCGCGAGCTCGATGGCCAGGGGCATCCCCTGCAGCCGGGCGCAGATCGCGGCCACGGCCGGCGCGTTGTCGTTGGTGACGCTGAAGTCCGGACGCACGGCCTGGGCCCGGGCGATGAACAGCCGGACCGCCTCGTAGGTGGCCAGCTGGGCAAGGTCGATCGCCGGACCTCCCGTGAGCCGAACCCGGTCGTAGCCGCTCAGCGCCCCCGGATCCGGCGGCACCGGCAGGCCCGGGACGGGGTACTCGTGTTCCCCGGAGATACGGAGGGGCGCCCTCGACGTCGCCAGTACGCGCAGTCGCGGTGCGGCACGAAGCAGGGCCGCCACCACCGGTCCGCCGTCGGTGACCTGCTCGAAGTTGTCGAGGACGAGGAGGACCTCGCGCTCGGCCAGCCACTCCGCGAGGCTGTCCTGGGGAGACCGCCCCCCGGATTCGCTCAGCCCGATCGCCGCGGCGATCGCGGTGGCCACGAGCCCCGGATCGCGGACCGTCTCGAGCGGCACGAAGAACGTGCCGTCGGCGTGGTCCTCGGCCGCGGCCGCCGCGACCTGCAGGGAGAGCCGCGTCTTGCCGGTGCCGCCGGGTCCGGTCAGGGTCACGAGCCGGTGTTCCCGCAGGAGCCGGCCCGCGGCCGCGAGCTCGGCCTCCCGCCCGACGAACGAGGTGAGCTGCGTGGGCAGGTTGTTCGGACGCAGGTCGAGGGACCGCAGCGGAGGGAAGTCGGCCGAGAGGCCGTCCGCCTCGAGCTGGTAGAGGTGTTCCGGTTCGCCGAGGTCCTTGAGCCGGTGCGCTCCGAGGTCGCGCAGCGATGCGCCGGGAGGCAGGTCCGCGCCCGCGAGCGCCCGAACGGCCTCCGACACGACCACCTGGCCCCCGTGGGCCGTGGCCGCGATGCGCGCGGCTCGATTGATGGCCAGGCCGACGAGGCTCCCGCCGACGAGCGTGGCCGGGCCGACGTGGATCCCCATCCGCACCCGGACGGGAGCGTCCGGCGGCCAGGGCTCGCTGGTGAGCCCGCGCTGGCCGTCGAGGGCGGCCGCCACGGCCGCTCCCGTGGTCCCGAACGCCACGAAGAACGAATCCCCCTCAGTACCCTGCTCGCGGCCCCCGTGCCCGGCGAAGGCGGCTCGGAGGATGGCGCGGTGCCGTTCGCGGAGCTGACCGTAGCGATCGCTCCCGACCGACAGCTCGAGACGCGTCGAGCCCTCGATGTCGGAGAAGAGGAACGCGAGGGTCTCGGTGCGGTCGGCGATCCCGTCCGCGGCCATGGGATCGGTGGACCCGTTCATCGGCGGGAGCGGGCGCTCCGGCCCGCGGCGGGCCGCATCTCAGTGCCGGGCGACGTCGGTCGCGGCCCGCAGGCGGGCGGCCACGCCGCGCAGGATCGCGAGGGTCACGGCCGGATTGGCGAGCAGGGCCGCCTCGAAGTCCCACGAGGCGATGGCCAGGCAAGTGGTCGGCTCCTCGGCCGCGACCATCGCGTTGCGGGGCATGCCGTCGAGCACCGAGAGCTCCCCGAAGAAGTCGCCGGCGCCCATCGTGGCGATCAGCACACCGTCCCTGACCACGCGGACCCGGCCGCTCGTGACGATGAAGAAGCCCGTCCCGATCTCGCCCTGGCGGGCGATGACGTGGCCGGCCGGAAAGGCCACCTCGGTGGCGACGTTGGCGAGGGCCGCGAGTCCCGCGCCGCTCACGCCTGCAAACAGCGGGCAGGCCGCGAGGAGGCGACCGCGGTCGTTCGAGTCGAGGGTCACCGATTCATCCCGTTCATGGCACCGATGCTGACCGGCCCGTGGGCGCGCGTCAAGGTGGGCGCCCGGCCGTGTCGAGGGTGCACAATGGGGCCTATCCACGGATCACGCAGAGGTGCCACCGGACCGTCATGGCCACTCGCGACGAAATTGCCGACGCCCTCGCCGGCATGACCCTCTTCGCCGACCTGACCACCCCTCAGCTCCAGGGCGTCGCCGGGCAGTTCGAGGAGGCCTTCTTCCCGGAATCGGAGCGCGTCCTCCGGCAGGGAATCAGCGGCTCCGCGTTCTACGTGATCCTCGACGGCGAGGCCGCGGTGCTCGTGGACGGGAAGCCGGTCGCGACGATCGGGCGCGGCGAGTTCTTCGGCGAGGTCTCGCTCCTGCTGGGGGAGCCGCCGACGGCCGACATCGTGGCCACCCGGCCCCTGCGCTGCATCGTGCTGCCGGGGACGCAGGTCGAGTCCTTCCTCGTGGACCACCCGCGGGTCATGTATCGGATGCTCCAGGCCCAGTCACGCCGCCTGCGGAACGCCAACCGGGCACGGAGCTAGGGCCATGGTCGTCTCCGAGCGCCCCTTCCCGCCGGGCCATTACCCGGTCATCGTCATCGGCTCGGGCCCGGGCGGGCTCCAGGTGGCGTACTTCCTGAAGCACCACGGCATCGGTCACGCCGTCCTGTCCGCGGACGAGGGCCCGGGCGGGATGTTCCGCAAGTGGCCCTTCTTCCAGCGCCTCCTCTCGTGGACCAAGCCGTATGGGCCGGCCGAGCGCAGCACCCGGGCGTTCGAACGCTGGGACTGGAACAGCCTCATCGCCCACGACCCGGAGCTGCGCGGCCTCCAGACCGAGTTCATGGACGGGTCGTCGGACTTTCCCTCACGGCCCGAGATGGAGGCCAGCCTGACGGCCTTCGCCGATCGCGCCGGGATCGACGTGCGGTACGGCTGCCGGTGGGAATCCACCCGGCGCGAGGAGACGGCTTCGGGCAATCGGTTCACGGTCGAGACGTCGGATGGGGCGTACACGTGCGAGCACCTCATCCTCGCGGTCGGCATCGCCGAGCCGTTCACCCCGGCCACGCCCGGCGGCGAGCACATGGTCCACTACGCCGATACCCGCGCCGCCGAGACCTATGCCGGCAAGCGCCTGTTCATCCTGGGCAAGCAGAACTCCGGCTTCGAGCTCGCCTCCGGCCTGCTCCAGTGGGCGAGCCGGATCACGCTGGCCTCGCCCTCCCCGGCCCGTACCTCGATCGAGACCAAGTCGCTTGTCGGCGTGCGTGCGCGTTACGTCCAGCCGTTCGAGGACTCGGCGCTCGGCGGGGGCGTGGACATCCTGGCGGCGTCCGTGACCGGCATGACCCCGGTCCCGAACGGCCTGCGGGTCGACCTCAAGCGCACCGACACCGGCATGCCGTTCAGCCTCGAGGTCGATGAGGCAATCGCCGCCACGGGGTTCACGTGCCCGTTGCGCGACCTCCCGGACCTGGGCGTGGCGACCTTCGGCCAGGCCAAGCTCCCGGCGCAGTCCGCCTTCTGGGAGAGCGCCACGGTGCCGGGGATCCACTTCGCGGGCACGATCTCCTCGGGCGCCGCGGGGTTGAAGAAGCACGGGATCCCGAGCTACTCCGGCGCCGTGCAGGGTCATCGGTACAACGGGCGGATCCTCGTGAACCGCCTGGCCGAACGATCCTTCGGCGTCGAGCTCCCCCACCCGGAGGTACCGCTGGCCGGCCTCGTCGACCACGTCCTCGCCGAGGCAACGGACGCACCCGAGCTCTGGCACCAGAAGGCCTACCTGGCCAACGTGGTGAGCGTCTCGCCCGATGACGGGATCCGGGACCAGGGAACGGTCCCCCTGACCCACTTCCTCGATGCCGGCGGTCCCGATGCCATCGCCATGACCATCGAGGCCGACGGCCAGGGGGCGATCTACCCGGTGGCCTACGTGCGGCGGGGCGGCAAGGTGGACGAGCACATCCTCGACGCCCACCCGCTCCATGACTACCGCGGTGACGCGTACCGGAAGCACGTCGGGGCGCTCGTCGACCTGATCGCACCCGGCGCGTCGACGGCCTGACCGGTCGACCCCAGCGCACGCCCCTCCCGACCGCGCGCCTGACCGCGACCCACGATGCTGCCCTCGTTCCTCGCCGGTGCCGTCGCCGGCTACGTCATCGCCATCCCGGTCGGTGCCATCGCGGTCCTGATCGTCGAGACCGGCATCCGTCGCGGGTTCCGGCCGGCCGCCGCGGCCGGCGCCGGGGCTGCCTCGGCCGATGGGCTCTACGCCCTGCTGGCAGTGATCGGCGGCACCGCGCTCGCGTCGCTCATCGAGCCGATCGAGCGGCCGCTCCGGGTCCTCGCCGTGGCGGCCCTGCTCGCGCTCGGGCTTCGCGGCCTCTGGGCGGCCTGGCACAGCCGGGCCGGAGCGGTTGCCACATCGCCTGCGGCGCGGCCGGCACTCGCGGCCACGTATGCGCGGTTCCTCGGCCTCACCTTGCTGAACCCCGCCACCGTGATCTACTTCGCGGCCCTCATCCTGGCCCTGCCCAACCTGGGGAGCACGCCGCTGGAACGCGGAGCCTTCGCGGTCGGCGCGTTCCTGGCCTCGCTGTCCTGGCAGACGACGCTCGCCGCCATCGGGGCGGTGGCCCATCATCGCCTGCCCCCGCGTTTCCAGGTCGGGCTGAGCTTCCTGGGCGGCGTCCTCATCCTCGGGTTCGCGCTGATCCTGGCGACCGACCTCTGACCTCCGCCCCACGGGCAGGGCAGACGCGCTCGGCGGCAGGGGCGACCTCGGCGCGGCGAGCCCGGCCACGACGCGAGCTCCACCGCGGGGCGAGTCCCGCCTCGGATCAGACGAGGCGGCGCGGCAGGGATGCCTGGTCGTGGCGCGCGAAGAACGGGCGCCCGTCGAGTGCCACGTCGAGCGCCAGGTCCAGGTGGATGGCGTCGGCGTCGGAGGACAGCTCGCTGCGCACGTCCACCTCGACGCGGTGGCCATCCCGGTCGAGGACGTTCCGGACGATGCTCAACATGCGGGCCCGGGCGGGGTCGGCGTCCGACGCGGTGAGCTCGTGCGACTCCGCGCCGTAGAGGCGGGACCCATCGGCCTGCTCGGAGGCGCCGCCGTCGTGCGTCCGAACGGTGACGGTTCCGGCCAGCACGTCCTCCACGACCTCCCAGCGGGGCGGATCGGCGGTGCTGTTTCCCACCTCCACGAGATCCGGGAGTTCCGTCCGGAAGACCGGGACCCGGGCGTCGTCGGCCTCGGGTGGGGCGAGGGGGAGTTCCAGCCTTGATCCCTCCGGGCCGTGGTGGATGCGGAGGGTGCCGACCTGCGGCGACGGCCACAGGACGGGCCAGCAGGAGGACGCCACGGAGAGGCGGAGGCGGTGGCCGGGCGCGACCCGGTAGCCGGTCGCCCGGAGGGGCACCTGGGCGCGCACGGGCTCGCCCACGGGCAGGGCGACCGGCTCGGCGTGCCCGTCCCGATGGGTGAGGTTGAGGACGCCTGCGGTGACCTGGCTCGCCCGGCCGTCCGGCGCGACATCCGAGAGGCGGACCACGAGCGTCGCGACCGGCATGGAGGACTCCACCAGGACGTCGAGGACGGGTCGCCCCAGGATCGTCATCGGTGCCTCGACGGCGTCCGACACGTAGACCGGCACGTCCGCCTCATCCGGCCGGACGTCGCGCGCAAGGCCGTTCGGGGAGCCGCCCGCGCCCCAGGACAGGCCGCCGCGGGTGCCCGTCGTCGACCGGTGATGGAGGATCGCCGCCCCCGGTTTCAGCCCGGCCGACGCAGCGAGGCGGCCGGCGAGCGGCACGTCGGTCCCGTCGAGGTGCAGGACGAGCGTCCCGCCGGGCCCCTGCCCGGGCCGACCACTGACTCTCGCCGCGGACGCGATGGCCCGCCACCGGCCGGGCCAGGTCGCCGGGAACGGCTCGGGTACCGCCCAGTCTCGCTCGTACCAGGCCAGGGCCGGCTCGTCGAGCGCGCCGTTGTCGACGCCGCGCAGGGTCGCATCGAAGAAGCGAACCATCTCGTGCAGCCAGTCGAGATTCGGTCCGGGGTAGCCGTCGTCGGGAAACTCGTGCGACCAGTTGCCCACGATCGCGCGGCGCGGCGCCGTGCAGCGCTCGAGCATCCGGAACACCGGGTCCACGTACGAATCCATCCAGCCCCCGAAGAGGAGCATCGGCACGGCGATGCGGTCGTACGCGGGCGCGAGCGAGCCCTGGCGCCAGTAGGGCCCGTCCACCTGGTGCTGCAGCCACGGGATCAGCCAGGTCGGGGTGGCCTCGAGGCGCGCCCGCCAGGCGCCCTGCCAGTCCTCGTCCGCCCGCGCCGGGAGCGGCGGCAGGGCGTTGGTTGCCACCTGGGCGACCGCATACTGGGTGAGTTCCGACGCGGTCAGGCAGCCGCCGACGTAGTGGACGTCGTCCGTGTATCGGTCGTCGGTGGCATACATCGGGGCGATCGCGCCAAGGTGGGGCGGGCGGAGGGCCGCCACCTGGATGGCCGTGAAGCCGCCGTAGCTGATGCCCCACATGCCCACCCGGCCTGAGCACCAGGGCTGCGCCGCCAGCCACTCCACCGCGTCGTAGCCGTCGCGCGTCTCGTCGGCCGTGTACTCGTCCAGGGCCACCCCGCCGGAGCGACCGGTGCCCCGGACGTCCAGCCGGCACAGCGCGTAGCCACGCTCTGCGAGGTAGCGCCCGCGCGCGGCGTCGGCGTTCGCCCGCCAGTCGTCCTTGCGGTACGGGATCATCTCGAGGATCGCCGGGACGGGCGCGTCCGCGCCGGCGCCCGCGGGCAGCCAGAGGTTCGCGGACAGCACGGTGCCATCGCGTGCCGCGATGCGGACCTCGGTCGGTTCCATCGTCCGAGTCTAGGGGCACCGACCCGGTCCTCGACCTGCTAGCGTCGCCCCGTGCAACGCGATTGGGATGCCATCGTCATCGGCCTCGGGGGCATCGGCTCGGCGGCGGCGTGCTGGCTGTCGGCGCGGCCCAACCTGCGTGTCCTGGGCCTCGAGCAGTTCGAGATGGACCATCCCAACGGCGCTTCGCGCGATCACTCGAGGATCATCCGGCTCTCGTACCACCGGCGGGACTACGTGCGGTTGGCGAAGCGTGCCTACGAGGCGTGGGCCGAGGTGGAGGCCGCCGCCGGTCGGGCGGTGGTGACCCGCACCGGAGGCATCGACCTCTACCCGGCCGGCGGCGTCACCGACATCGCCGACTACACCGGGAGCATGGACGCCGAGGGCGTGCCCTACGAGCGGCTCGACGCCGACGAGACCATGCGGCGCTGGCCGCAGTGGCGGCTCGACGGCGACACGCAGGCGGTCTACCAGCCCGCCTCCGGTATCGCCGATCCGTTCAAGGGCAACGCCGTGCATCGCGAGCTCGCAACCGCGCGCGGCGCGACGCTCCTCGATCGGACGCCCGTGGTTGCCGTGCGGCCCGACCACGGCGAGTACGACGTCGAGGTCGCAGACGGCACCGTGTTTCGGACCGGTCGAATCGTCATCGCCGCGGACGCCTGGACCAACCAGGTGCTCCGCGGCTTCGGGCGCCGTCTTCCACTGACCGTGACCCGCGAGCAGGTGACGTACTTCGCGTGTCCGGATCCGGCCGCATTCGCCCCGGAGCGCTTTCCCATCTGGATCTGGATGGACGAGCCGTCGTACTACGGCTTCCCGACCTACGGCGAGGCGGGCCCGAAGGCCGCCCAGGACGTTGGGGGCGAGGAGTGCACCCCCGAGACCCGCACGTTCGACGTGAACGAGGCGGCCCACGCCCGGGTCCGTGGGTTCCTCGAGGAGCACCTCCCGGGCGCCGTCGGGCCGGACATCCTCACCCGGACGTGCATCTACACGCTCACGCCGGAGCGCGACTTCGTCGTGGACACGCTGCCCGACCACCCGGGAGTCGCGGTCGTGCTGGGGGCGGGGCACGGCTACAAGTTCGCGTCCGTCCTCGGGCGCATCCTCTCCGAGCTGGTCGTGGACGGGTCGACGCCGTCGCGTCCGGAGCTCGAGGCCTTCGCGATCGACCGGCCGATGCTCCTCGAGGCCAACCCGGCAGCGAGCTTCCGGATCTGACCGCGCGCCTGTAGGGCCGGGTGCTGCCGGCCGCGCGCGAGCCGGCGGGGGCGCCCAGGGGCAGTCGCCCACACGCGCCGCTGAACCACGATGCGCGGCCCACGGTATGGGCCAATGGGCACCGAAGTTGCACCACGCGCCCGCGGTGTGCCACCGTTGCCCGACCGGCACCCGCGCCCATGGCCCTGTTGCCGCCTGGAGGAGGAACCATGCGTACGACCATGCGCCGGCGCGTTGCCACGATCCTGGCGACCGCCGGCCTGATTCTCGCCGGCCTCGCGCCCTCGGCCGGCACTGCGGCAGCGGCCGATGACCCGCTCGTCATCCGGGCCGGAACGGACCAGGACCTGCAGGTCCTCAACCCGTTCAACTCGATCCTGGTCGTGGACTTCGAGGTCTACACCCTCAACTACGACCTGCTCGTCAACTTCGGCGACAACCTCGAGCCCGTGCCGGGCTTCGCCGATTCGTGGCAGGTCTCCGACGACGGCCTCACGTGGACCTTCCACATCCGCGACGGGATGAAGTGGTCCGACGGCCAGCCGGCCACCGCCGAGGACGCCCGGTACACCTTCCAGCTCGCGCTTGACGCCGACGCCAAGAGCCAGGCGAGCGAGGCCGGCTACTACCTCGGTGCCGGCTACCTCGAGCCGTACCTGCTCAACGCCGGCGTGTCCGCCGTGGCGGCGCCCGACCCGCAGACGCTCGTCGTGACGACCGACTTCGCCAACACGCTGATCCTCGAGTCGTACATGCCGATCCTGCCCAAGCACGTCTGGTCGCAGTACTCGCTCGACGACATCGCCAACGTGAGCGAGTCGCCGTTCCTGAACGAGCCGCCGGTCGTCGGCACGGGCCCCTACCAGGCGGTCGAGTGGAAGCCGGGCGAGTTCATCCGGTTCGCCCGCAACCCCAACTACTGGGGCCCGCAGGGCGCGGCCGACGAGGTCATCATCCAGACGTTCGGCGACGCCGACACCATGGTCCAGGCGCTCAAGAGCGGCCAGATCGACTACGTGCGGGGCGTCCAGCCGGCGCAGTTCGATGCGCTCAAGACCGAGCCGAACATCGTCGCCGTCGAGGGCATCTCGAACGGCTACTCCGAGATCGCCTTCAACACCAAGGGCAATACCGACGGCTTCGGAGGCTCCACGTCGGCCCTCACCGATCCCGCCTTCCGCGATGCCCTCGCGTGGGCGATCGATCAGCAGAAGCTCGTCGACACCACGCTCGGCGGGTACGGCGTGCCCGGCGACGTGGTGCTGCCGCCGTTCCAGGCCCAGTGGTACAGCCATCCGGACAACCCGCGCCACTTCGACATCGCCGAAGCGAACCGGCGGTTGGACGCCGCGGGCTACGCGCGCGGCGCCGACGGCAAGCGCGTGGACAAGGACGGCAAGACGATCACCCTCCGCGTGACCTGGCCGGATTCCGAGGCCGAGCACGCCACCGACGCCCAGTTCATCCAGGAGTGGTGGGGCCAGCTCGGGATCGGCGTGGACGCCTACGTCACCGAGGAGGGCAAGCTCCTCGAGGACCTGCTCCCGCCGCCCGACGGGCCGGCCAACTTCGACATCGAGCTGTGGGGCTGGGTCGGCGACCCGGACCCGACGTCGCTCCTCAACGTGCTCCGGACCGAGGAGATCGGCAACTTCAGCGACAGCTTCTGGTCCAACACCCGGTACGACGAGCTCTTCCTGCAGCAGCGGGCGGAGATCGACGCAACCGCTCGGGCGGCCCAGATCAAGGAGATGCTCAACCTGGCCTACGACGAGGCGCCGTACATCATCATGTACTACGACGCCGAGCTGCATGCCTACCGGACCGACAAGTTCGGCGGCTGGCGCAACCAGCCCTTGGAGGGCGGCACGCCGCTCTTCGGCTACGGGTCGGGCGGCTACAACGTGCTGACCGACATCAACGCCGAGCCCACGCCGGGGCCCACCGATGTCACCTCGCCGTCGGCCGGGCCCACGCCCAGCCCGTCGGGTGACGGGACGGGCACCGGAGGCGGTGACAACACGCTCCTGATCGTGGGTGCGATCGGAATCGTGGTCATCGTCGCCGGCGGGCTCATCCTCATGCGCCGCCGCCCGGCGGCGTCCGAGGACGAGTGACCGTCCCTCGCCTCGTATTCGTGATGCTGGGGGCCGCCGACCGGCGGCCCCCAGCACTTCTTCGCGCCTGAGCCATGCGCGGCGCGTACGTCCTGCGGCGCCTCGGGGTGGCCGGGGCGACGATCGTCGCCATCGTGCTGTTCAACTTCGTGCTCTTCCGGCTCATGCCCGGATCGCCGGAGCGGATCCTGCTCCACGGCATCCCCAACGTCTCGGCCGAGCGCCTCGACGCGACCCGTGAGCGGTGGGGCCTCAATGACCCGGTGCTCCCGATCGAGATCGATGCGAACGGGATCTCCCTCGCCCCGCAGAACCAGCTCTTCAAGTACCTGATCGCCACGGCCCAGGGGGACCTCGGCTACTCGTTCGTCGCCCGCGGCCAGGAAGTGACGGCGGTCCTCGGCCAGCGGGTCTGGCCGACCGTGCTGCTCTTCGGGCTGGGCGAGGTGGTGGCGATCATCCTCGGGCTGGCCCTGGGGGCCTACTCGGGCTGGCGGCGAGGCGGCCCGATCGACTACCTGGGCAACAGCGTGTCACTCCTGCTGTATGCCACCCCGTACTTCCTCATCGGCATGCTCTTCGTGCTGCTCGGCGCCGCGATCGGCCTGCCGACGTTCGGCATGCTCACGGCGGGGGCAACGTACGGGGACGTCTGGGCCCGGCTCGTGGACCTTGGCCGCCACCTGCTGCTGCCGCTCGCGACCGTGTCACTCGGGCTCGTGGGCCAGTACTCGATCGTCATGCGCAGCTCGATCGTGGAGACCCTGTCCGAGGACTACGTGACGACGGCCCGGGCGATGGGCCTTCGGGACGGCCGGATCCTCCGGGCCCATGCGCTCCCGAATGCCCTCCTGCCGACGGTCTCGCTCATCGCGATCAACCTCGGCTACGTGATCGCCGGCGCCGTCACGGTCGAGGTCGTCTTCAACTGGCCCGGCCTCGGGACGCTGACGGTCGAGGCGCTCACGGCGCGCGACTACCCCGTCCTGCAGGGTGTCTTCCTGTTGCTCTCGATCACGGTCGTCCTGGCCAATCTCCTTGCGGACCTGGTCTACGGGCTGCTCGACCCACGGGTGCGCACGTGACCGCGGCCGCCGTCCCGATCATCCGCCGCCCCTCGCGCTGGCGGGTATTGCGCTCGTTCCTGGGGCGCTATGCGCGCCGCCGGGACGGGGTCATCGGCGCCGTCATCCTCGTCTTCTTCAGCGTGCTGGCCCTCGCGCCGGAGCTCTTCGTGGGCAAGCTCGAGACGGTGGTGACGGCAACGGGTGGCCGCCTGCAACCGCCGACCTTCGAGTTCCCGCTGGGCACGGACCACGTCGGACGGGACGTCCTCAACCTGACCGTCCATGGCGCCCGCGTCTCGATGGTCATCGGGCTGCTCGCGACGGTGATCACCGTCGTGATCGGGACGATCGTCGGGGTCGTCGCCGGGTTCGTCGGCGGGCGCACCGACGGGATCCTCATGCGGATCACCGACTTCTTCCTCGTGCTGCCGACCTTCGTCCTCGCCCTGATCCTGACGCCGATCATCCAGGACCTCGTTGGCTCTGGGTCCCGGGAGATCCTGGGCATCCGGATGACCCTCATCGTGATCGTCATCGTGATCGGCATCACGAGCTGGTCGTCGACGGCCCGGATCATCCGAGGCCAGACGCTCTCGCTCCGGGAGCGGGCGTTCGTGGACCGAGCCCGAGTGATCGGGGCGGGTTCGGGGCACATCATGGTCACCCACATCCTCCCGAACGTCCTCAACCTCGTGGTTGCGAACGCGGTGCTGGTCTTCGCGGGCGCGGTCCTCACCGAGACCACGCTGTCCTTCGTCGGGCTCGGCGATCCCTTCCAGCCATCCTGGGGCCAGCTCCTCGACGCCGCACGCGTGGCCGGCGCGCCCGGCCTCCTGGCCTGGTGGGACTTCCTGCCGCCGGGCATCTGCATCGTCCTCGTCGTCTTCGCCTTCACGCTCGTCGGCGGCGCCCTCGACGACCTGCTCAACCCCCGACGGAGGGCCCGCGGATGACGACATCCACGGAGCGGACGCTGCCCAAGGCCGCCGATCCCGATGCCCCGCTTCTGGAGGTCGAGGATCTCCGGACGTACTTCTCCTTGGGTCGGGACACCGTCCACGCCGTCGACGGGGTGAGCTTCCGGCTCGAGCGGGGCGAGGCCCTCGGGATCGCCGGCGAATCGGGCTGCGGCAAGACCACGACCGCGCTGTCCCTGGTCGGCCTGCTCCCGGCGAATGCCCGGACGGTGAGTGGGAGCATCAAGCTCTACGGGATCGACCTGGCCGGGCGCACCGAGGTGGGCCTGCGGCGGTACCGCTGGCGGGAGATCGCCCTCGTGTTCCAGGGCGCGATGAACGCGCTCAACCCGGTCCACCGGATCCGCGACCAGATCGCCGAGCCGATCGTGCAGCGGCTGGGCATCGACCGCCGGGAGGCGCGCCGCCGGGCCGGCGACCTCCTCGAGCTCGTGGGCATCCCGCGGGCCCGCGGGCGGGCCTATCCGCACGAGCTGTCCGGCGGCATGCGCCAGCGCGCGATGATCGCCATGGCCCTCGCCTGCGATCCCGCGGTGGTGATCGGCGACGAGCCGACCACGGCCCTCGACGTGATGATCCAGGCGCAGATCCTCGAGCTCCTCGAGCGGCTCCGGGCGCAGCTCGGCCTGTCGCTGATCCTCATCACCCACGACCTGTCCGTGATTGCCGAGACGTGCGATCGCGTGATGGTCATGTACGCCGGCCGGATTGCGGAGGAGGGCCGGGTGGCCGAGATCTTCGACCACCCGCGCCACCCGTACACGCAGAAGCTGCTCGGCGCGATCCCGAACCTGCACGCGGATCGGCGCGCGCTCGAGACGATCCCCGGGTCGCCGCCCGACCTGCGCAACCCGCCGCCCGGGTGCCGGTTCGCGCCGCGCTGCCCCGTTGCCATGGCGATCTGCACGACCGAGGTCCCGGCCGAGGTCACGCTCGATGACGGGGTCCGGGTCGCCTGTCACCACTACCCGGCGGGCAGCGACGGCACGCCGGTTGCGCTGCCATCCGACGCCGTGGGGGCGGGCGCATGACGGTCGAGCGGTCGCAGCCGGCGTCCTCCCTCGCGACGGAGGGGGCGGTGGGATCCGACGCGGTGCCGCCAGCCCCCGTGCTGTCGATCGAGGACCTCCACGTCGATTTCCCGGTCCGGGGCTCGTGGAGCGATCGGATCGCGGGCAGGCAGGCGGGCGTGGTGCGCGCGGTCGACGGCGTCAGCCTGGAGCTCCGGCGGGGCGAGGTCCTCGGGCTCGTGGGCGAATCCGGCAGCGGCAAGACGACGATCGGCCGGGTCATCGTCAAGCTCACGCGACAGACCGGGGGCAGGATCCTGCTCGACGGCGAGGATGTCTCCGACCTCTGGGGCGTCTCTCGCCTGCGCGACTATCGCCGGCGGGTCCAGATCGTCTTCCAGGATCCCTACGAGACGCTCAACCCGCGCCAGTCGATCTTCGACTTCGTGGCGGAGCCCCTCATCGTGAACGGCATGGCCGGCGACGCCACGGCGCTGCGCCAGCGCGTCCTCGCGGCACTGGACGCGGCGGGCCTCCGGCCGCCCGAGGAGTTCGCCGCCCGGTTCCCCCATGAGCTCTCCGGCGGCCAGCGCCAGCGAGTGGTGATCGCCGGCGCCCTCGTGATGGGTCCGCAGGTGGTCGTCGCGGACGAGCCCGTGTCCATGCTCGACGTGTCGATCCGGACCGAGCTCCTGCGCCTGATGATGGATCTCCGCAAGGACCTCGGGCTCACGTACCTGTTCATCACCCACGACCTGTCACTGGCGTGGGTCATCGCCGACCGGATCGCCGTGCTCTATCTCGGCCGCGTGATGGAGGTGGGCCCCGCCGCCGAGGTCATCCGCTCGCCGCACCACCCGTACACGGCCGCGCTCGTGAGCGTCTCGCCCACGCCCGACGTCCGGGACGGGACCACCCGGCGGACGATCCTGACGGGCGAGACCCCCGATGCCGCGCACGTCCCGAGCGGCTGCCGCTTCCATCCGCGCTGCCCGCTCGCCTTCGACCGCTGCCGCGTGGAAGAACCGCCGGCTTTCGACGTCGGTGCCGGCCACCAGGCCGCCTGCTGGCTGGCCGAGGGCGGGCGAGCGCTGCCCGTGCTGCCTGCCGATGCGACGGCCGGGCCTGCCCCGTCGGAGTGACCCGGCCGGTCGGCGCCGCTATTCGGTCGACGCTTCGTCGCTGAGCACGCGGAACACGACCCACCCGACGACCGCGCCCACGAACGGCGCGGTGAGGTAGATCCAGATCGAGGTCAGGTCGCCGGCGATGAGCGCCGGGCCGAGGGCCCGCGCCGGGTTGACCGAAGCACCGCTCAGTGGGATCCCGGCGAAGTGGACCGCCGCGAGCGTCAGCGGGATCACGAACGCGGCGTGGTTGGCAGCGCGCCGGGTCACGGTGAGGATGACGGCGATGAAGATCGCGGTGAGCGCAACCTCGACGACGAATGCCCCGCTATCCGAGATCGAAGGCAGGTTGCGGGTGGCGGCCACGGTCGCTCGATCGGCGACGACGAGGATCATGGCCGATGCCGCCGCCGCGCCGACCACCTGGGCGATGACGTAGCCGATGGCGTCGGCGATCTCGATCCGCCGGTCGAGCAGCGCACCCAGCGTCACCGCCGGGTTGTAGTGCCCGCCGGAGATGTGGCCCGTGATCGCGATGGCGGCGAGCAGTCCGAGCCCGAAGCCGAAGGGAACCACCACGAGCACGGGGCCGCCCCCCAGGACCGCGGAGGACACGATCGCGAGCGATCCCATCCCGACCAGGACGAACGTGCCGACCGCCTCGGCGAGCAACTTCCGGATGTCCATGTCCCTCCCTCAGTGAGCCGCAACGGGCTGTCGCGGGCCACGCCGGCCGGGCCTCAGTGGGCCGCAGTGGGCCGCGCCGGCCGAACGCCTGGGGCGTCGGCGCGGCGCCCGAATCATAGCGACGAGGGCAGTCCGGATTCCCCCCGTGCCGTTCGCAGGAGCAGTGCGTCCCGCCACGCCGCGCACAGCACGTCGACGAGCTCGAGCCGGTCGATGGCCTGGTCGAGGGACGCCCCGACGGCCACCGCGCCGTGGCGTTCGAGGAGCGCGGCTCCGGGAAGGGGTTCGGGCCCGTCGGCCAGGGCCGCCGCGATCCGGCCCGCGAGCTCCCGCGAGCCCATGGCGCCGAAGGCGACGTACGGGAGGCGCGGCAGGAACAGCGCAGTCTCCGGGAGCGCGAGCGGGTCCGGCGCCTCGCCTGCCAGGGTGAGGCCCATCGAGGACGGCAGGTGGGCGTGCGCGACGGCAGCCACGTCGTGGCGGGCGCGGTAGATGGCGCGGTGGATGGCGATGTCGGAGCTCGGCGGCGGCCCCGAGATCGAGCCGGTGCCGTCCTCGTCGAGGGACACAATCGCAAGGTCGTCGGGCCGGAGTTCGTCCTTGCGGCGCCCGGTCGGCGTCGTGAGCAGGAGCCCGGGCCCGATTCGCACCGACAGGTTGCCCTCGGTGGCAGCCACGAGGCGCCGGGCGCCGAGGCGACGCCCGGCGGCGCAGATCGCCTCCCGCAGCGCGGCATCGGTCGCGGCGTCGGGAAACTCGATCGAGGCCATGCCCCGATGGTACGGCGCGCCTGGTCGCGATGAGGCGCACCGGGGCCGAGCCCCGAGTCGTGTCAGGCCGCGAGCGCGAGGTCGACGGGTTCCGGGTCCGCGAACGACCACGCCGCGAGGCACTCGGGGCAGGTCGCCGTGTCCGGCAGGGTGGCCTCGAGGACCACCGGCTGGTCGCAGGACGGGCATTCGATGTGCGTCATGGGGCCATCCTCGGGCGACCCTGTGCCACCTAGCGTGGCACGATGGGCGACGATGTCCGCGCCACTTCCTCCCGTCGTTGCCGTCGACGGCCTCCGCAAGCGCTACGGCCGCATCGATGCGCTCGCCGACCTGACGATGACGGTCGGGCCCGGCGAGATCTTCGGGTTCCTCGGGCCGAACGGCGCGGGCAAGACCACGACGGTCAAGCTGCTGCTCGGCCTGGCGCGCCCGTCCGGTGGCACGGGGACGGTGCTCGGGGCACCACTCGGCGACCGCGAGGCACGCCGGCACATCGGGTACCTGCCGGAACTGTTCCGGTACCAGCCGTGGCTGACCGCCCGGGAACTCCTCGCGCTCCATGCCGACCTCATCGGGCTGCCCGAACCCGGTCGGAAGGCCGCCTTCGACGACGTCCTCGAGCTCGTCGGGCTCGCGGACCGCGCGCACCACCAGACCGGCGGCTTCTCCAAGGGCATGCAGCAGCGCCTCGGCCTGGGCGTCGCGCTCCTCGGCGACCCGGCGCTGGTGATCCTCGACGAGCCGACCTCGGCCCTCGACCCGATCGGGCGGATCGACGTCCGGGCGATCCTGCGAACCGCTCGCGACCGGGGCGCGGCGGTCTTCCTCAACTCCCACCTCCTGACCGAGGTGGAGCAGGTGTGCGATCGAGTGGCCATTGTCGATCGCGGGCGGGTCATCGCCGAGGGCCGGCTCGATGCCATCCTCGGGCGGCGCTCGGTGCGGGTCGGGACGGAGGGGCTGGGAGAGGGCGCGATCGCGGACCTCGTCGGGTTCGGCGGGCTCCACGTCGAGGGCACGGATCTCGTCGCCGACGATCTCGATGCCGACCGGATTCCGGACCTCGTCGCTGCCCTCGTCGCCCGGGGCGTCCGGATCCGCGAGGTAGCCGCGAGCCGTGAATCCCTCGAGGAGCGCTTCCTCGAGCTCGTCGCGGGGGAGCGTGCCGGGGACAAGCGAAACACGGGGTCCGCCGCATGATCACGATCGCGCGGCTCACGATCGGGGAGGCCGCCCGGCGGCGGATCCTGTGGGTCTTCGTCGGGCTCGCTGTCCTTGCCGTGGCCCTCGTCGGTCTCGGCGTCTCGCGCCTCGTCGCCGACTACCGGGCCAGCGGCAACTCGGAGGTCGCCCTCCACTTCGCGATCTCCCAGCTCCTCATCCTCATCGCCTTCCAGTTCAGCTTCGTGCTCGCGATGACAGCGGCGTTCCTGGGCGCGCCCGCCGTGGCCTCCGACCTCGAATCCGGCATTGCCCTGGCGATCCTGGCCCGTCCGATTCGGCGGAGCGCGTACCTCATGGGGCGGTTCCTCGGGCTCTCGGTGGTGCTGGTCGCGTATGGCGCGGGCGCGTCCGCGGTCGCGATCCTCGTGGTCTCCCAGATCTCGGGGTACACGCCGCCGGCCATCCTCCTCCCGGTCGCGTTCATGGCCGCCGAGGGCGTGCTCGTGCTCGCGTTCAGCCTGCTCCTGTCGACGCGGCTGCCGCCGATCGCGGGTGGCGCCGTCACCGTCGTGCTGTTCGGGCTCACCTGGATGGCCGGCGCGATCGAGCGCGTCGGGATCGCCCTCTCGGCGGCGGATCCCAGCATCAACCTGGAGTTCATCGGCACGATCGGGCGCCTCGTCCTGCCCGCAGACGGCCTGTGGCGGGGCGTGATCTACGGCCTCGAACCGCCCCTCGTCATCGCTGCGGCCCGATCCCAGCCGCTTGCCGCGGCGAACCCGTTCTTCGCCGCAACGCCACCGTCGCCCGCGTTCCTCGCCTGGGCGGCGGCCTGGCTCGGCGCGGTGCTCGTCCTCGCGACCTGGTCGCTGCGCCGTCGCGAGCTGTAGCGCGGCGGGACTCGCGG
>CAZVDO010000003.1:24641-28626 GCA_964625345.1 uncultured Anaerolinea sp. | reverse complement strand
TCCTCGCGACCTGGTCGCTGCGCCGTCGCGAGCTGTAGCGCGGCGGGACTCGCGGGCCTGGGCGTCCCTGGGCTCGATCGGGGCGCCCGTCGTCAGGCCGTCCCTCGGTAGCGGAAGCAGCCGGGCACGTGGTCGTCGACGAGTCCGATGCTCTGCATGAACGCGTACACGATGGTCGACCCGACGAACCGGAACCCTCGTCGATGGAGGTCCTTCGAAAGGGCGTCCGACGCCGGGGTCGTCACCGGGATGTCGGCGCCCGTCGCCGTGTCCGGGAGGCGCCGTGGCGGGGGTGGCGCGAATCGATGCAGATAGCCCGCAAAGCCGCCGGCCTCGTCCGAGGCGACGAGGAACGCCTGCGCGTTGCCGATCGACGCGGCGATCTTGGCCCGGTTGCGCACGATGCCCGCATCGGCCATGAGCCGGGCCACGTCCCCGTCATCGAAGCGGGCCACGACGGCGGGCTCGAAGCCGCGGTATGCCGCGCGAAACGCCTCGCGCTTGTTCAGGATGGTCGACCAGGACAGGCCGGCCTGGAAGCACTCGAGGATCAGGCGCTCGAACAGCTCCTGGTCGCTCGAGACCGGCGTGCCCCATTCGTCGTCGTGGTAGGCCTGCATCCGGGCGTCCGGCCGATCGCCGCGGGCCCACCAGCAGCGATCCACCCCGTCGCCGACGTCGCCAGTCATCGCGAGAGGATAGCCGCGGCCGGCCGCGCCGGGTACGCTCGCGAACATGCCGACGGACCGCCTCGACCTGACCATCCACCTCGGCCACGGGGCGAGCGGCTCCGCGGCCTCGATGGCCCCCTTCGTGGCCGGGCTCGAGGCGCGGGGCGTCCCGTCCGTGGCGGTCAATCTGCCGAAGCGTCGCGCCGAGGATGCCGTGCCGGCCTGGCGGGCAGCCGTTCCCGATCGGGGTGGCGGGGGCGGGCCGCGCCGCATCGCGGTCGGGGGGCACTCCTACGGCGGCCGCGTGGCCAGCCTCGCGGCCGCCGACCCGGGCACGGAGTACGCCGCGCTGGTCCTGTTCAGCTACCCGCTCCACCCACCGGGCGCGCCGGAGCGAACCGCCGCCCGCATCGCCCACTGGCCCGCGATCCGCTGCCCGGTGCTGCTCCTGTCCGGCGAAGCGGATCCGTTTGCGCGGATTGCGCTCCTGCGGGCCGCCGTCCCGCTCCTCACGACCGCCGAACTCGTGACGTACCCGCGGCTCGGTCACACCTTGAAACCGGTCCTTGGTGACGTCCTGGATCGCGTTGCGGCGTTCCTGCGATCGGTCGAGGCCGCCGTCGGCTGACGCTCGGCCGACGGTGGACGCGGTGCGCGGCCGACGCGGTGCGCGGCCGACACGACGTGCCCCGGTGTCACCGCCCCAAAACCGCCGACGCGCGCCTGCGGCTGGTCCGTCGCTTGCCCAACAAGGCGCCGCGCCGCTATCCTCGTCCTCCGCGCTACCGAGCCCTCTTGGAGGAGGACTATTGCCCGAAGTGCCCGGCCGCGCTCGCGCGGCTGCCACCGCCCTGATCACCGCTGCGCTCCTCGTCGGGTTCGTCGTGCCGGTCGCCGAGGCGATCGATCCACCGAACATCGACCGGTTCATGGCCGCCCTCGGGCAGGTCGAGTCGCACGGTCGGTACGACGCGGTGAACGGCACGTCGGGGGCCATCGGCAAGTACCAGATCCTGCCGTCCAACTGGACCGCGTGGAGTCGCAAGTACCTCGGTGACGCCAGCGCACCCCCCACGCCGGAGAACCAGGAAACGGTCGCCCGCCACAAGCTCACGGCGCTCTACGACTGGCTGGGCAATTGGCCGTCCGTCGCCCACTGGTGGCTGACGGGGAGCGGCGACCCGGACCCCGCCCACTGGTCGAGTTACTCCCGGAAGTACGTCAACAAGATCCTTGCCCTCATGGGTGCGCCGCTGCTCCCGTCGCGCGCCGCGCCCGCGCCGCCGCCGCAGCCCGTCGAGCCCGCGCTCGCGCGCCAGGTCTTCGACGAATCCAGCCGCTACATCCACTTCTCGGGCGGTTGGGGTGAGGCGCAGTACGCCCGCTACAACGGCGGCCAGGTCCGCTACGCCATCGAGGAGGGCGCGACCACCTGGTTCACGTTCACCGGCACGTCGATCACCTGGGTCGGGCCGGTCGGACCGACCCGAGGCCAGGCGAAGATCTACGTGGACGAGGAGCTCGTCGACACGGTCGACGTCTTCTCGAACTCCTACCGGCCGCGCGCGGACATCTTCCACATGCACTTCGATCGCCTCGGGACGCACACGATCACGATCGAGGTGGTCGGGACCCCGGGCCGCGAGACCATCGCCGTCGACGAGTTCGTCGTCAACGACTGACCTCGGCGCCGAGGCGGTTCCGCAACGACTGACCGCGCCGCAGCGGCGTCTGGCCTCGCTCCCCGCAACCCTCGACGGAATCGACTCTCGGGTCAGCGGGCGGCCACGACCACGATCTCGACCTGGTAGTCCGATGCGAGGCCGCTGACGCCCACCGTGGCCCGAGTCGGCGGATCGGTGGGGAAATACGACCGGTAGACGCCGTTCATCGCGGCGAAGTCCCCGAAGTCGCGCAGGTACACGGTCGACTGCACGACGTCGTCGAGGCCGAGCCCGACCGCACGCAGGATCGCGGCCACGTTCTCGAGCATCTGGCGGGTCTCCGCCTCGATCCCGCCCGGCGCCCGCACTCCCGTCCCGGGCACGTTCCCGACCTGGCCGGCCACGAACACGAACCCGTTCGCTTCCACGACCTGGCTGAACGGCAGCGTGCTGGGCGGCACGTCCGCATTGCTGATGACCTGCTTTGGCACGGTTCCCTCCTCGACCTACAGTCGCCGACGTGCGGCCTCCACCGCCTCCTCGCCCCACCATCGAAGGTCCTCGTCGGCACGTCGACCCGTCGGGAGCGAGGCGCCGGCTTCGGCGTCGAGGCCCTTGCGCCAGCCGCGCAGCAGCAGGCCCACGAGGATGGCGAGGTCCCGCTGCGCCGCCGGGTCGCCGAGTGTCGAAGCGCCGCCGAGGTCGACGAGCGCTCGCGCGTGACGCTCGAACACCGCATCGGGCGGGATGGGCAGCTGGGCCACGTTCGAGACGACGAACCACCCGAGCTCTACGGCAATCGGCGCGAACGTCGTGAGCTGCCAGTCGATGGCCGCGGCTCGGCCGTCCGGGAGCAGCGCGAGGTTGGCCAGCTTCAGGTCCCCGTGGAGGCCAGTGGCGGGCAGGCGCGCCAGCGCTGCGAGCAGGGGCCCGGGATCTGCGGCCAGGTCGCGGACCAGGCTGCGTGCCGGCGCGGGTGCGTATCGGTCGAATGCGTCCCAGCCCCGCAGGAATCGCTCGCCGACCCAGACGCCCCCGGACCGGTAGCGCTCGGCGGCCGGCCTCGACAGCAGCTGCACGCGTTCCGTCAGCGGACACCACGGCCACGCCCGGCCGTCGCGTCCGGGCCGGAGTGTCGTCCAGGGCATCGCATGGATCCGGGCCATGGCGTCGATGGCCCGCTCCACCACCTCTTCGGAGGCGACGATCGCCGTCCCGTCCGGTCGGTCCCAGGGGACGAGCCACGCGGACAGGTCTGGCATGAGGATGGCCGCCGCCGTTCCGTCGGACGCCGCGCCGAGGTGCGCCGAGGCGAGGCCGTTCGCCATCGGGACCGGGTCGGCCGCGAGCACGGCCTCGCGCAGGCTGTGGTCGCGGGTCGAGCGGGCGATCCAGTCCTGGGCCCACGAGGTGCGCTTCAGGACGTAGCGCCCATCGGGCCCGGCCAGGGTCGTGAGCGTTGCTCCGGACCAGCCGTCGTTCGGGAAGGGTGCCTCGACGGCACCGGCGAGGCCATGCTCGGCCAGCAGGTCCGGCAGCCGTCGGCCGACCCACGGAGAGTGCACGGCCGCTCCCGAATCGGGTGCCGGAGGCGTGACCATCGCGCTCAGCCCGGGGGCGCGCCGTCGGGGGGCGGGCGCAAGGGAGCCG
>CAZVDO010000003.1:13857-24541 GCA_964625345.1 uncultured Anaerolinea sp. | reverse complement strand
GGGATGTAGACGAAGTCGCCGGCCTCGGCCGCGAATGCCTCCTCGAGGCCCGTGGGTCCGAACGTGAACCGGGCATGGCCCGACAGGATGAAGATCGACGTCTCGCAGGGGCCGTGGTGGTGGATCCGGGTCTTCGACCCGGGCTGGGTCGTGACGACCGAGGAGTACAACCCGACCGAACCGGCGACGCCGGACGAGACGCCGATGGATCGCTCCATGTCGGCGTGCTGGCCGATCGAGGTCTGGCGCTGGGCGGGCGTGATCCGGATGGCCATGCCGCGATGATAGGGACCGGACGGGCCCGCGTCGGCCCTCCCGGCCACCCCGAGAGGTCGGCCTCCTGCCGTCAGGGGGCCCAGGCCACCCGCCAGACCCGCCAGAGCGACGCGGGCTCCGAGAGCGGGTCGCCGTGCACGAGCAGGAAGTCGGCCGGACCGCCCTCGGCAACGACACCGGCCGTGGCCTCGCCGAGGAGCTCGCCGCCTCGCCACGTGGCTGCCGCGAGCGCCTCCCACGGCTCCAGGCCCGCCGCCACGAGTGACTCGACCTCCCACGCCAGCTGGTTGGCGCGGAGCGAACCCCCGCCGAAATCGGTTCCGGCGGCAATACGAACACCGGCTGCCCGGGCCAGCCGCACGCTCTCCTCCGCCCGGGCCTGCTCCTCGGCGATGCGGGCCCGACCTGGGGCGCCGGCGAATCGCTCCTGGGTCGTGGTCACGGCGAATGTCTGCCACGACCGCATCACCGCGAGCGTCGTCACGAGGAAGGTGCCCCGCGCCGCCATCTCGGCGGCCAGCTCGGCGTCGAGTTCGAAGCCGTGTTCGATCGCATCCACGCCGCCGCGCACCCCGGCCCGGGCCCCGTTGAGGCCCCCGGCGTGTGCCGTGACGCGGGCACCGCGGCCGTGGGCCATGGCCACGACGGCGCCGACCTCGTCCGCAGTCCAGGGCGATTCGGCCGGGTCCGGGCCGTCGAGGTAGAGCTTGAGGAAGTCGGCACCCTCGTCGAGCTGGATCGCCGCATTGGCGACGAGCTCCGAGGCCGTCGACGCGGCGACGGCGTGGAGTTCCGGCGGAAACGTCCCAGCCCGATCGAGCCACGTACCACCCGCGCGCAGGTGGGGCATCTCCGGGCGCGACTGCCATCGATCGCGGACGTCGAGGCTCAGGGCGCGCGGCGCGGCGCCCGGCGATGCCGACACCCTCGGGGCGCCGACGTCACGGGCCCACCGCACGCCGGCGCCGGTCAGGAGCCGGCCGTTGCGTTCAGCAACGTCCAGCAGCACCTCGGGCGGATCGCTCACCCGGGCGATCCAATGGGAGCCGCCCGGGAGCGTCACGTGGCTGTGGCCGTCCACCATCCCCGGCACGATGGTCGCGCCGCCGGCGTCGACGATCTCGAGGTCATGGTTGCTGCCCGGGTCGCCCTCGTCGTCGGCGGGACGCAGCCAGGCGATGCGCCCGTCCTCCACGAGCAGGCTCACGCCGAGCTGCAGGCGGTCGGAGCGCCCGTCCGCGAGGGCGGCGTCCCGATACAGGGTGCGGCGCTGCGCCGCCGATCCGTCCATCGGCCGAGCCTAGCACCCGACTACCATCGGGGCGTGACGCCCGCGCTCGAGGCCCTGCCCCGGTTCCGCCTCCACGAGCTCCCGAGCCCCCTGGCCCGGCTCGAACGCCTCGAGCACGCCCTCGGCGATCGGGCGGAGCTGTGGATCAAGCGCGAGGACCTGCTGCCGCTCGCGTTCGGCGGCAACAAGCTGCGCAACCTCGAATTCCTCGTCGGTGCGGCCCTGGCCGAGGGCGCGGACACCCTCGTGACGGCCGGGCGGCGCTGGTCCAACCACTGCCGGCTCACCGCGGCAGCCGGCGCCCGGGCGGGACTCAAAGTCCACGTCGTCCTCTCCGGGCCCGCCGTGGAGGGCGCAATCGGTCCCCGGCTCGACGCACTCCTCGGGGCGACGGTGCACCAGCTCGCCTCAGCCGATCGCGACGCACGGACGGCGGCGCTCACCCGGCTTGTGGCTGACCTCCGCGCCGCGGGACACCGACCGTACGTGATCCCGGTGGGTGGCACCGGCATGCCCGGCGTCGCGGGCCAGGTGTTCGCGGCCGGGGAACTCCTCGAGCAGTGGCAGGCGGCCGCGAGCGGAACTCCCGATGCCCTCGTGCTGCCGGTCGCGACCGGCGGGACGCATGCCGGCATCCTCGCCGGTTTGCGGCTCCTCGGATCGGCCACCGAGGTCGAGGGCGTGGTCGTGGCGCATGACGCGGCCGGACAGCGCGCGGCGATCCGGGCCAGCCTCGACGCGCTGTCGCCGCTCACCGGCCAGACGGTTCCTGATGGTGACGTGCGTCTCGACGATCGCTGGCTGGGCGGCGGGTACGGCCGACCGACGGGGTCAGGGGCGGCCGCCGCGGAACTGTTGGCCCGCGCCGAGGGGATCCTCGTGGACCCGATCTACACGGCCAAGGCCCTTGCGGCGCTTGTTGATGGGGTTCGAGCGGGCCGCTGGGACGGCCGCCGGGTCGTGTTCTGGCACGCCGGTGGGACGCCGGGCCTGTTCGAGGCCCTCGGCGACTGACGACCGTGCCTCAGTAGGCGAACACCGTCCCGGTCATCGAGGGGTGCACCTCGCACAGGAAGTAGTACGTCCCGGGCTGGAGCACGCCGATGTCGAGGACGATCGTCGACGAGCCGACCGGGTCGTTGCGGAACACCAGGTCGCCATCGAAGCCGCGTTCGGTGCGGATCGCGAGGTTGTGGACGTCGCTGTCGCGGTTCACGAACACGATCGTGGCGTCGGTGCCCGCCTTGACCCGGATCTCCTGCGTGTCGAACTGGAGGTTCTTGGCGGTCAGGACCACGGCTCCGGCCGGATAGGACGGAGCCGGTGTGGCGGCACCTCCACAGCCCGCGACGACGAGCAGGACGACGAGGCCGAGCCGGACGAGTGCGCTGGGCCTTCCCGACGAAGCGAGCGGCACGATCATGAACCTCCTGGAATCAACGCCCCGGGTGGCCCATGCTACCGAACCTCGATCACCCGGTAGCGGGCGGTGCCGCGCGGTGTCCGCACGTCGACGTCCGCCCCCGCAACGGCGCCCACGAAGGCGGCGCCGACCGGCGAGGACGTGCTGATCCGGCCGTTCGCGGGGTCGGCATCGGCGGACCCGGTCAGGACGTAGGTCGTCCGGGTGCCGTCGAGCTCGACCACCAGCGTCGACCCGAGCGTCGCCCGGCCGGAGCCCGTCTCCTCGATGAGAACCGCGTGCCGGAGGCGCTCCTCGAGCAGCCGGACACGGCCCTCCAGGAAGGACTGCTCCTCGCGGGCCGCCTGGTACTCGGCGTTCTCCTTGAGGTCGCCGAGCTCCCGTGCCGCCTTGATCCTCGCCACCACCCCGGGGCGGCGGACCTGGGTCAGGTCGTGCAACTCGGCCTCAAGGCGGGCGAGCCCGTCCGCGGTCATCGGCACCGGCTCGATCTTCCCGGCGCTTCCCAGGCCGGCGCCGCCCCTGGCGATCGCGCCGCCGTCGGCCGTCGTCGTTCGCCGCTGCGGCCCCGGCACCGACCCGGCGACACGGGGCGCCCGACGAACCGTCCCGGTCCCGCGCCGATCCGGATCCGCGCCGTCGGCGACCCCATCCGGGTGGACGGTGATGCGCGTCCCGGCCGGCGGCGGAGGAGCCGGTGCGGTGTCCGGTGCGATCGTGCCCGTGAGGCCGTGAGCCTGCCGCTCGCCGGTGGGGCGCCGCATGTTGGCCCACGGGAGCAGGAGCGCGTCGGACGGGCGATCGGCCAATCCATCGCCCGCCGCGGCAGCTGCAAAGGCATCAAGGATGCCATCGAGATATTCCTCGGGGCTGGCGGTCTCTGCCCACCAGACGCGCGCATCGTCGAGGCTTCGGAGCGCGTGGAGCCACTGGCCGTCGGCGTGCGGCCGACGGTCGCCGAGCACGTGATGGGCCAGCGCCAGGACGCGGCCGCCGACGCTCCCACTCGTCGCACCCGCGTAGAGGACCGTCGCACCAGGCAGCCAGAGCGAGGCAAGGCGCGCCGCCACCTGCCGCGAGGTGGGCCGCTCGCCGTCGAGCCGCAGCTCGGGGAGCCGCTCCACCCACTTGCCGATCCGCGTCAGCTCGAGCGGCGCTGCAGGCAGGGGAGCCGCCAGCTCGACGACGTAGACGCCCGGCGCCTTGCTCGTGATGGGACGCCCCCATCGCTGCGGCCCGTCCGGGAGGAGCCCAACGGCGCGGAGGAGGGCCGCCGCCCCAATGGTTGCCGGATCAGGCACTCGGTGCATTCGTCATACGTCGCTCTCGCCGTGCGTAGAATCGGTGGGGAAATGCCCGACAGATCCAACCGAGATCGGGGTTGGATCGCTGCCTCGCAGACGAATGATCCCACGCACGCCAAGCGGTCGTTGCCCTAAGCGCGGTCGCGGTCGGCGAGTAGGCCGTTGGGGAGTTCGGCCACGCCCCGGAGCGTGGCGCTGTAGATGACACGTCCGCGCCGGATGGTGGCGCGCTCACATGAACGCCTCTACCTCTATCGCGAAGGACAGGCCCGGGCGGAAACCGACCCAGGGCGTGTTTCGCCCGCCCTGCCCCGACACAAGGGCATCGGCCGTCAGCGATCCAGCTCGACGGCACCTATGGCCACTGGTCGCCCTACCACGAGCGGGTTCGATTTCGCTGCTACCGAAGATCGCCCCATCTCGCCCTGGGCAGTCGAAGTCACGCCCCCCAAGGGTCCGCCGCAAACGTTCTCATGGCATCCCCATGCCGACGACTTCTCCTGTCGCGTCGTCGATCAGGAAGTAGCCCGTCGTGGACGTAATCGGCTTTGCACCCGGCGGGACCCTCATTCCAACAAACGACCCCTCAGCGCGGACGAGCCACACGACCGCGCTTGCTTCCGCGGAACCGGCCTGCGGCTTCCCGGCGTCCGCCTGGAAATCGGTGACACGATCGCCCGTAGTCACCGTTAGGCTGAGGATCTTCGGCGTCGCGGTACCCATGGTTGCCAACTGTTTTGTGACCTTGTCCGCGACAGCCGCCGGCGACATGACGTGCGACGACACCGTCTCGTTTAGTACGTAGCTCGCCGCTCCGCCCCGCGCGGTCAGTGCTCCGATCGCATAGAACGCACCGGCGACGAAGGCGACACCCATCAAAGCAAGAACAACTGAACGCACGCCACTCGCGGCGTTGCGCGTAAGGCGAACCTCCGGCGAAGTCGATCGGACGGACGTCATCACCAAGCCCCCCCTTACGCGAGCCATCGAGCAGCTCTTATCTCGCATCACGAACACCCTGTCGTGCCGTTGTTCAGCCAATACCGGAACGTCACCGGCGACGAGCACCATGCCGACCCTCCGTCTACGTCGGTGAATAAGGAACCGACAGCTGCATTGACGTAAACGTGGTCCGTCGAGCGACGGTATTGGTTGACAGAGACATACGTGTTACTGACGACGCCCGTAGGGCCACACGTACTCTCAGACCCCCCGGACCACGAATTGGTTCCCGAGGTGTGCCCGGACCAGTCCCAGGAATTTGCGTTGGTATTGATGGTGGTTCGGTACGTGTTCGTGGTGTTGTAGAAACCCGCGAACGTGTAGAGGTCGCCCGGCGTAATCGACGGGCTCGTCCAGCGATGTTCTGCGTAGATGTGGGGGGTCACGGAGTAGTCGCCATGGGCGGTATAGGCGGTGAGGATGTTCGCTCCCTGCCAGCCTTGCGTGATACCGGCCTCAACCCAGCGCAACGTGTCCGAACTGTTGTTCGTGCCTACCCAGAGAACCTGGGCCGAAAACCCACCGCTGCCCGTGTCGGTCGCTGACATCGAGCGCGCCCTCCAGGCCATCTTCCCGCCGTCAGAAAAGGCCGAGGTAGAGGCGTCGTTCCCAGTCCACTCCTTGAAACACACGACCGCTTTCGCAACATGCGGGCCGTGAATGCCGCCGCCGCCGGTGAGCAAGGCGGCCGCCGCCACGACGGCCACGATTGAACGCCTCCTCACGTCGCCCCTCCATCCCCGCTCTCTCGACAGTTGGTTTAGAAATGTTCGATCTTCCGGACGGGAAGTCAATCCCCAATTCGGCCTTGGACGCACTCAGCGACGAGCCGGAGGCGCTCGGCGTCGGCCTTCAGGACCTCGCAGTCGGAGATGCCGAGTTGGCAGCAGACGCAGGATTGTCCTCGTGGCCAACTTCCCAGTGCGCCACCTCGTGTAGCGCGGTGGGCCTCTGCTTTGGGAGTCGAGAGCCGGCGAGTCGACTCGGGCATACGGGTCTCGCCCGATCCCGTCGGTCTTGCCGTCGGTTCCGAGCCAAACGTCCTCGAACTGCACGAACGAGTGGGGATAGCCCGCCGCGGCGATGGGCTCGTCGATCCTGACGATCTTGGCCTCTTTGGCCATGTCGCAGTTCCACGGCCGGAGCCTACCAGCTCGGGGGCCAACAGAACAGCCGTTCGGTTTCATCGGCTCGTCCGCGTCAGGTGCCACTGCGGATCAGCGCGCCATCTGCGGATCCCGGATCTGACACTCAGCCCGCTTCGCCGAAGAATCCTGCGGGATGCTATGGCCGAATTCGTCGTCGTTGAGCGTCGCTCCGACGACGACATTCCGCCACCGATTCGACGCAGGGCGGTCGCTCTCCTGTTGCTGGTGCGCGTGGACACCGCAGCGCGGGGACTACGCCGCCGGCCGCGGTATCGTCCCACCCGCAACCATCGAACGCACGAAGGAGACCGGTCCTGCGCCGAGCCCTCATCGTCGTCGCCCTCGCCGCCGTGTCGATCGCCACGGGTGCCGTCGCGGCCGTCGCCCTGCCGGGCGGGCCGACGCTCCCCTGGAATGCGACCGCCACGCCGGATGCCGGTGCCACCCCGTCGGGAGCGCCGTCGGCGTCGGCCGGCGCCTCGGCGACCCCTGAGCCGACGGCCCCGGCAGCGCCAGGGTCGCGCGCCAACAGCGCGTTCGTGCCAGCCGATGCCCGGCGGAACGGGATTCCCGAGCGGCTCCAGGCGGCGCTGGACCAAGGTCGGTCCGCGCTCGCCGCCCCGGGCATCAGCGCCGCCGTGCTCTTCCCCGACGGCAGCCTGTGGGCGGGCACCGCCGGGGTCGCCGACCTCGCCACCGCACGGCCGCTGGACGTGTCGACCCCATTCGCCGTGGCCTCCATCAGCAAGACCTTCCTGGCTGCGGAGATCCTCGCGCTCGTCGACGACGGCCGACTCGGCATCGATGATCCCGCGGTGCGCTACCTGCCGGGAATGGTGGTCGGGAGTGCCCCGCTCGACCCGCGCATCACGATCCGGCAGCTGCTCGACCATACGAGCGGCCTCGGGGACTTCCTGGTCAGTCGCGAGCTGGATCGAGCCGTCAGGGCCGATCCCACGGCCGTCTGGACGCCGGCCCGGAGCCTGTCCTACGCCGGGCGTCCCGTCGGGGCACCCGGGGCCGGCTACCACTACGCCAACACGAACTACGTGCTCCTCGGCCTCATCGCCGAGGCTCGCTCCGGGGCGACCCTCGCCGACGAGTACCGCCGTCGGTTCCTCGGCCCCCTGGGCCTGGCCTCGGCCTTCTACCAGGGCGTCGAACCACCCACCGGCGAGCTGCCCACCTCGTACCGCTATCGCTCGGCCTCCCGCAGCGAGGTCCCCACCGACGTCGGCGATGGGACGTCGGTCCGGCCGTTCACGGCCCTCACCACGGCGGCCGGAGCCGCCGGGTCGATGGCCGCGACCCCGGCCGACCTGGTTCGCTGGGCGCGTGCCCTCTACGGCGGGTACGTGCTGTCACGGGAGAGCCTGGCGGCCATGCTGGACGATGCCGCCCGGGTGGCGCAGCTCACGCCCGCCGCGCCGTACGGCCTCGGCGTCCAGTCCTATCCGATCGATGGGCGACCGACCTACGGCCATTCCGGTCGTCTCGTGGGGGCCCGGAGCGTGGTTCGCTGGTTCCCGGACGCCGGCATCGCGATCGCCGTGACGACCAACGAGAGCCGCTTCGACCCGACGATCGTGCTCGAGCATCTCCTTGCCATCGCTGCTCCCGCGTCGATCGGAGCGGGTCTGTCGCCCGGCTGACGATCCGGCCGGGCACCCGGCCGATCCCGCGACGCAGCAGCCGGTGCCGCGAGGAACCGGAATTCCGCCCCTCCGGTACCACCGCCGGGTCGTGCCCGTACCGATGGGGCTATCGCGGCCCGTGCCGGTCGGGCACCCTTGCCGGACCGCAGGGGGAGATGCGATGCAGATCGAGGCCTACACCGAGACGGGGGTGGTGACCGGATCGCTCGACCCGGCGACGTCCGGCCCCGAATCCTGGCTGGCCGGCCCGCTGGACCTCGAGCGCGCCGTTGGGCATGCCTTCGCCGGCGGGCCGGCCGACCGCCAGGCCCGCCTGCGCCTCGATCCGGACGACGTGCTCGTCCTGTGCCCCGAGGCCGCCGACCTGCCGATCCACGCGTCCTGGCACAGCGTGGAACTGACCCTCGGTCCGCTTCGGGTCACCGGGGAACTGCCGACGATCCCGGGCTTCGATCCTGGCCGCGCGCTGTCGCGGCCGGGCGGTCCCCAGGTCCTCCTGCGCGACGTCCGGATCGCCCTCGAGGGGTATCCGGCGAGTGGACGCGTGGAGCGGGCCCACGCCTACGTGAACCGGTATGCCGTCGATCGGGTCGCGGCCGACATCGACCTCGGGTTCTTCTTCCCGGGGGCGCAGTTCCTGACCCTCGCCGGCGCCCCGGCCTGAGCGCGGCCCCGCTAGCTGCGGGCGCCGCTCCGCGAACGGCCGCGCGAGTCGCTGCGATGTGGGTAGTGGTGCCCACGAGGTCGCTGGCCGTCTGACGACGGACCGCCCCGAAGGGGTTGCGGCTCGGCGTTCCGATCCGGCACGAAGCCCTCCTCGACGGTCCACGGGATGGCTCGCTTGAGCAGGCGCTGGACGCCGCGCAGCAGGTCGGCCTCGTCGATCGAGACGAGGCTGACGGCGTCCCCGCTGGCTCCGGCCCGGCCCGTGCGACCGATCCGGTGGATGTAGTCCTGGGCCTGCCATGGCAGCTCGAAGTTCACGACGTGCGGGAGGTCCTCGATGTCGAGGCCGCGGGCGGCGACGTCGGTGGCCACGAGGACCCGGATCTCGCCGGTCTTGAATCCCTCGAGCGCCTTGGTGCGCTCCGGTTGCGAACGGTCGGAGTGGATCGCGACCGCCTCGAGCCCGCGCCGGTCGAGGTAGGTGGCCAGCCGCGTCGCGCCGATCTTCGTGCGGGTGAAGACCAGCACCTGCCGCCAGCCCTCCTTGGCGATGAGGTGGGCGAGCAGGGCCTCCTTGCGATCGCGGTCGACCGGGTACACGAGCTGCCGCACGCTCTCCGCCGCCGTGTTGCGGGGCGCCACCTCGACCACCTCGGGGTTGCGCAGGATCGAGCCGGAGAGCTGCCGGATGTCGTCCGAGAACGTGGCTGAGAACATGAGGTTCTGGCGCTTCGCTGGCAGGAGCCCGATGATCCGGCGGATGTCGGGCAGGAAGCCCATGTCGAGCATCCGGTCGGCCTCGTCGAGGACGAGGATCTCGACCGATCCGAGGTTGACCGTGCGCTGTTCCACGTGGTCGAGGAGGCGACCCGGGGTGGCGACGAGGATCTCGATCCCACCGCGGAGGGCCTTGATCTGCGGCTCGATCGGGACCCCGCCGTAGACCACGGTCGGACGGAGCGGGACCGTGCGCCCGTAAGTGTGGACGCTCTCATCGACCTGCATCGCGAGCTCGCGGGTGGGCACGAGGATGAGGGCCCGGACCGGGTGGCGAGCCGGCGAGAAGCTCGTGTTGGCATGCGCCCGCAGGCGATCGAGGATCGGCAGGACGAACGCCGCGGTCTTGCCCGTTCCCGTCTGCGCGGCGGCGAGGACGTCTCGCCCGGCGAGGACATGCGGGATGGCCGCGGCCTGGACGGGGGTGGGGTGTTCATAGCCTTCGTCGGCGACGACGCCCACGAGATCGGCCGACAGGCCGAGCGATGCGAAGGTCAAGCTGGCTCCAGGTACTGACGCCCCGGCGGTCACGACACGTCCGGTCAGGTCCTCTGGCGGCTCGCCCGCGGGATTGCGGATCGAGCGCCGGGCCAGGCGACCGCGCGCTGGGCACCCCGAGCATAGCCCATCGACCGATCCCGCGGGGTACGTGCGTCGGGTCGCGCGGTCACCGCGCGGGTCGGGGCATAGCATCTGGCGATGACCGCCGCCCGCACCCGTGCCACTGACGCCCTCGTCCGGGCGCGCGTGCCCCATCGACTGCACCCGTACGAATCGCCGGAGCGACACGGCGCGACGCGAGCCGAACGTCCCGACTACGGCGCGGAGGCGGCGGGGGCGCTCGGCGTTGCCCCGGAGCGCCTGTGCAAGACGCTCGTGGCCGTCGTGGACGGCGCGCTCGTCCTGGCGGTGGTCCCGGTCGCGGCGCAGCTGAACCTGAAGGCGCTGGCGGCGGCCGTCGGCGGGCGGCGCGCCGAGCTGGCTTCGGCGGCGGATGCCGAGCGTGCAACCGGCTACGTGATCGGCGGCATCAGCCCGATCGGGGCGCGGCGCGCGCTGCCGGTCGTGCTCGACGAGTCCACGCTCGGCCTGCCCACCGTCTTCGTCAGCGCGGGCCGCCGCGGGCTCCAGGTGGAGCTGGC
>CAZVDO010000003.1:11570-13757 GCA_964625345.1 uncultured Anaerolinea sp. | reverse complement strand
CGCCTGCACTGTCGCAGCTGCGGGACCACGCTCGAAGGCGACTTCAGCGTCGGCCGGTTCGGCCGCCTGAGCCGGGAGCAGATGGCCCTCCTCGAGAGCTTCCTCCGGTCGCGGGGCAACCTGCGAGAGATGGAGCGCGAGCTCGGGCTCTCCTATCCCACGGTCCGGTCGCGCGTCGAGGCCCTGGTGCGTGCACTCGGGTTCGGGCCGCGGGCCGAGGGCGACGACACCGTGGCCGAGGCGGTCGAGTCGATCGCCGACGGCGCCGCGATCCTCGCCGGTCGCCAGGACATCCTCGAGCGGCTGGCCCGCCACGAGATCAGCGCCGAGGACGCGGCCGACGCGATCCGCGCACTGGGGAGGACGCCACGATGACCCAGACCACGAGTGCGGCGAGTCTCGAGCACACCATCGGCGCCGCCGGCCGGTTCCACCTGCGCCAGTTCTCCGGCGAGATCCGGGTCCGTGGGGTGGACGGCGATGCGGTCCGTGTCCACGAGCGCAATGGCAAGTCGCTCCGCGACACCTTCGCGATCGAGGCGGAGGAGGGGAGCCTCTCCCTGGTCGCGCCGTCCAAGGGCGGGATCGACCTCCTCGTCTTCGGCGTGGGCCGGCGGTCGTCCGTGGACCTCGACGTGGAGCTGCCCCGCGGGGCGACGGTATCGGTGGAGACCGCCAGCGCGGACACCAAGGCGCACGGCCTGACGGGCGAGCTCCGCTTCCGGACCGCCTCGGGGGACCTCGAGCTGACGGAGATCGGCGGGAGCCTCGAGCTCGACTCGGTCTCCGGCGAGGTTGACGTCCACGCGGTCGCCCCGCTCGCCCTGCGCGCCCGGACGATCTCCGGGGACGTCGCGGTGCGGGCGCCCGTACTCGGGCGGGCGTCGATCGAATCGACCTCCGGCGACGTCCGGCTCGACGCCGTCCTGGCGGGCCCCGGGCCCTTCGAGATCCGGTCGGTCAGCGGCGATGCGACGATCGTCGGCCGGTCCGGCATCCGGGTGGAGGCGCGGACCGTCACGGGCAACCTGCACAGCGACCTCCCCCACAGGAGCGATACCGGTCCGGGGCGCAAGCAGCTGGTCGTCGGGGACGGCGGCACGGCCATCGCCTTCCGGTCGGTCAGCGGCGACCTCCGGGTCATCCAGCCGCGCGACGCCCTCGCACCCGGGGCGCTCGATCACGCCGCCAGTGCGGTCCCGGGTGCGCCCGTCGCTCCCGTCCCGCCCAACGCACCGGTCGCCCCGATGGCCCCCAGGCCGCCGGAGGCAGCAGCGGTCCAGCGGGAGGCCAGCCACGAGGTCGCACGCCTGGACCTCCTCAAGGCGCTCGAGCGCGGCGACCTCAGCGTGGAAGCCGCCATTGCCCGGCTCGCCGAGATCGAGGAGGCCTGACATGACCGAGGCCCTGGAACGCGTCCTGCGGCTCGTCGCCGAGGGACGCCTCTCCGCCGACGAGGCGGCTCCGATCCTCGACGCCCTCGGGACGGCGGGCGATCGCCCGTCCGGTCGTCAGGCCGACGAGGCCCCGGCCGGCGGGCGCGGGGCGCCCAGGTTCGCGCGGATCGAGGTGCGCGAAGGCGGCAAGCGCGTGGTCGACCTCCGGATCCCGGTGTCGCTCGGGCGATTCGCCCTCGGCCGGGTGCCCGGGCTCTCGGCCCAGCACGTCGCCGACGTCGAGGACGCCATCTCGTCGGGCGGCCACGGCCCGATCCTCGACGTCGAGGATGCCGATGGCGACGGCGTCCGCATCGTCCTCGAATAGCCGGCCGACGCCCAACCCACGACCAACCGACACCACGTACCCCGACGAAGGAAGGGACCCCATGTTTCCACTGCCGTTCTCCACGTCCCACCGGCTCAGCGAGCTCCAGGCCACGGCGGCCGAGCTGCGCGTGGCCCGCACCACGGAGCCGTCTCCGTCCGCCCTGCGCGTGCGCGTCGGCGCCGCGCTCGTGAGCCTCGGCTCCTCCCTCATGGGCGGGGCGGAGCGGGCGGCCACCCGCGCCGGCACGTCCCAGTTCGCGGCTCGCTGATCGCCGGCTCGCGCCGATCGCGAGGACGGCCAAGGCCCGACACGCACCGCCGCGACGCACCACGCGACATCGCCCCCACCGCCCGCGTGACCCGCCCTCTCCCACGGGGCGGGTCACCGGCACTTCCGGGCCAGCCGCATCAGGGATGCGGA
>CAZVDO010000003.1:0-11470 GCA_964625345.1 uncultured Anaerolinea sp. | reverse complement strand
TCGTCGCTACCATCCGCGCATGACGACCCGACCCGACGATCGACTCCATCTGACCGGCGACGAGGCGGCCGATCGGCTGCTCGCCACGTCGCCGTTGGCACTCCTCATCGGATTCGCCCTCGACCAGCAGGTCACCGTCCAGAAGGCGTTTTCCGGCCCGCTGGTCCTCGAGCAGCGGCTGGGCCACCTCGACGCCGCCCGGATCGCGGCCATGGACCCGGCCGACCTGGACCGGGTCTTCCGGGAGCGCCCGGCCCTGCACCGCTTTCCCGGCTCGATGGCCGCCAAGGTGGCCGACCTGTGCCGTGTCGTCGCCCGCGACTACGGCAACGATGCCGGCCGCATCTGGCGCGATGCGGCCGACGGGCCGGCACTCCAGGCGCGGCTCATGGCGCTGCCGGGCTTCGGCGAGATGAAGGTCCGGGGTGTGCTCGCGGTGCTGGCCAAGCGGCTCGGCGTCGACCTGCCCGGCCTCGCCGACGTGCTGCCCTCGTACCCCACGCTCGGTGACGTCGACTCGGCCGAGGCACTCGCCGAGTACCAGGCTCGCAAGCGCGCCTACAAGGCCGAGCTGCGCGCGACGGGCGGCACGTTCAAGCCCTGACCGTCGGGGCGTCCGACGCCCGCCGACCTCTCGGCAAGCGAGCCGCCCAATGCCTAGCCCGCGCCATCACGGGACGAGGATCACCACCGGCGCACGACCCACGTCGACCGTGACATGGCCGGCGGATGTCGCCACGGGAGCGAAGGTCGGCGGCAACTCCGTTCGGGTCGTCGGCACCGTGGCGATGTGGACGCCGGCCACGCCCGCGCCGACGGCCACGTCCAGCGCCACCGGGGCGGGTCCCGCGTCCCCGGGCAGGTGCAGCCGCCCGTCATCGAGCCACGCGATCCAGGCCTGGCCGGCGGGCGTGGCCGCGTGCAGGAGCCACAGCCCGGGAATGTCACTCGGGACGCGCTCCACGGCCGTCGCGCCGTCGAGCGCGGTCACGCACAGGGCGAGCGCCCCGAATGACGGCCTCGACGCACCGGGCGTCCGTTCACGACTGAAGAACTGGCCCTCGTAGGGGAGGGGACCCCCGGGCGATCGCAACCCCACGGTCCGATCCTGGATCCCGCCGAGGATGTCCGTCCCGGCACCCGCGACCAGCAGGCGGTCGGCCGGGGCGAGGCCGGTGGTCCAGTCCTCGAGGTTCCCGATGTTGATGCCGGCCAAGCCGGCCAGCGCCGCGAGGGCGACCTTTCGCGCGCTCCCGATCGCCATCTCGCGCTCGAGCCAGGCGACGGCCGCGGCGTGGTCGCGGTCGCCCGGGTCGGCTGCGGCTCCGAGCCACGATCCCACGCTCGGTCGGTCCGCCGCAGTTGCCGGCGCGAAGGGGCGTTGGTCGAAGGCCACGAGCGGCGACATGGGGAAGGCATCGCCTGCCCAGATAGGAAGGTCCGGGCACCCCGCCTCCGCCAATTGCGCCCGGATCCACTCCGCGGTCGCGGGCAGCTCGACGGCATCGCCGAGGGCATGGATGTCGACGGCGTCGTAGCGGTCGCAGGCGTCGAGGAGCGCCACGACGTCGGCACGATCGTGCCGGAACGGATGGTCGACCGCCCAGCGCGCTTCCGCCTCCTGCGGGCTCGGACCGCCGTCGAAGACGTCGATGGCCATGATCGCGATCGGCAGGATCACAGCCTGCGGGTCGGCCGCCCGGATGCGCGGCGCCGCGATGTCGAGAAGCGCCAGGTAGTCGTCGATGGACGACGGCCAGAACCCGGTGAGCTCGCGCTCGATGCCGAACTCGTGGACGGGCGCGAGCAGGCCCGGAGCGTCGTCGATGCCGTCGCCGTCGTAGCGCTCGACGAACGCCGCAACGAAGTCGCCGTAGGCGTCGAGGTGTTCGGGCCGGGGCATCGGGTCCCGCTTGGGCGTCCGGGCCGCCCACGGGGAATCGGCGCTGATCAGGAGCTGGAGATCGCGGAACCCCGCGGCCTGGTACTCGGCCACGAGGGTGTCCATGGGCCCCCAGGCCCGCTGGCCCTCCCGCGGCTCGATGTTGCCCCACAGGCCGAACTCGAGGGCGGGCTTGGCGCGCGTTGCCCCGACCGCCGCGCTGGCATCCGCGAGTCCCGGGACGGCGTACTCGAGTCCGATCGAGAAGCCGGCGCTGCCGGCGGGCGGCCGAGAGGCCTCGTCCGAGGCGACGGCACTCGCCGCCGGGTGCGAGGGCGTCACCGAGGGCGAATCATCCTTCGGTCGGCAGGCGCCCACGGCGACGGCAACGAGGACCGCCGCGAGGACCACGCCCGACCGTCGCGTCCCCCTCGCCCCACGGGGCCCGGCCCGCCCGGTTATTGCCATGGCGCGATCTTGACGCGGCGCCCGCCGGGTGGCAACATAGTTGCATACGCAACTACACGATGCCCGTCGGTCGCCCCGGCGCGCGTCTCAAGAAATGGACCCCGACATGGACGACACCGTTCGCCGAGCATTGCAGCACGGCGGAATCATCGATATCACCACCACCGGACGCCGGTCCGGCCAGCCGCGCCGCCTCGAGATCGTCTACCACGTCTTCGACGGACGGATCTACATCAGCGGCATGCCCGTGCCCGGGCGGACCCGCGGCTGGCTGCACAACCTGCGGGCCGACCCGCGGATGATCGTGCACCTCAAGCAGGGCCCCGTCGTGGACGTGCCCGCCACGGCCCGGGTGATCGACGATCCCGAGGAGCGTCGGGCCATCCTGCCCCGCGTCGCACGTGTGTGGAACCGTGACCCGGGGCCGATGATCGAGCACAGCCCGCTCATCGAGGTCCTCGTCGACGACGCGGTGTCGACCGCCGCCTGATCTCGTACCCCGCCCGCGACGGGCTCACGGGGGCTCGGCCGCACGACCCGGACGCGCCTAGGCGGACCGCTCGTCGCGGGCGATCCTGCCACCCTGCATGACCACCGAGGGGCGCGCGAGGGCATCGATGTCCTCGAGGGGGCTTGTCTCGTAGGCCACGAGGTCGGCAAACCGACCGGGCTCCAGCGACCCGACCCGGTCGTCCCACCCGATCATCTCGGCGGCATCCGTCGTGGCCGACCGGATCACCTCGAGGGGCGTCATCCCGAGGCGCGCCATGATCGGGAACTGCCGGGCGACGAACCGGTGCGGGTACACGCCGCTGTCCGTGCCGAACGCCACGCGCACGCCCGCGGCGCGCGCCGCCTGGAAGCCGCGCCGCTGGGCCTCGGTCGTGGCCGTGTTCTTGGCAAGCGTCTCGGCCGGCCATCCGTCCCGCCGTCCGACCTCGTCGATCCAGTCGCCGTCGTAGACATCAGCCACGAGCCACGTGCCGTGGTCGAGCATCGCCGCGATGCCGGCCTGGTCGAGCAGTGAGCCGTGCTCGATGGACCGGACGCCCGCTTCGGCCGCGACCTGGATGCCCCGTGCACCGTGGGCGTGCGCGGCGACGAAGACCCCGTGGCCGGCGGCAACGCGGACGGCCGCCTCGACCAGGGGACCGTCGAGCTCGATCTCGTCGACCTTCGTTCCGCGGGTCAGGACGGCGCCCGTGACGATCAGCTTGATCGCGCCGGCGCCGGCCTCGATGAGGCGCTCGACGACCGCCTCGATCTCCCGGACGTCCCGGACGACCCCGACCCGGAACGCCGGCGGGATGACGGCCTCGGGATCGCCGGTGATCTCGCCGCCGCCGTGCGGTCGGGTGATCATCGCCCCGCTGCACTGCATGCGCGGCCCCTCGATCAGCCCGGCATCGATCCGGCGCTGAAGCTCGAGGTCGAGGAGGCCGCGGTAGGGCCCGAGGTCGCGCACCGCGGTGACGCCGGCGCGCAGCGTGTCGATCGCGTTGCGGGCGCTGATCGCGAGTTCCTCCTCGATCGGAATGGTCGTCGACGCGACACTCGCGGTTTCCACGTCACCAACCAGGTGGGCGTGGCAGTCGATGAGGCCCGGCATCACGGTGAGCCGTCCGAGATCGACCAACCTTGCCGACGCGGCGTCGGGCCCGGGATCGCCGGGTCCCAGCAGGGCGGCAATGCGCTCGTCCTCGACGAGGAGGCGCACGTCCGGTCGAAGCTCGCCCGTCCGAACGTCGAGCAGGCGACCGGCGTGGACCACGAGCCGGTCACGGGGTGGAGTCATGGCCCGAGGATAGCCCTGCCGGACGGCGTCCGGGCCGCGTGCGATACTCGAAATCGGCCGAGGCATCGGCGTCCCGCCTTGCGCCGTTGGGCCACCCCGCGGATGGAGACGATGGCGACCGAGATCGAGCTGACCATTCGAAACCCGACCGGGTTGCATGCGCGCCCGGCGGCCACGTTCGTGCGCGCCGCGGCCGGATTCCGCTCGACGATCGGGGTCGAGAACCTGACCACGGGTGCCGGCCCGGTCCCGGCCCGCAGCCTCATCGCCGTGCTGTCCCTCGGTGCCGGACCCGGTCACCAGGTGCGCCTGACGATCGACGGCGAGGACGCCGAGGATGCGGCCACGGCGCTCGCGGCCCTTATCCGCGACGGGCTCGGCGAGGCGCCCATGGATGCCGCGCCGCGTGACTGAGCGAACCCTCCGCGGCCTTCCGGCGGCACCCGGCACCGCTGCGGGGCCGGCGTGGCGGCATCACGAGGCCGCGCCTTCCGCGCCACCGGTGCTGGACCTGGATGCGGCCGCCGCGCGAGCCGCTGCCGACCTCGAGGCGTTGGCCGCGCGGACGCGTGACGCCGGCCACGAGGAGGAAGCGGCGATCCTCGACGCCCAGGCGCTCATGGCCCAGGACCCGATGCTCCTCGACGACGCGGCGGCGCGGATGGTAGAGGACGCCGATCGTTCGCCGGAGGCGATGGCGACAGCCGTCGTTGCCGCCGCCGCAGCGGCCGCGGAGGTCCTCGCAGGTCTCCCGGACCCGCTCCTCGCCGCCCGCGCGGCCGACGTCCGGGACGTCGGGGCGCGGATCGGACGGATCATCAGCGGCCGTGCGCTCGCCCTGCCGTCGGAGCCCGCCATCGCGATCGCCGACGACCTGCCGCCGTCCGTCACGGCCGAGGTGCCCGCCGGATTCCTGCTTGGCATCGCCCTCGAGGGCGGCTCGCCGGTCAGCCACGCGGCCATCCTCGCGCGCGGCCTCGGCATCCCGGCGGTCGTCGCGGTTCCCGGCCTGGGCGCCGCCCTCGATGCCGCGATCGCGTCGGACCCCGCGGACGGTGCGGGACCGATGGTCGCGATCGATGGGGAAGCCGGCACGGTGGTGATCGGGCCCACGCCGGCGGAACTCGCCGAGCTCGAGGTGCGTGCCGGCGCGCGACGCGAGCGGGCCTCCGAGGCGGCGCAGCTCCGTGGCCGGCCCGGCCGCACGGCCGACGGCGTGCCGGTGCCGCTCGTCGCCAACATCGGGCGGCCGGACGACGCGGTGCGCGCGCTCGAGCGCGGTGCCGAGGGCGTGGGCCTGTTCCGGACCGAGTTCCTGTTCCTGGGCCGCACGGCCGCGCCATCCGAGGACGAACAGGCCCATGCCTACGCCGAGGTGTTGACGGCGTTCGGGCCGGACCGGCACGTCGTGATCCGCCTCGCCGACATCGGCGGCGACAAGGAGATTCCGTACCTCCAGCTCGCACACGAGGCCAACCCGTTCCTCGGCGTCCGGGGCCTGCGCCTCGCCTGGGACGACCGGGCGCTCCTGGTGACCCAGCTCCGCGCGATCGCCCGGGCCGGGGCCGCGGCCGGCGTGGTCCCCCACGTGATGGCGCCGATGGTGGCCGACACCGCCGATGTCGCGCTGCTCCACGAGCTCGTCGCCGAGGCCGAGGCGTCGCTCGATCGGGACGGCGTGGCCCGCGCTCCCGCCCTGGAGGTCGGGATCATGGTGGAGGTCCCGAGTGCCGCCCTGTGCGCGGCCGAGCTGGCCGCCGACGTGGCGTTCTTCTCGATCGGCAGCAACGACCTCACCCAGTACGTGCTCGCGATGGACCGGACGAGCGCCCGCCTCGCGGCCGCCGCCGACGGCCTCCATCCAGCGGTCCTGCGCGCCATCAGGGCCACGGTCGCGGGCGCCGACGCCCATGGGATTCCGGTCGCCGTGTGCGGGGAGCTGGCCAGCGACCCGAGCGGCGCCCTCGTGCTCGTCGGCCTCGGCGTTGACGAGCTCTCGATGGACGCCGGCGCGCTCGACGCGGTGCGGATGGCCCTGCACAAGGTCACGCTGGCCCAGCTCCAAGGGCTCGCCGAGGCCGCTCTCGGTGCACGTACCGCCGCGGAGGTCCGGGCGCTCGCGGCGCCGCTGCTCGCGTAGGAGCCCGGTCGGGCCAGGCTCCGCTTCTGGCCTAGGGGCCCGGTCGGGCGATCCGTCCACCGCGGGAGCGCGCCTCGTCGAGGCGCAGGATGCCCTCGGCGGTCATCCGGTCCGTGATGAGGTGGTCGAACAGGCCCGTCCGAAGGGCGCCGTGGAGCGAGCGCTGCTTGTTGGTGCCGGCGGCGATCGCCACCACCTTCGGGATCCGGCGGAGTTCCTCGATCGAGATGGCGATCGTGCGCCGGCTCCACTCGTCCTCGACGATCGTCCCGTCCTCGCGGAAGAGGTGGCCGCTGATGTCGCCCACCACGCCGAGGCTCCCGAGCCGGCGGCGGTGCTCGTCGTCGAGGCGATCCATGACCGTGCCGTAGCCGGGATGCAGGGACGGTCCACCGCTGACGCCGAGGAGGGCGAGGTCCAGGCGGGCCCAGAAGGCGGTCGTCGCGGCGACGCCGCTGTCGCGCAGCAGCGCATCCTTGGTGGCTTCGGCGTCGAGCATTCCGGGCGCGTGCAGGTACTGGACCTGGGCGCCGAGGCGATCCGCCACGCGGCGGGCCAGCTCGTTGACATCGAGGTACCGGTTGCGGGCGTCCCAGCCGCCCACGACCGGCACGACGGTGAGGCTGGGCCGCTCCTGGCGCGCGAGGGCCGATGCAAGGGCCGCCATCGTGTACCCGCCGGCCAGCCCGACCGCCCCGGACTCGGGCAGCATCGCGGCCACCGTGTCGGCGGCCGCCAGCCCGCACAGGCGGGCCGCTGCGGACGGGTCCGCCTCTGAGCCCGGCGTGAGCGTCACGGCCACTCCGAAGCGGGCTTCGAGCGCTCGGGCGACCTCCGGTTGGTCGTCGGTCGCGGGCTCGATCGAGATGCGGACCACGCCCTGGTCTCGCGCCTGGGTCAGGATTCGGCTCACCTTGGAGACCGAGAAACCCGTGAGCTCGGCGATGTCGGGCTGCCGGAGGTCGCGCTCGTAGTAGAGCTCCGCAACGAGCCGGAGCATGTCTCGATCGGCCGCCGGCCCGGACCGGACGTGCGCCGACCCCCGCTCCGTCGCGGACGAGGATCCTCGGTTCGCTCCACTTCGACGCCCGGTCATCGGGGCGGCAACCTCCTTGGACGTGCGGTACGGTGCTCACGGGCCGTTCCGACCTTGACATCGGCCAGACCGTGAAGGTATACAGCCAGCACGGAGTCTGCAAGAACGTGCCGCAACAATTTTCTTGCACGCTGGTCACGCGGCGCGAGAGGCAGGCTCGGCAGGAGGCCCTGTGCGGGAGTTCCGGGTCGTCGTCGCCGCCCACGGCGACCTCGCCGACGCGCTCCTCGCGACCGCCGAGCTGATCTGCGGGCAGCTCGATGACGTCCACGCCGTCGGCCTCCTCCCCACCGATTCCCCCGAGTCCTACACCGAACGATTCCTCGCGGCGGCGGGAGACCCCGATCGCCCGCTCCTGGTGCTCACCGACCTGGCCGGCGGCACGCCCCACAACGTCGCCCTCCTGGCGACCCGCCAGCTGCCCCGTGCCAGCCTCATTTCGGGCGTCAACCTGGCCGTCCTCCTCGAGGCGGCCACGAGTGTCGATGCGCTTGACGGCGCATTGGTCGAACGTCTCGTCGCCAGTGGCCGCGAGGCCCTCGTGGATGCGAGCCGGCAACTCGCGACGAGACCATGGTGACGTTGCACGCGCGCCGGCCTGGAGGAAGCGGCACGCGATCCTGAAACGCCACCGGCAGGAGTCATGGAACTGGAGCGGAGGTCTGGATGCCCCTGAAGCTCGTGCGCGTCGACGATCGGCTCATCCACGGACAGGTGGTCACGATCTGGCTCAAGGCGCTCAACGCCAGGCGGATCGTGATCGTCGATGACCGGACCGCAAGGGACGAGTTCCTCAAGGAAGTGATCACCCTGGCGTCGCCCCCCGGCGTGCCGGTCGAGATCCACACCTTCGACGAGGCGGTTCCCCGGGTCCGGGAGCTCGCGGATGGTCCCGAGCCGATCTTCGTGCTCATGCGCACGCCGGTGACCGCGCTCCGATTGCGCGAGGCGGGCATCGAGTTCCCGGTGCTCAACGTGGGCGGGATCGGCGCCGGGCCGACCCGCAAGCCGCTCTATCGCAACATCTCGGCGAGTGCCGAGGAGCTCGAGGCGATGCGCCAGCTCGAATCCATGGGGACGATGGTCGAACTGCGGATCGTCGAGAACGACCGGCCGGTGGCCTTCAAGTCGGTCGACAAGTGATCCGGGGGAGCAACGAGGGGGACATGGAGGTGTCTGGGAGGTGCACAGGATGCAACGCGTGACGGCATCGCCGACCGCGGTGCGAGTGGCGTTCCTGGTGACGGCGGGCCTGTTCGGGGCCCTCCTGCTCGCCGGGCCCGCCTTCGCAGCGGACGGCGAAAGCCCGAAGGCAGGGCTGATCCAGGCTGCCCTCGTCGGACTCGGCTACTACCTGTCGAACAGCCCGTGGCTCGTCGGTAACGGCGGGTTCTTCGGCCTGTATCGACCGCTCGTGGCCGGGTTCTTCGTGGGCCTGATCTTCGGCGATCCCGTGAAGGGCGCCGAGATCGGCGCTTCGATCAACCTGCTCTACATCGGCTTCATCTCGGCCGGCGGCTCGATCCCGGCCGACCCGTCCGTCGCGGGCTGGGTCGGCACGGCGCTCGCCCTCGCCGGCGGCCTCGATGCCGGCTCCGCGATCACGCTCGGCGTGGCCGTGGGCCTGCTCGGGACGATCATCTTCTTCACCCGCATGAGCGTGGACTCCGTCTTTGCCCACTGGGCGGACGCCCGGGCCGAGAAGGGTGACATCGGCGGCGTCGCCAGGATGAACTGGCTCCCGCCCCAGGTGTTCCTGTTCATCATCAGCTTCTTCCCCGCGACCATCGCGGTCTACGCCGGCGCCGGCGCGGTGTCGGACGGGATCAACTGGCTGAACAGCAACGCACCCTGGATCCTGCGGGGCTTCGAGATCGCGGGCGGCCTGCTGCCGGCGATCGGCATCGCGATGAACATGCGGTTCATCTTCCGCGGCAACGTGTGGCCGTACTACTTCCTGGGCTATGTCGCAGCGAACGCGTCCGGTGGCGGCCTCAACGTCGTCGCCATCGCGATCATCGGCATTGCCCTCGCCGTCCTCCACGTGACCCTGACCATGGCCCCGATGCGGGCACGGGAGGCCTGAGATGACGGACATGAACATGGGTGGTGGCATGGGCTCCGGGGGCGGCATGCCCGCCGGTGACGGCCCCAAGCTCGACCGGAGCGACGTCCGTCGCGCCTTCTGGCTGTGGACCTTCTTCAGCCATGCCAACTACAACTACGAGCGACTCCAGGGGACGGCCTTCGCCCAGGCGATGACGCCGATCATCCGGAAGCTCTACAAGGACCCCGACGAGATCAAGGCCGCCCTCAAGCGCCATCTCGTCTTCTTCAACACCGAGCCGAATGTCGGCGGCATCATCCACGGCGCCGTCATCGCCATGGAGGAGCAGCGGGCCAACGGCGCGGATATCGACGACGACGCGATCAACAGCGTCAAGTCGGGCCTCATGGGCCCGCTGGCCGGCATCGGCGATTCGATCACCCAGGGCACGATCACTCCGATCCTGCTCTCGATCGGCATCGGCCTGGCGGCGGCCGGGAACCCGTTCGGCTCGATCCTGTACCTCGTCCTCGAGGTCGGGATCATGGTGGCGCTCGCCTACTTCTTCTGGTTCCAGGGCTACGACCGCGGCCGCGCGGGCGTCACGGACTTGCTCAAGTCCGGGATGCTCGACCGTGCGCTGACCGGCGCCGGCGCCCTCGGCAACATGGTGATGGGTGCGCTGACGTACCAGTTCGTGCACGTGTACATCACCTGGCACGTCGGCTTCGATGTCGGCGATGGCCAGACGAAGTACTTCGACGTCACCAAGGACTTCCTCAACGCGATCATGCCGGGCATCGTCCCGCTGCTGTTCACGCTGGGGACGTGGTACCTGCTCTCGCGGCGCCGGGTCTCGCCGATCAAGCTGCTCATCGCGTTCCTCGTGATCGCGATGGTCGGTGCGTTCCCGATCTTCGGGTCGGACGCGGCGTGCCCGTCGTTGCTCCATGAGTTCTTCCAGCCCGACTTCTGCGTGCCGGCCCCGCCGGCGGCATAGGTCGAATCTCGCCACGGTGGCCAACGGCGGCCCGGGCCCTCGGCCCGGGCCGCCGCATCACGTCCGAGGATCCTCGCCCATGACCCAGCAGGCACCCGCGCCGGCACGGATGGCGCGGCAGGCATGAGCCGCTTCCAGTTCGGGATCGGCGAGCGCTGGGCCGTCGTGGCCGCCGTCGCCTACACGATCGTGAACGTCATGCTGCGCAGCGCCGCACCGACGATCGATTCCGCGCTCGGCTCGCTCGTGCGCCTGTTGCCCGTCCTCGTCGTGGCGTGGGCCTTTGTCCTCCGCGACGGTGCGCGGGAGTTCCGGCCGTCCCAGCCGTCCTACCTCGGCGCCCGCCTCATTGCCATCCTGGTCGCCGGCGGGGCATTCAGCTTCGTCGTCGGCAACATCCTCTACTTCGGCGCGCTCCGGAACGGTGGCCTGGGGATCACCGTGGGCGGCGTGCAGGGCGGATCCGTGCTGGGCGGCCTGTGGATCGGGCTGCTGTTCCTGCGGGAGCGGCCGCGCCGCGAGCAGGTTGCCGGCGCGGCCGTCATCGCGGGTGGCCTCGCGGCCATTGCCATCGCGCAGGGCGGCGGATCGGTTGGCGACCTGTGGTGGCTCGGCCTGCTGTTCGCGCTGGGTGCGGGGACGACCTATGCGGCCGCGAACGCGATCGCGCGCACGGTCCAGCGGCGGCGTCCGCTCGTGTTCGTCACGCTCGCGGGATCGAGCCTCGGCGGCGTGGTGCCCCTGGCGGTCATCGTCGGCATCCGGGCGCTCGTCGAGCCCGGCGGGATCGTGGCGGACCCCGGCTCCGTGCTCGCGGTCTTCGCGGCCGGGTTTGCCAACGCCGTCGCGCTCGGCAGCCTGGCCATGGCCGTACGCGATGCGCCGATCGCTTCCGTCAACACGATCAGCTCGGCGAGCATCGTGCTGAGCTTCGCCGCGAGCGTCGTGATCTTCGGAGAGTCCGGTTCGCCGACGATGATCCTGGGCATGGCGCTCGTCGTCGTTGGGATCCTGGTCGCGCAGGTCCGACGCGGAGGCGCGC
>CAZVDO010000002.1:88367-92806 GCA_964625345.1 uncultured Anaerolinea sp. | reverse complement strand
GGCCATCCGGGACCCGCATCCGTGGTGCTTCCCGAGGCCATCCGTGCCGGGATCGTCCGGCACGCCCGGGCCGATGCCCCCAACGAGGCGTGCGGCCTCGTGATCGGCGATCGCCCGGCGGCCACCGGCGGCGCGGCATTGCGCTGGTACCCGACCCGGAATCGCGCCGCGTCGCCGTACCGCTACGAGATCGACCCCGCCGACCTCCTGGCGGCGACCATCGAGACCGACGATCGGGACGAGGTCTTCTGGGGCATCGTGCATTCGCATGTGGCATCGCCCGCGCGACCATCGCCGACCGACATCGGCCTGGCCTTCTACCCCGACGCGCTGTACCTCCTCGTCTCGCTCCACCCGGATCACGCGGACCCGGCCACCGGGGAGCCCGGCATCCGGGCCTGGCGAATCCTCGAGGGCGCCGTGCACGAGGTCGTGATCACCGCCGGCTGAGCGCTCGTCCGCCTCGGCGGGGTCGCCCTGGACCCGCGATCGCGGTCTGTCGCTCGTCCAACTTCCCGGTGCGCGCTGGCACCACGTGTTGCCCGCGAATGCCCCACGACGCACCCTCGAGCGGCCTACGATCCGCGGACGTGCGGCCGACATTGGAGCGGTCGCCGACGGGGAGGTCCACGGGCATGCGCGACAAGCCCACGCGTCCAGGCACCCAACGGTCCGGGTTCGCCCGTGCGATCGGTGGCACGCTCGCGATCGTCCTCGCCGCGGCGACATCGATGGGGGCCGTGGGCATCGTCAACTCGAGCCTCCGTGACGCGGGGCGTGACACCTCGCCGCCCGGCGCCGGTGCGGCGGCGGACGAGAACCCGGAGGCCGAGGAACAGGCCGAACAGGCGCGTGAGCGCCAGGAGGCGTTCGAGGCGGCCGCGCGCGAGGGTCGCACCGGACAGATACGGCCGAACGGGGCGGCGCCCGCCGCGGGCTGGGTGGGCGAACAGCCCTTCGACACCGTTGCGGATGACTGGGAGCCGGCGATCGCCGCCGACCCGCACGCGCCCTGGGTCTACGCATTGGTGACCCGCTACGGGGTTGGCAAGCCGTGCCCGGGCAACTGCCCGTCGCCATGGATCGCGCTCGAGGTCAGTGCCGACGGCGGCGCGACGTGGTCGGACGGCGTGCCGCTGTGCGCCTGCAAGGGATCGGGCCAGTTCGACCCGATCATCGAGGTCGCGCCGAACACCGGCGCCGTCTACGCGGCCTACATGAACGGCTACAACGTCATGTTCACCAAGTCGACGAACCACGGGGCGACCTGGACGGCACCCGTCAAGACCTACGGCAACGTGTCCTGGAACGACAAGCCCGTGCTCGCGACGAGCGACGACGGACGGGACATCTACATCAGCTTCAACGGGCCGACCGGGGGTGATCCGTACGTCGCCCAGTCGCACGACTTTGGGGCCACGTGGAGCCAGCGCAAGCTCACGGACAGCAACCGGTACATCTTCGCGTTCGATGCCGACGTGGCCGCGGACGGGACGGTCTACCTCGCCGAGACCTCGATCCTGTACGGCGGTGGCGGCAACAAGGGCACCACGCCGTCAGGCGCGATCGAGGAGCACGTCTACGTCTCCACCGACCGGGGCGCCACGTTCACGGATCGGTTCGTCGGATCCGTCCAGCCCGGCCTCGCCTGCGTTGCCGCTGGGTGCACCCCCGACTACTACCTCGGGCACAGCGCGCTGACGGTTGATCCATCGGGCCGCGTGGTGCTCCTCTACGACGGTGCGGCCATCTCCGGCGGCCCGCAGACGGTGGCGGCCGTCGCCTCCACGAACCGCGGCGCCTCCTGGTCGGCGCCGGTCACGCTGTCCGTCACCGGAGAGCAGGCCGTCGACCCCGCCGTGGAGGCCGCCGGCACGAACGACATTCGCGCCTGGTACATGCAGACCACGGGCCTGGACGTCGATCGATGGAACGTCTACTACCGGCGATCGACCGATGGCGGCGTCACCTGGTCGGCGCCCGTGCGCATCTCGGACGCGGGTGGCGGCGCCGCCTACAAGACGGCGGACGGGTTCCTCGAGGTCTACGGCGACTACGGCGAGATCGCCGTCACGTCGACCGGCAAGACCATCGCGATCTGGGGTGAGGGCGCCAGCTACAGCGGCCCGGGAGGCGTGTGGTTCAACCGCGAGCCGTGAGGTCCTGATCAGCCTGCGCTGGCCGGGGTCGCACGGTCGCCGGACGCTCGGCTTGCCCGAACGCGCCCGCGGACCACGAGCACGGATCCGGGCGCGTGCATCACGACGTTGCGCGCCACCGAACCCAGCACCATGCGCGCGAGCCCGTGGTGCCCACGCGTCCCCAACACGACCATCGCCGGCTCGCGCATCTGGCTGAACTCGACGATCTCGCTGGCAGGGTCACCCTCGAGCACGTGGGCCGTGGCGGCCCGATCCGGCCGTTCGAGTGACGCGGCGGTCTGCGTGGAGAGATCGCGGGCACCGGCCAGGACGGCCTGCCGGTCGCGGGCGAACGCCGCCATCGCCTCGGCGTGGAAGCCGGGCGCGACCCCCGAACTGAACGGCACGGGGGCGTGCGCGACCGACACGACGTCCACCGGGAGCCGCCTGAGCCACGGCCACGTGCGGACCGCAGCCGCAGCGTGCGCGGCGCCGGGCGACCCGTCCTCGGCGAGGATGATGCGCGCCGGGACGTCGCCGCGGACCACGAGCACCGGACATGGCGCGGCGTCGATGATGGCCGCCGACGTGGAGCCCAGGACCATCGAGGTGATCGGCCCATGGCCGCGGCTGCCGACCACGACGAGGTCGGCGCCCCAGGATCGAGCTTCGTCGACGATGGAGCCCGCCGCATGTCCCTGGAGGACGAGGCGTTCGACAGGTCGTCCGGTGCCGGCAAGTGCGCGCTCGGCGTCGTCGAGCGTCACTTCTGCATGGCGGCGCTCCTCGGCGCCGGCGACATCCGGGACCCCGTCGGTGACCGTGAGCCATGGGGCACCGAGTGGCCCGGCATGGATGGGGATGGCGGAAACGACGAGGAAGGCGGTGTCCGCGGGCCAGGCCCGACCAGCCAGCAGGTCGCGAGCCCGCGTCGCAGCACGCGACCCGTCCGTGGCGAACAGGATGCGCATGGGCGCACCTCCTTTACGGAGCCAGCATCGCGTGCGGCGGTGCTCGGCCACGTCGGCCGGATGGCCCCATCGCCGTAGGCCCTCCGTCGGGATCGTGAGGGACGGCCGCCAACGGGTTCACCTCTCGACTACCTGCCGGGCGCGCCTCCTCGCGGCAGCGCTGCGAGTCCGGCGGTCAGGCGGTCGCGGAGGCGATCGATGTTCGCGTCCGTGGCCACGGCCACGTTGGGCGCGCGACCCGTGGTGGACCGCCGGTCGGCGAGCGTGAGGCCGTGGGCGATCCCGCCACCCGCCTCGACATCGACGAACATCGGCCGGGTCGTGACGAGGGTCGGGTCCTCGACCGCGCCGACGACGAGCGGGTCGTGGACGAAGGCACCGTAGAACCCGTCGTAGCGGGCGTGGAACGCGAAGTAGAAGCGCAGGGCGTCCACGACGAAGGCGAGGACCGGGTCGGCGGCCACCGTGCCCATCGCCTGCATCCCGCGCGCGTCCAGGATGGCGGCCACGTCGGCTGGTGCTGCGCCCCGCGCCGACGCCACGGCGGCCACGTCGGCCGGCAGCCACCGGAGCCGCTCCGTGACGTCGAGGCCGATCCCTACCGGCAGCCCGATCGTCGGATCCGACGCGATGGCGTTCGCCCACGCAGCGAGGCACGTCTTCGCCGCGTCCGGGTCCACGTGCACGTTCCATTCCGCGGCGGGCGTGGTGTTGCCCGGCACGCCGAACGCGCCGCCCATGAACGTCCAGCCACCGAGCAGGCGCGGCAGGTCCGGCTCGAGGTCGAGCGCCAGGGCGAGGTTGGTCATCGGGCCGAGGGTGACCAGGTGGATCGCGCCGGGTGCCTCCCGCGCGATTCGGACGATCGCGTCCGGCGCGGGCTCGAACTGGGGTGTCCGCACGGTCGACGGACGCACCGCATGGCCGATCCCCTCCGGGCCGTGCGTCTCCATCGTCGTCTCGAGGGGCTTCACGAGGGGCGCATCGGCGCCGCGATGGACGGGGATCGAACCGACCCCGGCGAGCTCGAGGACCGCGAGCGTGTTGGCCGTGACCGCCTCGAGGTCGACGTTGCCCGCCACGCACGTCACCGCCACGACCTCGAGGCTCGTCGAGGCGGCGGCCAGGAGCAGCGCGAGGCTGTCGTCGATGCCGGTGTCGACGTCGAGGATCACCCGCTTCCGGTCGGTCACGTCCGCATCGTAGCCCTGAACCGCACCCGGACGACCGACCGATCGGAGCCCGCGAGCCGCTGCGCCCAGGTCGATCGCGGGTAGGTGCGTGCCGCGTCGGCGATCCGGTCCGCGCCATCGAGCACCAGGCCCAG
>CAZVDO010000002.1:54883-88267 GCA_964625345.1 uncultured Anaerolinea sp. | reverse complement strand
GCGAGGCCGTCGCGTCCCGCCGGCGCCAGCACGAGCTCCAGGTGGCCGCCCGGCGCCACGAGCGCGCGAATGCCCGCCGCTACCGAAGGGTCCGCGCCGAGGACGCCGCGGAGGAGCGAGCCCCACGGGAAGACGACCCGCACGTCCTGGGCGCGTCCGTGGAGCACCGGTGGGATCGCCTCGGCCGCGGCGACGACGAACAGCGCATTCGGCAGGCCGCCGCGCCGGCCCGGTGCCGCTGCGCGCCGCGACGCCTCGGCCATGCCGGTTGCGTTCGCGTCGATGCCGATGCACAGGGCGCGCGGGTCCGCCGCCGCCGCGGCCAGCACGGCCCGGCCATCGCCCGTTCCGATATCGACGATCACCCGCTCGTGGCGGGCGATCAGCTCGGCAAGTTAGCCGACGTCCACCTCGATGAGGCGGCGACCGACGACGCTCCGGATCATCGCGGGAGGATAGCAGCCCTCGCCCGACGATCCGCCTCGTACACTTCGGACCCGTGACCCAGCCGCCCGACGATCTCCCCGCCCTCGAGATCCTGCCCTACGAGCGGCGGGTCGCCCAGTCGCACCCGTGGGACCCGCGGACGACCGAGGTGGCTGCACGCGTCGCCGCCTTCGTGGCCGCGAGGCGACCCGGCCTGGCCCTCGAGCACATCGGCAGCACGGCCGTTCCCGGCCTGCCTGGGAAGGGGATCGTTGACCTCTCCTGCGAGGCCGACCCCGCCGACATCCCGGCGATCACCGAGGACCTGCTCGCGCTCGGGTTCCAGCGCCAGCCCGGACCCGACCCGTGGCCGCCCACGCGCCCGATGCTCGTGGGCGCCGTCATCCACGACGGCACCGAGTTCCGGATCCACCTCCACGTCCAGCCCCGCGGCGGGACGCATCCAAGGGACCTGGCCTTCCGGGACGCGTTGCGCTCCGACCCGGAGCTCCTCCGGCAGTACGCCGACCTCAAGACCGAGATCACCGGTGGCAGCGCGGTGGACGCGTTCCGCTACACGCACTCGAAGACCACCTGGATCCTCGGCGTGTACCGACAGCTCGGCTTCCGAATCCCGGCCATTCCTCCGCCCGCCACCATCGGCATCCTCGGCGGCGGACAGCTGGGCCGGATGCTCGCGATGGCCGCCCGGGCGATGGGCTACCGCATCGCGATCCTCGATCCCGATCCGGCGTGCCCCGCCGCGGCCGTGGCCGACCACCTGGAGCTCGGGACGTACGACGACCTCGACGCCGCGCGCCGGCTGGCGGCGCGGAGCGACGTGCTCACCTATGAGCTCGAGCACGTGTCGCTCGCGATGGTCCAGGCGCTCGACCACGGGGGCATCCCGGTGCGACCCGGGCCGTATGCGCTGAAATTGACCCAGGATCGCCTGGCCGAGCGTCGCTACCTCGAGACGAGCGGCGCCGCCGTGGCGCCCTGGCGCGACGTGGCCGCCGCCGAGGACCTGCAGGCGGGCATCGCAGCGCTCGGGTTGCCCCTCCGGCTGAAGGCGTCGCTGGGCGGCTACGACGGCCGGAGCCAGGTCCGGATCGGGGCCGGCCCCGACGGCGCCGTCGCCACCGCCGACCTGGCCCGTGCCGCGGACTTCGCGGCGGCAGAACTGCGTGCGGGCCGGCCCCTGCTGCTGGAGCGCGAGCTCCCCTTCGTTGCCGAGCTGTCGGTCATCGTGGCCCGCGGCGTCGATGGGGTGACCCGGCCGTTCCCGGTGGCGCGCAACCGGCACGACGACGGGATCCTCGTGGAATCGTCCAGCCCGGCCGGGATCCCGCAGGACCTCGAGGCGGCGATCGGTCGGCTGGGCGCCGACCTCGCCACGGGCATGGGGCTCGTCGGCTTGCTGACCGTGGAGCTGTTCCTGCTCGACGACGGGACCATCGTCGTCAACGAGCTCGCACCGCGCGTCCACAACAGCGGCCACTGGTCGATCGAGGGGGCCGCGACGAGCCAGTTCGAGCAGCACATCCGGGCCATCTGCGGCCTGCCCCTGGGCGACCCGTCGCTCACCGTGGGTGGTGTCGCGACGGCGAATGTGCTCGGGGCGGGCCCGCGCCGGGTCGCGCGGCCCACCGGCGTGGACCGGGCGCTCGCCGGGCCCGGGGCGCATGTCCACCTCTATGACAAGCGCGGGGTCTTCGAGCGCCGCAAGATGGGCCATGTCACCGCGGTCGGTCCGACGGTGTCCGCTGCACTCGAGGCGGCCGTGGCGGCCCGCGACGAGATCGGCTGGGCCGAAGCGACGAGCGAGGAGGGATCGTGATGGAGGCAGGAGCCGGGCCGCTCGTGGGCGTGGTCGGTGGCAGCCGATCGGACTTCCCAATCCTCGAGCGGGCCACCGCCCTGCTCGAGATGCTCGGCGTACCGTGCGAGCTGCGGGTGGTCTCGGCCCACCGGACGCCCGAGCATCTGTTCCGGTATGCGGACACGGCGCGCGCCCGCGGCATCCGGGTGATCGTGGCCGGCGCCGGCGGCGCGGCCCACCTGCCCGGCATGCTCGCCTCGAAGACCACCCTGCCCGTCATCGGCGTCCCGATCCCGACCCAGCATCTCGGCGGCCTCGATTCACTGCTCTCGATCGTGCAGATGCCGCGAGGCATCCCGGTCGCGACGGTGGCGATCGGCAACGCCGAGAACGCCGCGCTCCTCGCCGTCGAGATCCTCGCCCTCGGCGACCCGGCGCTCGCCGGGCGGCTCGAGGCCTACCGGGCCGACCAGACCCGGATGGTCATGGACGACCCGTCGAACGCCGACGCACTCGAGACGTGAGCGCCACAGGCGCCCGGCCCGGCCGTCTCCTCGGGCGTGAGCGCGCTCGCGCAGCCTGATCCCGCGCCCGCCGATGCGGGCGACGCCACCTTCCGGCTCGATATCGAGGGACTCCGGGGCGTGGCCGTCGCCCTCGTCCTCCTGTTCCATGCCGGCCTGCCGGTCAGCGGCGGGTTCGTGGGCGTCGACGTCTTCTTCGTCATCAGCGGCTTCCTGATCACGGGGCTGCTCGTCCGGGAGCACCGCCTGACCGGACGCGTGTCCCTGTCCCGGTTCTACGCCCGGCGCATCCGGCGCCTCCTGCCCGCGGCGGCCGTCGTCATCGTGGCCACCCTGGCGGCGACCTGGTACGTCCTCGGCCCGCTCGACCGGCCCGACGCCATGACCGATGGGGCCTCGGCCGCCCTCTCGGTCGCCAACATCCGCTTCGCCCTCGCAGCAGGGGACTACTTCGCGACGATCACCCAGCCCTCGCCGTTCCTGCAGTTCTGGAGCCTGGGCGTCGAGGAGCAGTTCTACCTGGTCTGGCCAGCCCTCCTGCTGTTCGTGGCCAGGGGCGGCCGGGTCCGCGTGCCGGTGGTCCTCGCGGTGGTCCTCGTGTCGTCCTTCGCGGCCAGCCTGTGGCTGACCGACCGGTCGACCAACTGGGCCTTCTACTCGCTGCCCGGGCGGGCCTGGCAGCTCGCCGCCGGCGGCCTCCTCGCGGTCGCGGCCCCCTCGATCGAGCGGCTGCCCCGGAGCCTCCTGGCCGCCGCCGGCTGGCTCGCGATGGCCGGGCTGCTGGCGGTCGCGCTGCTGGTCACCACGGATCTGCCGTATCCGGGCCTGGTCGCGATCGCCCCGACTGCCTGTGCGGTCGTCCTCATCGCGACGGGCCGGGCCCCGGCCGGGCCCCGCGTGCTCCTCTCGACGCGCCCGATCCGCTTCCTCGGCCGGATCAGCTACTCGCTCTACCTGTGGCACTGGCCGATCCTCATCCTGCCGGCCGTGGCGTTCGGCAACGCGCTCGACCTCGGGCTGCGCGTGGCGCTGGCCGGGATTGCGATCGTGGTGGCGGCGCTCACCTGGAGACTGGTCGAGGAGCCGTTCCATCACGGGCGCCTGGCCCACGCCCGGCCCCGCCGGGTCGTCCCGATCGGACTCGCGGCCATCCTCGCGGTCGTGGTCGTCGCCGCGGGCCTGGAGGTCCGGAGCGAGCGGGCCATCGACGAGCTGGTTGCCTCGGTGCATCCATCTCCGAGCCCGACTGCTCCGGCCTCGCCGGCCCCCGCCTCCCCGGCTCCGACGCCGTCCGGGAGCGCCTCGATCGGCCCAGCCACGCCCCCGCCCGGCACGCCGGTCCCGACGCCCACGCTCGAGCCGACGCCGCCGCCGCTGGCCTGGGACCAGATCCCGGACCTCGCCCTGCAGGACCCGCTGCCCATGCCGGCGGACGTGCGCCCGTCGCTCGCCGGTGCGCGCAAGGACACGGAGCGCGTGTGGCGCGACCGGTGCGGGTCGCAGGTGGACGACCCGGTCCCGGCCGACTGCACGTACGGCGACCCGAACGGGACGCTGACCATCGCCCTGGTCGGGGATTCGCACGCGGCGATGTGGTTCCCGGCGTTCGAGGCCGTCGCCGTGGCCAACCACTGGCGCCTGGTGCCCTACCTCAAGCTGTCCTGCCCGTTCATCGACATGCGCCTCCAGAACTGGCCGCTGGCCCGCGAGTACACCGAGTGCGAGACGTGGCGGGACGCGGTCATCCAGGTCCTGCCGTCCCGGCATCCGGACATCGTGGTGGTGGCATTCAGCCACGTCGGGATCTTCCCGTGGCTCGCCGCGGACAAGACGCTCGACCGGCAGGGCGCGGCGATCGCGCGGGCCATCGCGCAGCTGCCCGGCCAGGTGCTCGTGATGGTCGACACGCCGCGGACGGGCACGGACGTCCCGGGCTGCATCGCCGACCACGTCGCCGATGTCCGGCCGTGCGCGCTTCCTCGGAGCTCCCTCGCGGGCAGCTTCGGCGTCCGCGAGCGGCAGGCCGCCGACGCCACCGGCGCCGGCATCATCGACCTGATCTCCCGCGTGTGCCCGGCGATGCCCTGCCAGGTCATCAGGAACGGGATGATCGTCTACCGCGATAACCATCACCTGACAGCGACCTTCAGCGCGTCACTGGCGCCCGCGCTCCAGGCGGCACTGGACCCGTGGGTCGCCTCGCTGCCGCCCCGCCCGTCCCCCTGAGGCGTTCGGGCGCGGCCAACCGGCCCCGCCGCGGCCCTTGCCGCGGCCGGTCAGCCGGTCAGCCGAGGTCGGCGCTCAGCGTCAGCTCCTCGGCGCCTCGCACGACGACCACCTCGATCGCGCCCCGGGCGCCCGCCATGGCATCGAGCAGCGTGTCGGCGTCGGTGACCTCGGAGCCGGCGACCCCGACAATGAGGTCCCCCTCGCGGATCCCGGCCCCCGCCGCTGCCGAGCCGTCCTCGACGGCGCGGACGAGGAGCCCGTCCCGCTCCGGCAGGCCGACCGACCGCCGCAGGCGGCGCGCCACGTGGGCCGGCGCCACCTCGACCCCGAGCCGGGGCCGCTCGACGGACCGGCCGGCGGCCAGCGCCTCGACCCGCTCGCGCAGCTCGGCGTCGGCCGGCCGGGCGAGGTAGAAGCCCTCGCCGATCCGGTGCGTGTTGATCCCGACGAGCCCGCCGGCCGCGTCCACGATGGGCCCGCCCGACGAGCCGGGCGCCATTGGCGCCGTGTGCTCGAGGCTGCCGGCGATGCGCCGCCCGCCGGGGCCGCGGAAGGCCCGGGCAACGGCCGACACCGTGCCGACGGTGACCCGCGCCGCGCCACCCGGCATGGCCGCGAGGCCGAACACGACGCTGCCGATCGACGGGGCCTCGCTCGCCCAGGGGAGGGCCGGAGCGCCGGCGGTGTCCACATCGACGACCGCGAGGTCGCCATCCACGTCCGTGCCCGCGACCCGGCCGCGCAGCGATCGGCCGTCGGCGAACGTGACGGTGACCTCCTCGCCGCGCAGGTTGTGGACGTTCGTGAGGACCCGGTTCTCGCCGACCACGATGCCGGAGCCGCGGAGGCGGGAACCGATCCCAACCACGCTGGGGGAGGCTGCCGCGGCCGCGGTGGAGATGGCGGCGGAGAGATCGTCGAGGATGGACATCGGTGTTGGTGCTCCAGGTCGGGGTGATGGATCTCGTGCCGGGCCGCGTGCGGTCCGACCAGTCACTAGCGAAATGCAAGTGACACCCTAGCGCGGCCGCGCCCGGCGCGCAACCCCTACCATGTCGGCCATGCCAGCCCGCGCCGATCGCCCGTCCCGCCCGGCCCCCTCCGCGCGCGACTCCGCGCCAGGCGCCGCGCCAGATGTCGACGCGAGCCCGACGCCGCTTGCCGTCGCCCTGGACCGGATCGGCGACCGCTGGAGTCCGCGGATCGTCGAGGCACTGCTGGGCGGCCCGCTCCGCTACGGCGACCTGCAGGCCGCGGTCGCCGGGATCGCCCCGAACATCCTCGCCGATCGCCTGCGCCGCCTGGACGCAGACGGGCTGCTCGTGGCCACGGCGTACGCCGAGCGGCCACCCCGGTTCGAGTACCGGCTCACCGCGGAAGGGCGTGCCCTGGCCGGAGCGCTCCACCTGCTCGCCGACTGGGCGGCCCGCCACGGCGGAGCCGGTGCCGGCGACCACGACTCGCTCCGCCACGAGGCGTGCGGCACGACGCTCGAGGCGCGCTGGTTCTGCCCGACCTGTGGCGACGTGGTGGATGCCGCGACCGTCACCGACGTCCGCCGCCTCTAGGCGGATTCCGGTCCGGGCCCCGCCCTCCATCCCAAAGGCTCCCGCGTACACTCGGCGCGATGGACGATCCACGCTGGGAGCCCGGCATGCCCGTGCTCGACCGCCAGGCGGTGGCCGAGGCACCGGCCGGCAGGCGCGCCGTCCCGCGGACGGTCCCCGAGACGGCCCCGACCCCGCTCCAGGCCCACTACATCAACCTGTCGGCGGTCGCCCTCGTGGCGGGTGCCGTGGCCATCACGGCCCTCGAAACCGGCTCGACCCTGGCGAGCCCCCTGGTCAAGGCCTGCATCCTCCTCGCGGCGCCGATCCTCATCGCGACCACGGCCGACGCCGGGCTGCGGATCTGGCGATCGGCCTGGGCCTGGATGCCGATCGATCGGGGCCGCGGCCTGTTCCGGCTCGCGTGGCTCGCGGCCGCGGTGCTTGGGATCGTGGTGTTCGCCGGGGCCGCCGTGCTGGCCCTGCGGGCCTGATGCCGCGATGAACGGCGATCGGGACGCAGCCCCGGCGCCGGCGGGCTCGCCGGACCGGGGCCCCGATGCGCGATCCACCGACATCCCGTCAGGGCTCGGGGCGCCTGCCTGGCTGGCGGCGAGCCTGAACTTCTGCCCGCGCTGCGGCGGCCCGCTGGCCCTCGGTCTCGTTGACGGCGAGGACCGCGAGCGGAACAGCTGCGCCGCGTGCGGCCACATCAGCTACGTGAACCCGCGGCTCGTCGTCACGACGCTGCCGGTGACCGACGATGGGCGCCTCGTCCTGATCCGGCGGGGGATCGAGCCGGGCGCGGGCCGCTGGGCGCAGCCGGGCGGGTTCCTCGAGGTGGACGAGACCGTCGCGGAGGCTGCCGTCCGGGAGACGCGCGAGGAAACCGGGCTCATCGTGGAGCCCGGCCGAATCGTCGGCTTCTACTCGCGACTCGAGGCCGCCGTCGTGGTCGTCGCCTTCGAGGCGCGGGTGGTGGGCGGCACGGCGGCCCCGACCCCGGAGGCCCTTGAGATCGAGGCCTTCGCGCCGGACGCGATCCCGTGGAGCGGGATCGCGTTCAAGACGACGTACTGGGCGCTCGTCGACTGGCTGGCGGCGCGCCACCCCACCATCGCCCCACCGGCCATCGCGGAGGGCCGCTGAGCACTCAGCCTGGTCGCCTGATCGCGTCATTGAACGGATCCGAACTCGGGCGGCCGAGGAAGTAGCCCTGGCCGTGGGCGACGCCGAGGCCCCGCAGCCGATCGAGCTCGGCCTGAGTCTCGATGCCCTCGGCGACGAGCGACATGCCGAGCTCGCGCGAGAACGAGACAAGCGCGGCACCCATGGCGCGGCGCGGCCGACTGGTGTCGATGTCCCGGGTGATCGAGATGTCGATCTTGATGATGTCCGGCTCGAGCTGGAGGATGTGCCGGAGCGAGGCGAAGCCGGCACCGGCATCGTCGACGGCCAAGCGGGTGCCCCGGCGCCGGATCGGCGCGAGCGCCTCCCTGATCTCCTCATAGTCGGGCACGGCCGCGTGCTCGGTCACCTCCAGGACGAGGCGCTCCCCGGGCATCGCCAGCAGGGCCGACGCCAGCCGTTCCGAGAGGATCGAGGTGGGCGACAGGTTCAGCGAGAGGTACGCGTGACGGGGCAGGTGGGCCGCGCCGCGGATGGCGGCTCGAATGGCCGTGAACTCGAGCTCCTCGAGCAGGCCAACATCCTGGGCCGCGAGGAACCACGCGTCGGGCCCGCGCTGGGGCTCGACTGCAAATCGCGAGAGCGCCTCGTACCCGACGGGCTTGCCGGACTCGAGGTCCACGATCACCTGGTAGACCGGCTCGATGGCCCCGGGCGCGAGGGCGCGCCGGACCTCCTGGACCTTCTCGCGTTCCTGGGTCGCGCTGCGTTCGCGGGTTTCAAACTGCTCGCGGAGTTCACCCGCGACACTCATCGCCACCTCACCGCTGAGCGACGCGTGACCCCGGGCGGCGCGTAGGATGGCCTCGCCGATCTCCTCGATGGGCGAGCCCTTCACCACGTACCCAAGCGCCCCTGCCCGGAGCATCGAGACGACCGCCTCTCGGTCGTCGTGCGCAGATAGCGCGACGATCCGCGTCGCCGGTGCGCGCTCGAGGATGGTCCGCGCGGCGTGTGCTCCACCGCCCGGCATGCGTACGTCGAGGATGGCCACGTCAGGGTGGTCGCGCTCCGCCGCGGCGATCGCCTCCTCAGCTGTCCCGACCGCTGCCACCACGACCATGCCGCCGAGCGTGGCGACGACATCGGAAACGACACGACGGATCCGCTGATCGTCGTCCGCAATGAGGATCCGGAGGGTGGTCGGCTCAAGCATCGGCCGCGGCCTCCTCGGGGATCCATGCCGTCACGCGGGTTCCGCGCCCGGGCTCGGTGTCGATTTCCAGCCAACCCCCCGCGAGTTCGGCCCGCTGGCGCATCGCGAGCAGTCCGTAGTGACCGGCCGCGGTGGCCTGAGGCACGCTTTGCAGCGCAAACCCGGTTCCGTCGTCCTCGACCACGAGGCGGAGCCCGACACCGTCCGTTTCCACGCCGAGTCGGATGGTCGCCGCCGACGCGTGGCGCCGGGCGTTGTTCACGGCCTCGTACGCGATCCGGTAGGCCACGATCGCCGCGCCAAGATTGGGTTCACGCGCGAGGACGGCCGTGAGCCGGACGCGTGGACCCCTGGCCTCGCTTGCCCGCTCGACGAGGTCCTGCAGGGCCGCCTCGAGGCCCTCGCGTCCGAGTTGCGCGGGCGCCAGCCGGAAGATGAGTTCTCGCAGCGCCTCGACCGTCTCCGTAACCTCCCCGCGGATCTCATGGACCGCGGCGAGCACGTTCGGGTCCGTGGTCGTCCGCGCCAACAGTTCCAGGCGCATCCCCAGGGCAACCATCGCCTGCACGGGGTCGTCGTGGATGTCGGCAGCGATGCGGCGCCGCTCCGATTCCTGGGCCGTGATGAGCGCTTCGGCCAGACGCTCGCGTTGGTCCATCGTTTGCTCCAGGCGGTCGATCGTGTCCCGCAGGGCGACGGTGCGCTCGCTGACCACGCGTTCGAGGTCGACGTTCTGGGCGAGCAGCTCCAGCTGGAGGAACCGGGTCCGAAGCTGCGTGCGAATGCGCAGGAGAACCTCGAGGTGATCAAGCGGCTTGGTCAGGAAATCGGCAGCCCCGAGGCCAAGCGCACGCTCCCGCGCCGGGCGCGTCGCATCGGCCGTGAGCACGACAACGGGTGGCCGGATCCCGCTACCGGCGGGGTCGGCCAGCAGGGAGAGCAGTTCGTAACCGTCCGGCTCGGGCATGTGCAGGTCGAGGAGCACGAGGTCCGGGTTGAATGTCTCGTACAGCCCGAGCACGTCCCGGGATTCGTTCGTAACCATGATCTCGACGTAGCCCGCCTGCCGCAGGAGCCGGTCGAGGATCGTGGTGTTCGCCGGCTCGTCGTCGACGATGAGGATTCGCGCCTCCGCGAGGAAGACGGAGGCCGAAGCGGGCGGCACGTCGCGGGGGATCACCGGGCGCCTCCGAGGAGTCCGTCGATCGAGGCGAGGAAGCCAACCATGTCGAATGGCTTGGTGAGGAAGTCCGCCGCGCCCGCCTCGCGCATCTCGCGGGCGGTGGCCGACGACGCGTCCGACGAGAGGACCACGACGGGAATGTTCCGCGTCCGGGCGTCGGCCTTCAGGGCACGGAGGGTCTCGCTCGGCTCGACATCGGGCAGATGGAGGTCGAGGAGGATCAGGTCTGGCTGGTGCTCGCGTGCGAGTTCGAGCCCGAGGCGGCCCTGCATCGCCGCGAGCACGCGCGCGCCCAGACGGCGGGTGAGGGCGAGTTCAACGAGCTGCAGGTTGGCCAGGTTGTCCTCGATGTAGAGGACCACCGCGGCGTCGCCCGGGCCACCCGTACGGGCCACTCGCTCCCGGGTCGCTGTCGGCGCCCCCGGATCTGCCTCGCCGCGCCCGGCTTCGGACTTCGCCTCGGGCAGCTCGACCGTGAAGGTCGAGCCTCGCCCCAGCTCGCTCGTGACCGTCAGTTCGCCGCCCATGAGGGCCGTCAACCGGTGCGACAGCGGCAGTCCGAGGCCGACGGACGACCGGTCCATCCCGTCGGCCATGGATTCGAACGGCTCGAACAGTCGTTCGATCCGGCTCGGCGCGATGCCGAGGCCGTCGTCGACGACGTCGAGCCGCACGCGCCCGTTCGCGACGCTCGTTCGCACGATCGCGTGCCCACCCGGCCGGCCGTACTTCGCGGCGTTCGAGAGCAGGTTCAACACGATCTGGCCGAGGCGCCGACGATCGGCGAGCACCACCACTGCCCCGGCCGCACCCGATTCATCGACCAGGGAGACGCCATGCTCCGATGCCACCGGGCCGATGACGTCGATCGCCTCGCGCACCACGCCCCCGACGTCAACGGGTTCGATCGACAGCGTGATCCGACCCGTGTCGAGCCGGGTGAACTCCAGGACGTCGTCGATCATCCCCAGGAGCCGGCGTCCGGCACGAACGATCTCCTCGGCGCTCTCCTGGTCCGCCTCCGGAAGATGCGCCATCTGGAGGAGCTGCCCAAAGCCGAGAATGGCGTTGAGTGGCGTGCGCAATTCGTGGCTCATCGAGGAAAGGAACTCGCTCTTGGCACGGTTCGCACGGACCGCATCCTCGCGGGCCGCCGCGATCTCTGCGGTGCGTTCCGTGACGATCGCCTCCAGGTCCACCGCGCGGCCGCGCAACCGGGCTTCGACTTCGTGCTCGGCCGTCGTTTCGACGACGAACCCCGTGTAGGCCACGGCCGTGCCATCCGCCCCGCGTACCACGCGTCCGTCGTCTCGTACCCAGCGGACGCGGCCGTTGGTGTCGACGATCCGGTAGGTGTCGGTGAACGAGTCAGGCCCGCCCTCGCGAATGGCACGCTCGAGGGCACCATTGAACCGGGTCTTTTGCCCCTCGCGGTCCTCCGGGTGGATCGCGTCCGCCCAGCTCGCCCGATCGACGGCGAAGTCGGATGCCGGGCGCCCCGTCAGCTCGAGGACCTGGGGGCTCACGAACTCGTCCTCGAGTCGGGGCGGCTGCCCTGCAACGAGTCGGGCGGACCAAGTCACGGCGGGTACGCGTTCGATCAGGGACCGTTCGCGTTCGTGTGCAACCTGGAGGTCGGCGAGCACGGATCGGTGCTCGGCAAGGTCAACGGTGACCTGGTAGACACGAATAATTGCGATCGCCAGCACGCCGAGCTCCAGGGTCGCGATGATGACGATGTCCCGGGATCCCGTGCCGACGTCGACGATCGTCACGATCGGTCCGGCGAGCGCGGCGACCGCGAACGGGACGATGCGGCGGCGACCCTGGCTGCGTGACCCGGACCCGGTCCGGAGGATCGTCGCGGTCGTCGGGTGCAAGGCCGCGACCCCGATGGCCAGGAACGAACCGGACCACAGCACGAACGAGGGACTACCCGCCCCGAAGCTCCGGTCGAGGACCCCGAGCCCGTACAGGGTGTCAGCGACGAGCTGGGCCGCGATGTAGACGATGCCCAGGACTCCGGTCACGCTCCAGCCGATCCCTGAGAACGCGATCCACGAGGCGGTACCCAGCAGGACGAGGTCGACCGCTGGATAGCCGAGCGCAATGGCCAACTCGAGCGCCGTCCCGCCGTCACGGGCGTCGAGGATCGGGCCGATCAGCCATGGCTCGGTGAGAATCGCGGCGCCAAGCGTGACCACGATGGGGTCCACGAACTGGCCAGCGCCCCGGACCGCACCCCGGGCGATGGCGACCCCGGCCATGCCGGCCGCGATGAGCAGGTATCCGGTCAGGAACAGGATGTCCGCGGCGGAGGGGGGAACGCCGGGCAGGCCGCCGCTGGCCTCCGGCAGCCAGATCGGCGTCGCGACCGCGATGAGTGCGAACCCGATCCCGGCGACGAGCATCGGCCAGCCAGGTCGCGGGCGGTGGAGCCACACTCCCTCGAACACGGCGATGGGGCAGATCGCCGCAGCCAGCATGTAGGCCGCCTCCCACGAGGGCGTCCGCGCACCTAGCCCGACGAGGGCGACCAGGACGGAAACGAGGCCGGCATACCCGAGCCAAGCGTGTCGTCCGAGTGTCGATGCCCAGCCGGCCGTCGAGCCAGACGTCACGACCCCGCCCCGCCGTCATCACGCGCTTCCCCCGTCGTGCCGGCCACACGGTCCACGACCCGGTAGAATTCGTCGAGGTCGATGGGCTTGGCGAGGAAGTCGGTGGCGCCGCGGTTCATGAGCCGCTCACGCACCCGCGGCGACGCTTCGGCCGAGAGGACGACCACCGGAATCGAGCGTGTCCGTTCGTCCGCGCGCAACCGGGCCAGGACGTCCTCGCCCGGCAGGTCTGGCAGATGCAGGTCGAGCAGGACCAGGTCAGGCCGATGTTCGTACGTCAACTCGATGCCGAGGCTCCCGAGCATCGCGGCAATCAGCCGGAATCCAGGCCGCCGTGCGAGAGCCCGCTCCACGAGCAGGAAGTTCGATGGGTTGTCCTCGATGTAGACGAGGGTCCTGATTCGCTGGACATCGTCGGCGACGATCGCGGGTGCGTCTTCCGTGGTCCCGGCGATCGACTGGGGCTCGGTTGTGGGGAGCGTGATCCAGAACGTCGAACCCCTGCCAGGGCTCGTGTCGACTCCGATCCGGCCGCCCATCGCCTCCATCAGCGATCGTGAGAGCGACAGGCCGAGTCCGGTACCCTCGACCGCGGTCGCCTCGGCGCCGAGGCGGTCGAAGGGGACGAACAGCCGATCGACCAGGCTCGCCTCGACTCCGGGTCCCTCGTCGGACACCGACAACCGGAGCGACGGTCCGGCGACGTCATCATCGAAGCGCTCGCCTGCCACGACGACGGCGCCGCCGTCGCGGTTGTACTTGATCGCATTCGAAAGGAGGTTGAGCACGACCTGGCGGAGCCGCTGGCGGTCCGCCAGGACGTAGATCGCTGGCGGCACGTCCTCCGTGGTGACGCGGATGCCCCGCTCCGTCGCAAGTGGCTGCACCAGGCTCGAGACGTCATGGATCGTCTCGCGGATGGAGACGGGCTCCGGCGAGATGGACAGGCGGCCGGCTTCGATCCGGGTGATGTCCAGGACCTCGTCGATGAGCGTGAGGAGGTGCCGCCCGGCGCGGAGGATCTGGTCGAGCGCCTCGCGATCGTCGGTGTCCGTGGCGTCGAGGCGCATCAACTGGGCGAAGCCGATGACGGCGTTCAGCGGGGTGCGCAGTTCGTGGCTCATCCGCGAGAGGAAGTCGGTCTTGGCCCGGTCCGCCGTTTCCGCCGCCTCGCGCGCCGCGCGGATGGCCGCCTCGGCCGACCGTTCGATGGTCACGTCGCGGCTGATGAGGGCCACGCGATCGCCGACGCGGGTCACCTGGTTCGAGGAGAGCCGGCGCTCGCCGGTCCCCGGCTCCACGAACTCGACATCCGGCATCACCGTCGTCACGCCGGTCTCGAAGACCTCGCGAAGGGTGGAGAACACGCGGTCCCGGCTTGACGGGAGGGTGGTCTCGAGGAGCGAAGCCCCGATGGTTTGCTCGATCGGAAGCCCCAGCAGCTCAGCGGCGCGCGGATTGGCATAGGCGCGACGAAAATCGACGAGCGTCCCGTCGTCCGCTCGAACGGTCTCGTAGACGATGATCGGGGCATTGAATGCATCGAAGAGCTCCGATGCCCGACGCTCGGCGCGCTGCCGCTCCGTGAGGTCCTCCACGACCGACCGCGAGCTGACGAACTGGCCGTCGCCGTCCAGGATGGCCGATGCGGTCACCCGCACAGGGAGGATCGAGCCGTCGCGGCGAACGAAGTCAAGGTGCAGGTCGCGCACCGTGCGACCGGCGACGACTTCGGGAAAGAACCGCTGCATCGTGGCCCGGCTTGCTTCGGTCAAGAGGTCGCGAAGCGGCCGGCCGATCAGTTCCGACCGCCGGTAGCCGAGCCACTCGAGCTCGGTCGCGTTCACGCGGACGTACCTGCCGTCACGGTCGAGGGCGTGATAGCCGACCGGAGCGTGCTCGTAGAGGTCTTCGGCTTCGGCGAGCGCCGCCACCAGGTCGGCGGTCCTGGTCTGCACGATCGCCTCAAGCTCCTCGGTGCGTTCCTGGAGCGCGTCGGCCATGGCGTCGAACACCCGCGCGAGTTCACCGAACTCTCCGGCGCCCGCGCCGCCCGCCCGGGCGCTCAGATCACCGGCGGCAATCCCCCGGGCGGCGGTCATCAGGCGGCCGAGTGGCCGCTGGACGATCCACCGAAGGCCGGCGAAGGCGAGAGCGATGGCGATGATCGTGGACAGGGCGATGGCCGCGAGCGCCGCCTGGAACGTACGATCCGCCGCCGCAAAGACGACATCTCGGCTGTAGCCGATCGCGACGTTTAGGCCGCCCAGCCCCGCCCGGTCAACGTTCGCGAACCCGTAGACCCGCATCTCCCCGTCGACACCGGTCAGCGCCTCAGCTCCGGTCGCGCCGGACCGAAGCGCCAGGACGACTTCCGACTCGGGTTGCCGGCCGACCCAGCGATCTCCGTCGGGTGTGCGTGCCACGATCGTGCCATCGGCGTCGACGATCGTCGCCGAGCCTCCGACAGGGATCGAGGCTTCCTCGAGCAGCCGTGCCACCGCCTGGGACGGGATCGCCGCGATGGCCATCCCAGCGATCGAATGATCGGCTTCGAAGACCGGCTGCACGGCGACGAGGGCGTGACCTGCCCCCAGGACGTTCCGCTTGAGCGTGCTGACCGTGAACGCCCGCGAATCAACCGCAGCCGTCAGCCAGTCGGCGCCAGCGACCGACGAGCCGTCAACGCCGCCGAGCGACGAACAGCGCACGATGCCGTCGAGCCCGACGACCGCGATGGCCGTGATGCCGGGAGAGGTTTCAGCGATCGATCGAGCGAGGTCGGCGCACGCTGCGGTGGCGGGCTGATGGGCCTGGTCGTCGAGCGAGAAGGCAACGAGCGATGCCTGGACCGTTGCCACAAGTTGGCCTTCGGCCTCCGCCACGATGCCGGCCAACTGCTGGGTATCGTGCAGGGCTCGGCGCAGATCCGAGTCCCGGGCGGTGCTTGCCTGAGCCAGCAGCAGCGCTGACAGGGGCACGGTCGCGACTGCGCCGAGGAGGAGGATCCGAACCAGCAGGCCCGGTGCGCGCACGCCGCGACGCGGTGCCGGCGTCCGCACGATTCCCGCCGGCCCGTCCTCGGCTCCCGGTGATGCCTGGGACACGACCCTTCCTCTGAACAGTGGCGCGGACCGCCGGCCCCCAGGCGACAGTCAACTATCACTGTACCGCAAGATCCCGCGCACTCAAGGGATCACGGGCATCATCGCGTGTTCAGGGCCGGGTGGCAATGATCTCTTTGGTTGGCACCGGTGCATCGACGCACAGCGACTCCCGCGCGGCTCCCGCGCGTGGAGCCTCTACGACCGAAGGTCGATGAAGACGTTCTTGACCTCGGTGTAGAGCTCGATCGCCGACATCCCGAGCTCCCGTCCGATGCCCGACATCTTGTAGCCGCCGAACGGCGCCTCGGTGTGGACGCTGCTGTTCGAGTTGATGGACAGCACGCCGGCCTGGACGCCCTTGGCGGTTCGCAGGGCCTTGCCGATGTCCCGCGTCCAGATTGAGCCGGACAGCCCGTACGGCGTGGCATTCGCGAGGCGGATGGCCTCGGCCTCCGTGTCGAACGGGATCACGGACACGACCGGACCGAAGATCTCCTCGCGGGCGATCCGCATGTCGTTGTCGACCCCGTCGAAGACGGCGGGCATCAGGTAGGCGCCCCCGGCGAGGGCCGGGTCGGTGGGAGCCTCGCCGCCGACCACGAGGTTGGCCCCCTCGCCCAGCCCGATCTCGATGTAGTCCTTCACCCGGTCGCGCTGCTTGAAGCTGACGAGCGTGCCCACCTCGGTGGCCTCGTCCATCGGGTCGCCCACCTTGACCCTGCGGGTCGCCGCGGCGAACAGCTCGACGACGCGCTCGTGGACCGAGCGCTCGACGAAGATCCGGCTGCGGGCGCAGCAGTCCTGGCCGCAGTTGTCGAACACGCTGTACGGGGATTCCGCGGCGAACCGCTCGATGTCGGCATCCGCGTAGACGATGTTCGGGCTCTTGCCGCCGAGCTCGAGCGAGACCTTCTTCACGTTGTTCGAGGCCAGCCGCATGATCTCCTGGCCGGTCGTGGTCTCGCCCGTGAACGCCACCTTGCCCACGCCCGGATGCGCCGCCAGCGCAGCCCCGGCCGAGCCGCCGGGCCCCGTCACCACGTTGATGACGCCGGGCGGGAAACCCGCCTCGGCGGCCAGCTCGCCGACCCGGATCGCCGTCATCGGCGAGAGGCTGGCGGGCTTGAGGATGCAGGTGTTCCCGGCGGCCAGGGCCGGTCCGAGCTTCCAGCTGGCCATGAGGAGCGGAAAGTTCCACGGGACGATGAGCCCGACCACGCCGATCGGCTCGCGGAGTGTCAGGTCGAGGCCGGGCTTCGAGACCGGGATCGTCTGGCCGAAGATCTTGTTGGCGGCACCCCCGTAGTAGTCGAACACGAGACTGGCCCCGATCACCTCGCCCCGGGCGCTGCTGATCGGCTTGCCGGTGTTGCGCGCCTCGAGCTGGGCCAGCTCCTCGCTGTGGTCCTTCACGAGTGCGGCGAACTTGGCGAGCGTCCGGCCGCGCTTCCCGGCCGCCCAGGAGCTCCAGCCCTTCGGGTCGTCGAACGCCTTCTGGGCCGCGGCGACGGCGCGGTCGACGTCCTCCTTGCCCCCGAGCGGGGCGGTCGCGATGGTGCGCCCGGTGGCCGGGTTCACCACGTCGAACGTCGCGCCCTCGGCGGCATCGACGGATTGACCCCCAATCACCATGCGCAGGGTCGTCGTGCCGGATTGGGTCTGGTCGATGGCCATCGGAGGGAACCTCGAGTGAAGCGCGCGACGGCGGGTGTCGGCGCGGATTCGGTCGGACGTGGCGCGATGATACGCCGCCCCCGGCGCGCCGCCGGCGGTCACCGTACGGGCTAGATTCACGGGGTGACCATCAGCGTCGGGCAGCACCTCCGCATCTGGATCGTCGTCGTCCTCGCGCTCATCGTCGGCGGGACGCTCGGCTACATGCTCATTGCGGGCTGGCCCTTCGATGACGCGGTCGACATGACGATCATCACGATGACCACGGTCGGCTACAAGGAAGTCCGGGAGCTCGACGACGTGGGCCGCCTGTGGACCATGGTGCTCGCCATCGGCGGGGTGGGGGTGATCTTCGGGTCGATCGGCATCGTGGCCGAATCGATCCTCAGCGAGGCCGTCAGCGGCCGAAGGGAGCAACGGCGCATGAAGGACGCGGTCGACGCCCTGCGGGACCACTTCATCCTGTGCGGGTACGGCCGCGTCGGGAGCACGGCGGCGCGCGAGCTCGAGCACGCGGGCATCGCCTTCGTGGTCATCGACATCAACCCGGAATCGCTCGAGATCGCGATGCGCGACGGCTACCTCGTGGTCGAGGGCGATGCCACTCGCGACGACATCCTGCGGCAGGCGGGCACTGAACGCGCCCGCGGCCTGATCACGACCATGGATTCCGACGCGAACAACGTGTACGTCACGCTCTCGGCGCGGGCCATGCACCGATCCCTGTTCATCGTCGCCCGTGCGAACGACGAAGGGGCCGAGGCGAAGCTCCGCCAGGCGGGCGCCGACCGCGTGGTCTCGCCCTACACGCGCGCCGGTCGGCTGATCGCCGAGCTCGCCACGCGGCCTCGCGTCGCCGACTTCATCGACTTTGCGCTCTCCCACGGGCAGCTGGCCTTTTCCATGGAAGAAGTGCTCGTGGCCGCAGGCGGACCGCTCGATGGGCGCACCGTCGGGTCCCTCGTGGCGGACGGCATCCACCCGCTGGCGATCGTGCGCGGCCCGAACGACTACGCCGCCAACCCGCCCGCCGACCGCGTGCTCGTGGCCGGCGACGAGCTCATCGTGTCGGGGACCTCGGACACGCTCCAGCGTCTCCGCGAGCGCGCCTGACGACGGGCCCGGAGCCGCCACGGCCTTGACAGGTGCGCGTGGCGATATATCGTAGCGCGATATACACGCCCGGCCCCATGCGGCCGCGTCCCCGACTGGAGGTCCCGATGGACATGGCACTGGCTCCCGCGCACCGGGGCCGATCCGTTCGGCTGCTGGTCGCCGCCGCCCTGGTGTGCCTGGTGCAACTCGTCGTCGCCCAGTTCCTCAGCTCGACGGTGGCTGCCGGCCACGCCCAGTTCCATGCGTTCATCGCCCTCGTGGCCGTGGCTGTGGCGCTCGGCATCGCGTGGCGGTGGCCGGCCTCGGGACTCGCGGGCCTGGCTCCCGTGGTGGGATTCTCGGCCTTTGCGGTGGCCCAGTTCGTGGAATCGCTCGGGGCGTTCGGCTACGGGCCGGACAACGACGGGCGCATCAACGGGATGGCCGGCCTCCACGACCTCGGGCTCGGCCTCACGGCACTCGGGCTCGTCGCCGCGGTCGCCGGGCTGTCCGTGGGCGTGGCAGCCGCGGGCATCCGCCGGCAGGGCAGCGCCCGGATCGGGATGATCGCGGGCGCGATCGTCGTCGGGCTCGGTGGCCTCGTGGTGGTGAAGACGATGATCGGGTTCTGAGCGCCGGATGCTCCCTGCCGTCCGCCGGCGTGGCCGGACGCGGAGGAGGAGCGGCAGCGATCAGAAGTAGTTCACCGTGATGCCACCGTCCACGACCATGGCCGCGCCGTTGGTCCAGCGCGATTCGTCGCTGGCGAGGTAGATGCCCATCGCCACGATCTCCTCGGGCTTGCCGAACCGGCCGGTCGGGTTACGGGCGAGGCGGATCCGCTTGGCCTCCTCGTCCTTCACGAGCCAGTCCATGAGGAGGGGCGTCTCCACCGGGCCGGGGCAGATCGCGTTCGTGCGGACGCCCTTCGGAGCGAACTGGACCGCGAGCGACTTCGTGAGCGCGAGGACCGCGCCCTTCGACGCGGTGTAGGCGTCCTGGGGGTTCGAGCAGCCGATGAGGGCCACGAAGCTCGAGATGTTGATGATCGAGCCGGAGCCCTGCTCGACCATCTTCGGGATGGCGTACTTGCAGCCGAGGAAGACGCCCCGGACGTTGACCGCCATGACCCGGTCCCAGTCCTCGACCGACGTGTCGATGACCGAGTGATCCGCCTCGGGCATGATCCCCGCGTTGTTGTAGAGGACGTCGACGCGACCGTACGTGGCGATTGCGTGGTCGACCATGCCCTTGGCGGAAGCCTCGTCGGCCACGTTCGTCTTGACGAAGGACGCCTCGCCGCCGGCCTCGCGCACGAGCCGAACGGTCTCTTCGCCGGCCGCGTCGTTGAACTCGGCGACGACGACCTTCGCGCCTTCGGCGGCGAACATCAACGACGCCACCCGGCCCATGCCGGAGCCGCCCCCGGTGATGATCGAGACCTTGTCGTTGAGTCGCATCTGGATGCTCCTGGCTGTGCGTGATGGCAGGCTCCCGGAGGCGCCGGGAACGCGGGGTTCGAGGGCATCGTAGGCGCTCGACGGCGAGGCGTGGTCGGCGTCGCCGCACGCGGTCAGCGGCGGCGCCCGGCGAATGCCGCGAGGGCCCGTTGCCGTGCCTCCGCGTGGTCGACGATGGGCGGCGGATAGTGCGGCGTCGCGTGCGTTCCGGCGACCCATGGCTCGTGGATGGTCGAATCCGGGAGGTGGGCGAGCTCCGGGAGCCAGCGCCGCACGAACCGTCCCTCGGGGTCGAACCGCTGGCCCTGGAGGACCGGGTTGAAGACACGCACGAACGGGGCGGCGTCGGGACCCATCCCCGCGGTCCAGCGCCAGCCGAGCGTGTTGTTCGCGACGTCGGCATCGACGAGCTCGCGCAGGAAGTGGCGTGCGCCGATGCGCCAGTCCACGAGCAGGTCCTTGGTGAGGAACGACGCCACGATCATGCGGGCGCGGTTGTGCATCGTCCCCGTCGCGGCCAGCTGCCGCATCGCCGCGTCCACGACCGGGTAGCCGGTCCGGCCCTCGACCCAGGCGGCGACGCCTCCCGGGTCGTCCCGCCACGCCACCTCGCCGGCGCCTGCGGCCGACCACGGCGCGTCGTCGAACCAGAGGAGGTGGTGCGCCCAGTCACGCCAGGCCAGCTGCCGAAGGAACGCGTCGGCGGCCGCCGCCGGGACCGCGCCCCCGGCCGCCGCGCGTCGGACGGTGTCCGCGACCCGAGCCGGCGACAGCGTCCCGAAGTGCAGGTCGGCCGACAGCCCGCTCGTGCCGTCGACGTCGAGGCGGTGGCGATTCGTCGGATAGGCATCGAGGTGCGCATCCACGAAGGCGCGCAACCGGGCTGAGGCCTCCGTGCCGCCGATCGGCGTCAGCGTGCCGGGGTGGGGGAGGGTTCGGCCCACGGTCGGCCCCAGCGCCGCGTCGTCGCTGGTGGGCACCGTCGGGCCAGGGGCACGCAGGTGCCCCGGTGCCTCGATCGGCTCCCGGCTCGAGTGCAGCGTCCACCGGCGGTGGAAGGCCGTGAAGATCCGGACGGGCCCGGTGGTCTCCGGCTCCACGACGAGCGATCCCGGCCGGAGCTCCAGGGTGGCAATCGGTCGGAGTGCCTCGCCGACGGCACGATCGCGTCGGACGGCGTAGGGCGTGGTGTCGCGCGTGGCGAGCACGCGGGTCGCTCCGTGTTCTGCTGCCACCGCGCGCACGACGTCCCGCGGGTCACCCGCGCGCACGAGCAGCGTGGCGCCGCGTGCCTGCAAGTCCCGCGCGAGGCCGGCAACCCGTGACCGGTACGCGTTCCAGCGGCGACCGCCGATCGCGTCCGAACGCTCGAGGGCGTCATCGAGCACGACCAGCGGCACGACCGGTGCCCCGCTGGCCGCGGCGTCCACGAGGGCCGGGTGATCGTCCACGCGGAGGTCCCGCCGGAACCAGACGACGATCGCGGCGGCGTCTTCCACCGGTGCGTTGCCGTGCCGCAGCTCAGGCCGGCCGCGTGCGGATGAGGCGCGTCAGTTCGGGGGCCGCGTCGGTGACCCGCGACGGCAGCTCGATGCCGATGCCCTCGGCGGCCGCGTGGGCGCCGGGCCCCCCGAAGGCGACGAGCACGTCGGTCGCGGCGGCACGGACCGCTTCGCCCGCCTCGCGCGCCGGGCCGATGTCGGCGGTCCTCGGAACGCCGATGACGACGGCGCCCGGGGCCCGATCAAGGGCCACATGGGCCCACGACGCGGGCGGCGTGTCCGGACCCAGGTAGAGGACCGTCGTACCACGCCGGCGCAGGGCGACCGCGAACGCCAGCGTGCCGAGTTCGTGGCGACTGCCTTCCGGCAGCCCCACGATGACGCCCGGCTCATCGCCCCCGACCGCGGCATGGTCGAAGAGGGAGGCGAGGCGGCGCTGGACGGCTTCACTGGCGAGGTGCTCCGCGGCCACGTCGAGCCGACCGGCCGCCCATGCGGGCCCAAGCGCAGCGACGGCGGGGAGCAGGTGATCGTCGGCCACTGCCTCGAAGGACCCGCGCCCCAGCATCTCGTCGAGCGCCCGCTCGATGCCGACGGCGTCATACGCCATCGCCGCGAGGACCAGGGCCTCGGCGCCGGCGGCGTCGAAGGCGGGGGAGGTTCCTGCACCTGCGTCGCCAGCGAGTGGCGCGCTGGCGACCGCCTCGGCGGCCTGGGCCGCCGACCAGCCCGCCTCGACCAGCTGGCGCATCGCGCGCAGGCGCGCAATCGCGGCGTCGTCATAGAGGCGATAGCCGCCGGCGGAGCGGGCGGGCGCCACGACGCCGTAGCGCCGCTCCCATGCGCGGAGGAGCGATTCGCTGATCCCGGTGCGCTCGGCAGCCTGGTGGATGGTGTACATAGTTTGTCCAGACTAGCACACCGCCGATCCAGCGTGAAGCCGGAAGATTGTGCTTGACATGGCTTGACGAACCCTCTACAGTCTCGACAAACCTTAGACAGAGGTTGGACATCGACCGGCGGAACCACGACGGTGATGTCAGCGCAGCAGGTCCGGCACCCGCCGGGCCACAGGAGGAACGACACATGTCCAGGTTCATGCGCCGGCTTGGCATCCTTGCCATCGCCGCCGGCAGCCTCACCGCCTTCGCCGGCCCGGTCGCCGCGGCCGACGGCGATGCGATGGTCCGGGTGCTCCACGGCTCGCCCGACGCCCCGGCCGTCGATGTCTACGTCAACGACGCCAAGGTCGGTGCGCCGCTGGCCGGTCTCGAGTTCGGCGACCTCTCCGCGTACGTCGCCCTCCCCGCCGGCAGCTACGACATCAAGGTCTGCGCCGCCGCCGATGCCACCATCTGCCCGATCGTCGCCAACGGCGTCGCGCTCGCGGCCGGGACGCACTACACGATCGCAGCCACCAACGTCCTCGCATCGATCGAGGCCCAGATCATCACCGACGCGCCTGCGCCTGTCGCCGACAAGACCCAGGTCCGCGTCGTCCACTTCTCGGCCGACACCCCGGCCGTCGACGTCCTGACCCAGGACGGCGCCGCCAAGGTCGTCGAGAACCTCGCCTACCCCAACGCCACCGGCTACCTGACCCTCGATCCGGGCTCCTACGACCTGAAGGTCTGCGCCAACGCCGACAACACGGTCTGCCCGCTCGACCCGGGTGCCCTCAACCTCGAGGCCGGACGCTCGTACAGCGTCTTCGCCATCGGCTCTCTGACCGGGAGCACGCTGACCGCCGCGGTCGGCGTGGACGCCATCGCCGCCCCGGCGACCGATACGGTCACCACCGGCACGGCCTGGCTCTCGGTCGCGCTCATCGCGGGCGGCATCGTCGCCCTGATGGCGGCGCTCCGACTCGCCCCCCGGCGCATCGAGCGCTAGGGTTCATCCCGAACCTGCCAGGCCCGCAATCGGCCTGGCAGCCCGGGGAGGCGCCCCACCTCCGGGCGCCTCCCACTCCCACTCGCACGAGTACCCACCATGACCCGCCACCGCCTCACCGCCAGCCAGTTCGTCCCGGCCGATCTCGACCGGACCTGGGCCTTCTTCTCGGATCCGGCCAACCTCGGCCGGATCACGCCCCCGAGCCTCGGCTTCGAGATGCACACCCAACCCGAGCCGACCCACGAGGGCCAGCTCATCGAGTACACCGTCCGCCCGATCGCCGGCATCCCGATTCGCTGGCAGACGCGGATCGAGGACGTCGAGCCCGGCAGTGCCTTCACCGACGTCCAGCTGCGCGGTCCCTACCGCCGCTGGGTCCACCGCCACACCTTCACTCCTGTCGACGGCGGCACCCGCATCGACGACACCATCGAGTACGAGCTCCCGCTGGGGCCCCTCGGCAACCTCGCCCACGCCCTCGCCGTGCGCAACCAGCTCCGGGCGATCTTCGGCTACCGAGAACGCGCCGTCGCCGCGATCTTCGAGCCGGCGCCCGCCCCGGCGGCCGACCCGCCCACGGTGGCGGTGGTCGGCGGCACCGGGTTCGTCGGCGGCGGCATCGCCCAGGAACTGCGCCGCCGCGGCGCCCGCGTCATCGCGGTCTCGAACCGCGGAGCGGAGGCCCGCGGCGCCCTGCCCGACGACATCGAGATCCGCCCAGCCGACGTCACGACCGGCGAAGGCCTCGCCGAAGCCCTCACCGGCGTCGACCGCGTGGTCGTTGCCCTCGCCTTCCCGGGCTCACCCATCGAGCGCCGGCGCCTCGGGTTCACGTTCGACGCGGTGGATGCCGCCGGTACGGAGCGGGTCGCTGCTGCCGCTGCCGCCGCGGGCGTGTCCAGACTCCTCTACGTGTCCGGTGCCGGTGCTGCGCCGGACGCCCGGCGCCACTGGTTCCGCGCCAAGTGGCGCGCCGAGGAAGCCATCCGCGGATCCGGGATCGACTGGACGATCCTCCGCCCGACCTGGATCTTCGGCCCGCGCGACGTGTCGCTGAACCGGTTCCTCGGGTTCGCCCGGATCCTGCCCTTCGTGCCGTTGACGAGCTTCGGCCGGCAGCGCCTGGCCCCGATCTTCATCGACGACGTGGCGACCATCGCCGCCGACGCCCTCGATGCCGAGGCGGCGCGCAACCGGGTCTTCGAGATCGGCGGGCCCGAGACGATGACGATGTGGCAGGTCGTCGCGCGATCGCTCCGGGTCGCGCACATCCGCCGCCCGATCCTGCCAGCTCCGGCAGCGCTGGTGAAGGTCGCCGCGTGGCCGATGCAGGTCCTCCCGAACCCGATCCTCACCCCCAATGCCGTCGACTTCATCAACCAGCCCGCCGAAGTGGACCTCGCGCCGCTCCTCGAGGCAATGCCTCGCCGCCTGTCCACCCTCGAGGAGGGCCTGGCCACCTACCTCGGCCCCACGTCACCGGCCGGCCGGGCCGTGTCCCTGTCCTGAGCCGCCCTGTCCTGAGCCCAAGGAGATCACCATGACCGCCATGCCATCCATCGCGGGAGCCGTCGCGCTCCAGGCACCACCCATCCCCGCCGATCGGGCACGATCCCTGGCCCGCTGGAACCGGACGCTCAGCGTCCTCCACGGCCTCCAGTTCGCGGCCATGATCGCGATTGCCAGCACGGCCGCGGCGTTCGCGCCGTTCGTGCCCACGGTGAAGCCGATCCTCGAGAACGGCACCTTCGTGGGCATCGAGCAGACCTCGGTCGAGCTCTTCTCCATCCCGCTGGCCTGGGTGATCGCCTCGTTCCTCGCCATGAGCTCCATCGCCCACGCGATCGCCGGCTGGCCGCTCCGGTCGCGCTACGAGGGCTGGCTGGCGCGCGGCATGAACCCGCTCCGCTGGGTGGAGTACGCGTTCAGCAGCACGGTGATGATCGTGGCGATCGCGTACCTGTCGTACATCCAGGACGTGCCCGCGCTCGTGGCCATCGCCGGCTGCAACGTGGCGATGATCCTGTTCGGCTGGAGCATGGAGGCGGCCAACGAGGGCCGCCGCGAACGGCCCGACTGGAAGCACTACATCTTCGGCTGCATCGCCGGCATCGCGCCGTGGATCGGGATCTTCTCGATCCTCCTCGCCTACGGCCTCCAGCCGGACCTGCCCGCCGATGCCGGCATCCCGGCGTTCGTCTACGCGATCGTGATCACGCTGTTCCTCTCGTTCAACGTTTTCGCGGTCACGATGGTCCTGCAATACCGGCGCATCGGTCGCTGGCGCGAGTACCTTGTGGGCGAGAAGACCTACATGGTCATGAGCCTCGTCGCCAAGTCGGCGCTCGCGTGGCAGGTCTTCAGCGGGACGTTGCGGCCGGGAGGCTGACGATGCAGGCGAACGGGGGGACCGGCGGGAACGCCGGGGGGACGGGCCCGGCGCCCAGGATCCTCGCGATCATGGGCTCCGGCGAGACCGCCCCGACGATGGCGCGCGTGCACCGCGCGCTGTTCGATCGGTTCGGGCCGGGGCCTGTTCCGGCCGCCATCCTCGACACGCCCTACGGCTTCCAGGAGAACGCGGACGACCTCAGCGCCCGGACGGTCGCCTTCTTCGAGACGAGCGTCGGGCGCCCCGTCGCGGTGGCCACCTATCGGTCTCGTGCGGTGGATGCGCTGACGGAATCCTCCGCCGTGGCTCGCCTGCGCGCCGCTCGCTACGTGATGTCCGGCCCGGGCAGCCCGACGTATGCGGTCCGCCAGTGGCGGGACGGCCCGATCCCCGGCGTGCTCGCGGAGAAGCTCGGCGGCGGCGGGATCCTGACGATGGCCAGCGCCGCGGCCCTCACGCTGGGCCGCGTGACGCTCCCGGTCTACGAGATCTACAAGTCGGGCGAGGAACCGCACTGGGTGGACGGCCTGGACCTCCTCGAGCCGGCCACCGGCCTGCGGGCCGCGGTCGTGCCCCACTTCGACAACGCCGAGGGCGGCAACCACGACACCCGGTTCTGCTACATGGGCGAGCGGCGGCTGCGGCTGCTCGAGCCGCTCCTCCCGGACGGGACCTTCATCCTCGGCGTCGATTCACACACCGCGCTGGTGCTGGACCTCGATCGGCGGGTCGCCGCCGTCGCCGGCATCGGTGGCGTGACCGTGCGCGTCGCGGGACGCGGCACGACCTTCCCGAGCGGCAGCGAGGTCGGCTTCGAGACGATCGCGCAGGTCGCGCGCGACCTTGCGGCGGATCAGCCCGTGGACATCGGCTGGGAGCCCGAGTCCGGTGGGGCGGCCGCGCCGCCAGCCGAGGGACCCGACCCGGGGGAGCCCGTCGGCGCCCTCGAGGCGGCGTTCGAGTCGGCACTCGCCGGCGGGGAACTGCGCATCGCTGCCGGGGCGCTCCTGGAAATCGACACGCTGATCACGGACCGGATCCGGCGGGGCGAGGACAGCCCCGAACTGGACGCGGCGGCCGCGACCTATCGCGGGCTGATCATCCGCCTCGCCGACGTCGCCGAGGCTACCGCCGCGGCACCCGGTGCGACGATCGAGCCGCTCGTGGACACGCTGCTCGACCTCCGGGCCCGGGCGCGGGATGCCCGGGACTGGGACACCGCGGACGTGGTCCGCGAGCGCCTCGCGAGCGCCGGTATCGAGATCCGGGACGGGGACGACGGATCGTCCTGGCACGTCCGCGAGGCGGCCCAACGCTGAACCTGGCGACGGCGGGCGCGCCGAGGGCGCCCGGCGAGCCGGGCCGCGGTGGGTCAGGCCCGCTCTAGGTAGCGCTCGCGCTCCCAGTCGTGGACCATCGCGTCGTAGGTCTCCTGCTCCACGCGGGCGGCGTTGAGGTAGTGATCCACGATGTCCTGGCCGAAGATCTCGACCGCGGCCGCGGATCGCTCGAGCTCCCAGATCGCCTCGTACAGCGCGCGCGGCATGCGCGGCACGCCCTTGGCGATGTAGCCGTTGCCCTTGAACTCGGGCACGAGCTCCAGGCCGTGCTCGATCCCGTAGAGGCCGGCACCGACCATGGCCGCGTAGGTCAGGTAGGCGTTCATGTCCCCGCCCGGGAACCGGTTCTCGACATGCAGTGACGGGCCATGGCCCACGAGCCGGAAGCCCGTGGTCCGGTTGTCCCGGCCCCACACCACGTTGACCGGAGCCCACGAGAGCGAGGCATAGCGCTTGTAGCTGTTGATGAACGGGGCAATGAACACCGCGAGCTCGCGCGACATCGCCATCATTCCGGCCACGAACTGGGAGAACTGGCGGCTGATGCCGTACGGCCCGCCGGCACTCGCGTCGTGGGTCAGGGGCTTGGCTCCATCCTTGTCCCAGATGCTCATGTGGAGGTGGCCCGACGAGCCCGTCCAGGTGTGGTCCGGCTTGGCCATGAACGTGATGCCCCAGCCGTTGAGGTAGGCGATCTCCTTGGCCCCGTGCTTGAAGAGCACGCTCCGGTCCGCAGATTCGAGGACGTGGTCGTAGCGGATGTTGACCTCGTGCTGGCCGGGAGCCGCCTCGCCCTTGGAGAACTCGATCGGGATGCGCGCGGCCGTCATCTGGTTCCGGAGCAGCCGATGGAGTGGCTCCGCCTTGGTCGCCTGGAGGAGGTGGTAGTCCTCGTTGTAGCTGCCGAAGCGCTTGGGGATGGCGAAGCCGTTCTCGGCCATCTGGTCCCAGGAGTCCTTGAGGACGTAGTACTCGAACTCCGAGCCGGCCTTGACCGTGATGCCCATGGCCGCGGCCCGCTCGACCTGGCGCTTGAGGATGGTCCGCGGCGAGACCGGGATCTCGGCGTGGGTCTCCTCGTCAACCGTGTCGGACAGGACGATCGCCGTCTTCTCGAGCCACGGCAGGACGCGCAGCGTGTCCCAGACCGGGCTGGCGATCCAGTCGCCGTAGCCGGTCTCCCAGTTCATGAGCTTGAACCCCTCGGGCGTATTCATCTCCATGTCCGTGCCCAGGAGGTACGTGCAGAAGTGCGCCCCGTGGTCGATGACGCCCTCGAGGAACGCCTGCCCCTGGACGCGCTTGCCCATGAGGCGGCCCTGCATGTCGGTGAGCGCGACGATGACCGTGTCGATCTGCCCGTCGCGGACCATTTCCTCGAGTTCGACCAGGCGCGGGTGCTTGCCGTGGTGGCCGTCGCTGCTCATGTGCGCTCTCCTCCGACCGGGACGCCGGAATGGGGGAGGGCCGGCCGGCGGCGCCGGCAGGCCCTCCAGTGCGTCGAACGGTACGGCACGCCTCGACCGGCACGCGGCCGGCCCGGCGTGCGATGGGTCAGCCGCTGACCTCGCCGGCGGCCATCTCGAACTCGCGCTCGATCTCGGTCAGCGTGTCGTCGGCACCCATGACATGGGGTCCCTTGAAGCGGCTCTTCGCCCACAGCAGGTAGTAGAGCAGCAGCAGGACGACCACGATGATCATGAACGTGATCGAGATGTTGCCCGACGTCGGGAAGCTGAACAGGATCATCAGCACGATCACCCAGAACAGGGCGATGTTGGCAACCAGCTTCGACCACCGGCCCAGGCTCCAGACGCGCTCCTTGAGCCAGGCGTCCGTGGTCCGGCCGAGGTAGATCGTCAACCCGTACGCGGCGTACAGGAAGATCGTGCTGATCGCGGTGACGATGACGATGGCCGTGCCGCCGCCCTGGACGAACGCGATCACCGTCAGGATGAACGCACCGACCACCATGCCGATGAGGGCGTTGGCGGGCGTGCGGTAGCGGTGCGAGACCTTCTTGAACCAGCCGGAGCCGGGGAGTCCGTCGTCCCGGGCGAAGGCGTAGAGCATGCGGCCGGCCGAGGCCACCGACGAGAGCCCACAGAAGCTCATCGCGATCGCGATCGCGCCGCCGAACAGGCCGCCCAGGCCCGCCCCGAGGTTCTCGGTGAGGATGTAGTTCACCGCCGCGTTGTCCCCGAAGTAGTACTGGCTGTACTTCGAGGCGTCGTCGAGCTGGCCGAACAGCGGAGACAGGTCCGGCAGGTGGAGCGTCAGCGAGAGCAGGAAGATGAACCCGACGACGGCCGAGACCGCCACCGACAGGAACAGGCCCCAGGCGCTGGACACCCGCGCCCCGACCGTCTCCTCGGCCACGTGTGCCGAGGCGTCGTAGCCGGTATAGGTCCAGTTGGCGAGCAGGAGCGAGAAGAAGAACGCCAGCGCGACCGGGTAGTCCTTGGCCGGCCCGAACAGGAAGCTCACGATCGGGTTGTCCGAACCCGGCGGGATGGTGATATCCCACGAGCCCAGCGTGTCCTGGGGCTGGATCGCGAAGAGGGTGAGGCCCGCGTCCGTGGCCGTGTCCTTGGTTCCCAGCAGGAACAGGGACCCGGCGATGAGGACGACGAAGGCGATGTGCCACCAGACGCTGACCTGGTTGAGCAGCGCCACGATCCGGATGCCCACGATGTTGAGCACAAGCTGGCCGATCATGAGCACGGCCATGGTGAGGAGCTGGCCCGAGATCAGGAGCGTGTCGCCGAGCTTGACGACCTCGGTGGTGTTCGTGAATGCGTTGTTCGTGAGCGGGCTCACGATGGTCTGGTTGAGGAAGAACGCCGCCGCGAAGTTGATGCCGGCCACGATGGCGAACTGGCCGATGAGGTTGAACCACGCGGTCCACCAACCCCATTCCTTGTTCTTCATCTTGCTGGCCCAGTAGTAGAGGCCGCCGGCCGTCGGGTAGGCCGAGGCGATCTCCGCCATCGATGCCGCGATGGTGAGCACGAAGACCGTGACGAGCGGCCAGCCGATGAGGACGGCGGCCGTGCCGGCCCAGGCGAGCCCGTAGTCGTACAGGATGACCGCGCCGGTCAGGATCGAGATGATCGAGAAGCTGATCGCGAAGTTGCTGAACCCGCCCATCGTGCGGAACAGCTCCTGCGCGTACCCGAGCCGATGCAGGTCCTTGATGTCCTGCTGGATCAGCTCGTCGCGAGACCGTCCTTGCACACCGACCTCCCTCGAAATCGGGTCGCCGGCCACGCCGGTCCGACCCCTGCCTCCCCGGGTCAGACCGCGCCGTGCGCTGCTTGGGCGCGCGCCGCGGATTCCGCGTCTATCGGCCGCACTATACGCGCCGCCATGCGTGCGAAACGGGTGATTCCGCGCGCCCGCCGCACGGTGGTCCCGTACGCTTCGGGGCATGGAGGTCACCGCGGTCCAGATCCTCGACCTCGGAATCGTGCTCCTGCTGGCCGCCGCGGGCGGCTGGATCGCACGCCGGCTGACCCTGCCCGCGGTGGTCGGATACCTCGTGGTGGGCCTTGCCGTCTCACCGTTCACGCCCGGCTATGTGGCGGATCGCGAGCAGCTCACGTTCCTCGCCGACGTCGGCGTCGTCCTGCTGCTGTTCGAGGTCGGGATCGAGGTGGATCTGGGGCGGATCCGCCGGGAGCAGCGCGCGATCCTGTGGGCCGCTCCACTCCAGATCGTCCTGACCACGGGGCTCGCCGCAGTGGCTCTCCGCATCGCCGGCCTCGAACCGCTCGGCGCCGGCTTCATCGGCCTGTGCGTCGCGATGTCCTCGAGCGTGGTCATCGTCAACATCACGCGCAGCCGGCGCCGGACCACCGACCGCCCGACCGAGGACGCGCTGCTCGCCTGGAGCGTGCTCCAGGACGTCACCGGGGTGGTCCTCAGCGTCGGCCTGCTGGCGCTGGCCGGAGCGGAGGATCGGCCGCTCCCGCTCGCGCTCTTCGGCGCGGTCGCCGTGGCCGGCCTCGCGATCGGTGGGGCCGCATTGCTGCCCCGGCTCCTGCGCCGGCTCGAGGTGGAGGGCGACCTGTTCCTCATCGTCTCGGTCGCGGCCGGGCTGGCACTCGCGGGCGCCGGCGCCATCCTCGCCGGCATCCCGGTCGCCCTCGCGGCGTTCATCGCGGGCCTGGCCATCGTGGAGGGCCCCGAAGCCGCTGAGGTGCGCCGCCGCCTGCTCCCGTTCCGGGACCTGCTCGCCGTGCTCTTCTTCGTGTTGCTCGGATCGCTGATCGATCCGGCCGCGCTCGGGCCGGGCCTGCCGCTGCTCGGGCTCCTCGTCGTGCTGGTCGCGGTCACGAAGAGCCTGCTCGCGGCGGGCCTCGCGCGCCTGGGGCACCTGTCCGCCCACCCCGTCCAGCTCGGTGTCGGGCTCGCGCAGCTTGGCGAGTTCAGCTTCGTGCTGGCCTCCGCGGCGCTCGCCCACGGCCTGGTCGATGCGCCGACGTACGCGGCGGTCCTGGGTGCCGTGGTGCTGACGATCGGCGTGTCGACCGTCGCCGTGCGCCTGGTTCGCGACGACGTCACGCCGCCGGCGCCCGCCACGCCCTGAGGACGCGGACCCGGCGTCGTCGCAGGACCCGGCCGCCTGGCCGGGTCGAGGGAACTAGTAGAGCCGGGTGGTGCCCTCGGGGAAGGCGAACTCGAAGGTCGCCGGCGCGAGGGTCGCGTTGGGGTCGTAGGCCGTGACCCGCGCTTCTCGCGTGACATCGCCCCCGATCGTCTCGACCAGCCGCAGGATCACGCCGTCCGCGCGATCCACGGCGACCTGGACGTGGAAATCGGGTCGGTCGGCGATCCGTTCGATCGTCCGCGGGTGATCGCATTCGACCACGATGACCTCGCGGTCGAGATGGGCATCCGTGCCCGAGATCCAGGTCCGCCCGCTCGAGAGGACGTTCTGGCAGTAGCCGGCCGGATGCACGAACAGCTCCGGCAGCGTCTCGAGCGGCAGGGCCGTGATGGGCGTGTAGACGCGGGCGGTGCCGGGGAACCCGTCGTCGAGGCCGCGCGGGCGATTGCGGACCGGGCGCTCCGTGCCGAGTCGATGCGCTCCGGAATACGTCCGGACCGTGGCGCCGTCGCTCAGCCAGAGCTCGAAGTTCCCGGCCGCCGGACGCCCGACCTCGCTGGTCGTCACGCGGGCGTGCCCGGGGTGGGCAAGCGCCACGTCGATGGCCGTGAGGACTTCGCCGCGGGCGGTGAACGAGCGCTCCTCGATCCGCATCCTCAGCGTCTCGAACCGCGTCTCCGCGTCGCGCATGAACTCGAACAGCTCGCCGAGGGTCGGCAGCCCGGGATCGAGGGCGACCACGGCGGGCGTGCGCCGGTCGGCGTCGGCCGAGGCGAGAGCGGCGCGGTCCCAGCGCTGGATGGTCATCGGGCGGGATTGTAGCCCGTCGGACGGGTGGGCTTCCCGTCCGCCGTCCGTCGATGTATCGTCTGGCGATGCATTACCGGAGGACCCACGCGTGACGACACCGCTCTCGGAGCTCGGCCGGTTTGCCGAGCCCTCGCTCTACATCATGGCCGCGCTTGCCGCCGGCCCGCGGCACGGCTACGCGATCATGACCGAGGTGGAGGCGCTGACGGGCACGCCGCTCGGGCCGGGCACGCTGTACGGGGCGCTGGCTCGCCTGGAGCAGCGCGGCCTGATCGAGGCACTCGAGCCCGAAGAGCGACGCCGCCCGTACCGGCTGACGGGAGCCGGCGCCGCGTCACTTCGCATGCAGCTCGAATCGCTCGCCGGCTTTGCCCAGTTCGGCCTCCAGCGGCTCCGGGAGGGCATGTCATGACCTGGCTGCTCGGCCTGTACCCGCGAGCCTGGCGGGCTCGGTACGGCGACGAGCTGGCGGATCTTCTCGCGGGCCGAGCGCTCACGCGACAAGAGCGCCTCGACCTCGTGCGCGGCGCGATCGACGCGCATCGCCATCCAGAGCTCGTGAGCCCGAGGCCGGCCGACCACGCCGGGGTCGAGCCCACCCCGGCACGCCGCCGCGACCTGCTCGTCGCCCGACGCCTCGGCCTCGTCGCGGCCATCGGCGCCGTGCCCTGGGGCCTGGGCGTGTACGTCGCCATCAACGGCCCGATGGTCTACGACGGGGGTGAGCCGTACCGGGATGGCAGCGGCGGCGCGGTGTTCATGCTCGCTGCCATGGTCCTGCTCTCCATCGGGCTGGTGGG
>CAZVDO010000002.1:46613-54783 GCA_964625345.1 uncultured Anaerolinea sp. | reverse complement strand
GCCCTGGCGCCCTTGTGGCCGCTGCTCGGGGCGACGCTGGTCCGCGTCCCCGGGGTCGACGGGCGTTCGTTCGGGACGGGCGGGGGACCGCAGGCCGCCTGAGGACCCGGCCCAGTCCACGCAGCGGGAGACGGGAACCGGCCGTCGAGGTCGCTCGTTCGCCCGATCGTCGAGGTCGTCCGGCGCCTCCCGGCGGGACCTCCCGTAGACTCGTGCGATGGAGATCGAGAGCGACCGGTTCCGCCACGTGATGGGTCGCTTCGCGACCGGCGTCACGGTCGTGACGACCCTCGACGGCGCCCGGCCCCAGGGCATCACCGTCAACGCTCTGTCCTCGGTCTCGCTCGAGCCGGCACTCGTGATGGTGGCCCTCGACCGGCGCCGGTTCATCACGCCGATCGTGCGGGCCACGGGCCGCTACGCGGTCAACGTGCTGGGCGAGGGCCAGCAGGCGCTGTCCGACTGCTTCGCCCACGCGGCGGTCTCGCCCGGTCGCGAGGACTTCTGCGGGGCCGCGTGGCACGCCGGGCCGACCGGGCTGCCGCTCCTCGAGGGCGCCATCGCAACCCTCGAATGCACCGTGGTGGAGACGTTCTCGGCGGGCGACCACGACCTCTTCATCGGCCGGGTCGATTCGCTCGACGATGCCGGGGGCGGCGGAGCCGGGCCGCTCCTGTACTTCCGCCGGCGCTACCTCCGCATCGAGCAGGCCGCCGACGCCCCCGTCGAAGGCAAGCCCGAGGGCTGACCCGATGCCGTTCGTGCGAGCCAACGGCCTCGACATCGGCTACGACGTCATGGGGGCCGGTCCCCCGGTGGTCCTGCTCCACGGCGCGACGTCGCTCGGCCGCGAGGATTTCGCCGCCCAGCTGCCGCTGTTCTCCAAGGCGTTCCTGCTCCACCTCCCCGACGCCCGCGGCCATGGGCGGACCCGCTGGGATGCGTCCGAGGGCTTCCACTACCAGTGGCTCGTGGACGATCTCGAGGCCTTCGTGGACGCGCTCGGCCTGCGCACGTTCCACCTGGTCGGGTTCTCGATGGGCGCGATGACCGCGCTGATGTTCGCGGCGCAGCACCCCGAGCGGGTGCGAACGCTCGTCGCGGCGGGGATCACGACGCAGCGCGAACCGCGCGCGAGCGTGCTCCGGCGCCTCATGGACGTGCCCCGCATCCTGGCCACGGACCCCACCTGGGCCGCCACGCTCGCGCGCCGCCACGACGCGGGCCAGGGCGCCGGCGCGTGGCAGCGCCTGCTCCCCGCGATCGCCGCGGACGTCGCCGTCCAGCCGCTCCTCGGGCCGTCGGAGCTCCACGCGATCGATGCGCCGACCCTCGTCGCCTGTGGGGACCGCGATCCGTTCGTGCCGGTCGACCATGCGCTCGGGATCGCGCGCCACATCCCCGCCGCCCGCCTGTTCGTGGCGCCCGACTGCGGCCACGAGGTGATGGTCCGCAAGCCGGGCCTGTTCAACGAGGTGCTCGGCGGGTTCTACCGGTCCACCGAGCCGGAGGCCCGGCGCCGCGCGGGAGAGGCGGCGCCGGTCCCGACGACGAACCCCGCGCCGGGGCCGGCCGGCTTCGAGGACGTCCCCAGCCTTGCGCACGCGTCGCCGGCCGGCGACGAGGACACCACGGGAGGTTCACTGTGACGACGCTGCTCGTGCTCTATCGCGCGCCAGAGGGCGGCCCCGAGGCGCTCGCCGAGCTGGAACGCCGGTATCGCGACGAGCACCTCCCGCTCGTGGCGGACACGCCGGGCCTGCGCGCCACCCGCGTGTGGCGGGTCGGCGAGGCGCTCGGGGCGAGCACGGACCTCGCGCTTGCGTGCGCCATGGACTTCGACGATCGGGCGTCCCTCGACGCCGGCCTCGCCTCCGACGCGATGCGCGCCGCCGGGCGCGTGCTGCGCCAGATCGCCCCCGGCCTCGCGACCTTCCTCGTGGTGGAGGACGCCCCGGACCTGCTGGGCCAGGGCTGACGCCGCAGCGATCGGCGGTGGATACTGGTCCCGACGCCGCCAGATCGGGACGCAGCCGGAGGAGCCCCGTGACCGACCCCTCGACCGAGCAGCGACCGCCGTCGATCGCCGTGGCCTTCCCGGCATCGAGTGCCGCGGGCCCCGCCGAGGGCGTCGCCCTCGTCACGCTCGACCGGCCGAAGGTGCTGAACGCCCTCGACTTCCGGCTCATCGCCGAGCTCACGGACGCGCTCGAGGCGCTCGACCGCGACCCGGATTGCCGGGCCATCGTCATCACCGGGGCGGGCGAGCGCGCCTTTGCCGCCGGGGCCGATGTTCGCGAGCTTGCGGTCCAGACGCCGGCGAGCCTCCTTGGCAGCGACGACTTCCATCGCTGGGAGCGGATCAAGCGGATCCGCACGCCGTTGATCGCCGCGGTGCGCGGCTTCGCGCTCGGCGGTGGCTGCGAGCTCGCCATGACCTGCGACCTGCTCATCGCCGGGGAGGGCGCCCAGTTCGGGCAACCCGAGATCAAGCTCGGGGTGATCCCCGGGGCCGGCGGCACGCAGCGCCTCACGCGGGCGATCGGCAAGGCCCGGGCGATGGAGCTGGTGCTCACCGGGCGCACGATCGGCGCGCGCGAGGCGGAAGCGCACGGGCTCGTGACCCGGGTCGTCCCGGACTCTGAGGTGGTGTCCGCGGCACTCGCACTCGGCTCGGAGATCGCGGCGATGCCGCCGCTGGCGGTCCTGGCCGCCAAGGAAGCCGTGAATCGCGCCGAGGAAGTCGGACTGGAAGAGGGCCTCGCGTTCGAGCGCCGCACGTTCTACCTGCTCTTCGGCAGCGAGGACCAGCGCGAGGGCATGGCCGCATTCGCCGAGAAGCGCGCGCCCACCTGGAAGGGGCGCTGACCGATGGCCTGGGACCGGGACCTCGGCGACGAGCCCGCTCCGACCTGGCGCGACGAGCCCCCGGACATCCGGACCCCGATCGACCCGGATGCCCCCGTGAGCGGGCACCATCCGCCGGACGCTGAGCGGCCCGGCCGAGCCGAGAGCTCGAGCCCGACGGGCGCCGCGGCCCCCGAGCACGACTGGCTCGCTGCCGAGGCCGTCCTCTTCCCGATCCTCCGGCCGCTCGGGACGCACGGGACCCGCCTCGCGGACGTCGATCCGGCGCAACTCGCCAGTGAAGGCCTCAAGACCCACGCCCAGCCGGTCGTCGATGACGGGCCGTGCGACCTGTCCGTGGCCTACGTGCTCCGGGCGGGCGGGTTCGAGGTGCTGGTCAATGCGGACCACCTGCTCGCGTGGGGCGCCTCGCCCGAGGACCTGCGCCGCGCGGCGACCGCGAACCTGCGCGCCTGGTCCGAGCGGACCGCGTGGACGAGCGAGACCTCCGGGGCCCGGCACCTCGTCTCGTCGGCCTCGGTCGAGGGCGGCGACGCTGCGCGGATCCTCCTGCCGGAGGTGCGCGAGCACCTCGCGCGCGAGCTCGGGGCGGCTGGCCAGGTGCTCATCGGGATCCCGGAGCGGGACCTCCTGATCGCCGGGTCGCTCGCGTCAGACGACGGTGAGTTCGCGGTGCTCTTTGCCGAGTACGTGCGCGGGCACGCCGACGGCGCCGACCTGCCGCTCGACCGCCGCGTCCTCGAGCTGGTCGGCACGGACCTGCGGACGTTCGGGGCACCGGACGTCGGCCCGGGCTGAGCGCCGCGCCCGTGGCCGATTCCCCCGGCGCCCTCGAATCCTCCCGGCCCGCCCCCGAGTCGGAGCTGCTCGTCGCCGTGGACGGCGGCGTGGCCACGCTCACCCTGAACCGACCCGCGGCCCTCAACGCCCTGACGATCCCGCTCAAGGAGGCGCTCCTGGCCGCGCTCGAGCGGTGTGGGGCCGATCGTGGCATCCGGGCCGTGGTCCTGACCGGAGCGGGCCGTGCCTTCTGCGCGGGGCAGGACCTGCGCGAGCGCCTCGAGCCCGGGGCCACGCCCCTCGGCGAGGAGCTTCGCCTCCGCTACAACCCGATCATCCGGACCATCCGGGAGCTGCCCCAACCGGTGCTTGCAGCGGTGAACGGCGTGGCGGCGGGCGCGGGAGCCTCACTCGCGTTCGCGTGCGACCTCCGGATCGCCGCGGAGGAGGCGAGTTTCGTCCTGGCCTTCGGGCGAATCGGCCTCGTGCCTGACAGCGGGGCGACCTGGACGCTGCCGCGCCTCGTCGGGTCGGCACGGGCCGCCGAGCTGGCACTCCTGGGGCGCGCGATTCGCGCCTCCGAGGCCCTCGACCTGGGCCTGGTGTCCCGCGTCGTGCCGGGCGCGGACCTGGCGGGCACGGCCGCGAGCATGGCCGCAGAGGTCGCGGCGGGCGCGCCGCTGGCGCAGGCGGCCACGAAGCGACTGCTCGGCGCGGCGTTCGATCGCGACCTCGCGGCGGCGCTCGAAGCCGAGGCGGACGCCCAGGAGGCGGCCGGCGCGAGCCGCGACCACGCCGAGGGGCTTGCGGCCTTCATGGAGAAGCGCCCCCCGGCCTTCCGGGGCGAGTAGGTCGCGCCGCACGGCGGCCCGCCGACGTGCATTCTCGCGTCCCGCCGGGGCGCCGGGGCGCCGCACTCGCCAGCCGCGCGCCCCGCCTCGTTCGACCCTACGGCACCGTGACCTGCGTGACGCTCGTCTGGGCCACGATGAACACCCCGAGCGAGGTCGAGCGGACGACCTGCAGTCGCATCCACAGCGTGCCGCCGGAGGGGGCGAGCCCATCGACGATCGTGGAACCGACCGCCTGGTCGCCGATGGCCGCCACGTACGGGCTGCCCTTGGTGTAGCTCGGCTCGGGATCGTCCGCCGAGGCCACGAGCTTGTAGTAGCTGAAGCAGTCGGCGCTGCCCCCGAACGTCGTCCACGAGGCCTCGACCGAGCCGGGCCCCTTGGCCACGACGGCGAGCGCCCCGAGATCCTTGACGGCCTTGGTCGTGACCGCCTGGACCGGGGAGGCGGCAATCGCCTTGTCTGCGGCGTCGTAGGCCACGGCCCGGTACCAGGCACTGCCGACGTCGGAGGCGTCGTACCCGTCCGACTTCGCGGGGTTGGCGCTGTACCCGCCATCGATTGCGACTGCGCCGCCGCTCGGCGGGTAGGTCACGGGAATCTCGGCCGACGTGCCGCGCAGCACCTGGACGTGATTCAGGTTGGACAGCTCCGGCACGGACCAGTCGAGGAGCACGCCGCCCGGGCAGGCGAAGGCGGCGAGCGACATCGTGCCCAGGGTCGGAGCCGGGGTGGGCGTCGGCTTGGCAGTCGGCTTCGGGGTGGGCTTCGGCGTCGGCTTGATCGTGGGCACCGGCGTGGCTTCCGGCGTCGGAACCGGGGTCGCCTCGGTACCCGTCGGCGTCGGTTCGGAGGACGGTGTCGGGTCCGCGATCGGCGGCTCCGGCGTGCCCGTTCTCGCCGGGAGCCATCCGGCGAGGAAGCCGATCCCGAATCCGCCTGCCAGGTCCGCGGTCGCGGCAGCCCGAATCCACGGGTCGCCGATGGCGGCGGACGGTGCCACCACGCTCGTGTCGATCGTCGGCGACGCGCCCAGCCGAACCGTCGCGCCGTGGCCCTCGGCGAGCGTCACGGTGAGGCCCGGGCCGTCGGCAGTCACGGCGTGCTCCACCGCGAGGCCATGGACGACGTCGCCGGACGCGGTCACCTCCCGGTCGATGTCGAAGGCCGTGCCGCGGGCCGTCCACGTGACGTCGCCGGTGGTCACCGCATACGTCCCGCCCGATGGCAGGGCCACGCGATGCCATGCCCGGCCGGCGAGCTGGTCGAGGACGACATGCTCGCGATCGAGGCCGTCGAGGCGCAGGTCGGACCCGCCCGCGAGCCGGACGCGGCCGGAGGCGATGGCCAGCGTGGCGGACCCGTCGGCAGCGACCCGGATCTCGTCCCCTTCGCGCAGCTCGGACCCCGGCGCGAGGGCCTCGGCGACACCGTCTCGGACGAGCGTGGCGCCGACCGCGTCGGCCACCCGCGTCGTGGCCGGGATCGGATGCAGCAGGTCGCCGGCGATGGCCCCGACGGCCAGGACCAGGGCGGCGGCGATCGCGGCGTAGGACCAGCGCGGCATCGCGAGCTGGACCTTCGGTCGAGCGGTCACGCGCGGGCGCAGGACGGCCGGCGCGTACGCAACCGGGCCGTCGCCGGGCAGGACGCTGCCGGCCGCGGCCGCGCCGGCCGCTGCCATCGGCGCGGACACGCCATGCGCGCGCGATGAAGCGGACGCGCGTGCCCACGTCCCGACCGCGGCTCCATCCGCGCCCGCCGCGAGGCCGTGCCCGTCCCCGTAGGACCCGAGCAGCTGGTCGCGGAGCGATCGCGTGAACCGGCCGGTCGCAGCGCTTGGGGCCGCGCGCCGCGCCCGCCCGCCGGCCGCCGCGAGCTCGAGCTCGAGGTCGCGCAGGTCGGTGTCGAGGAGCGTCGTGGCATCGCGCTCGTCGTCGTGCAGCCAGCGCATGGCGTCGTGCTCGTCAGGCCGCATCGGTCGAGGCCTCCTGCATCGCGGCCCGCAGCGCGCGCAGCGCGCGGTGGAGCTTCACCGCGAGCGTCTCGCGGGAGCAGCCGAGGGCCGCGGCCAGCTCGGCCGGCTCCAGGCCGTCGTAGAACTTCAGCACGATCACGCGACGATGACCTTCGGGCAGTCCCACGAGCGCCCGGCGCAGCGCATCACGATCGATGGCCGTGGCGAATGCCCGGAGGGCCGCCTCGTCGCCCAGGTCCTCGACGCCGGTGCCGTGTGCCCCCCCGTCGTCGAAGTCCGACGCCCGGCGGCCCAGCGGAACCGATCGGGCAGCCCGGCGTGCGTGGTCCACCACGGCGTTGGCGGCGACGCGGTACAGGAAGCCGCCGAAGGCGTCGTTCCGGAAGTCCTCGCGCCGGACCGCGCCGAGCGCCCGTTCGAAGGTGGCCGCGGTGAGGTCCTCGGCCACGGTCCGGTCGCCGACGCGGCGGGCGATGAAGCCGTGGATCCGTGGCAGGTAGAAGTCGTAGAGCTCGCCGAACGCAGCGGCATCGACCCGGGCGCGGGCCACGAGGGCCTGCTCCCGGGCCGAGTCCATCCGCGTCGTGGATCCGGACGTGGGCACCATCGGGCGTCGGACGGTAGGGACGGATGGGCCGGCCGGCCATCGCCCGGCAGTACTGCCGGCAGCGGGACCATGCCCGGCACCCACCCGTCCCCGACGCCCTGCTGCATCCGGTCCGCTAGGGGATCGTGACGGCGATCACCGCCGTCTGCCCGAGCAGCACCTTCTCGCCGTTCCAGATGCCGATCGACTGCACGCGGTAGTAGATCGTCTGTCCGGATTCGACGGCGGTGTCGGTGAAGCCCGTCACGCCCGGGTTCTCGATGACCGCGATGAGCTCGGTCCCGTCCGCCGGCGGCAGGTAGGACGGGTGCTCGTTCGTGAGCGAGCGGACCACCTTGTAGTAGTGGAACGCGTCGCTGGTGCAGGCCTCCCAGTGGAGGACCACGCCCTCACCGGTCACGTCGACCTCGAAACCCAGGGCCACGGGCTCCGGGGCCGGCTCCGCGGCAGGCGTTTCCACGCTCACCACGTTGCTGGCGGCCAGCACCACGTAGCCGGCTTCCGTCGATCGGACGCAGTACACCCGGTAGAAGAGCTTCCGGCCGCCGGGCGCCTCGGCGTCCCAGGCCTTCGTCTCGCCGTCGCGGCCCACGACCGCGGCCAGGCTGTCGTTGTCGCCGAGCGGCCAGCTGACCGTCGCGTCCTTCGAGCGGACGAGCTTGTAGTAGTCGAAGTCGAGGCCCTCGCAGGCGGCCCAGTCCAGGAACGGATGGCCCTCCTTGATCACGCCCGTCATCGACAGCTTCGAGGGATCCGGCCCGGGCTCCGCCGGCGGGGTCGCGATCTTCTTGACCCCGGTCTGGCACGCGACGAACACGCGGTTGCCATCCTTTGCGAGGCCGAAGACGCGGTAGTGGTACGCCCGCCCGGCGGACACCGTGCGATCGACGAACCGGCCCGCCTCCTGGCTCTCGACGGCTCCGACGACCTTGTCGCCGTCGCCGGCCGGCCACGTCACCGAGGAATCGCCCGACCGCACGATCTTGTACACGGCGAACGCGGCGTCCGTGCAGGGTGACCACTCGATCACGACGGACGCGCCGTCGAGGCCGAGCCCGATCTCGAGCGCGGTCGGATCGGCATCCG
>CAZVDO010000002.1:37083-46513 GCA_964625345.1 uncultured Anaerolinea sp. | reverse complement strand
CCGTCAGGTGATCGCGTCCGCCCGCGCCCGTGAGGCCCAACGGACCGAGCGCCGCGCCGAACGCGAGGGCGACCACCAGGAAGGTGCCCGCGAGCGCGCCGCCGACGGATACGCCCGCGCGCCGCCGCCGATGGCTCCCCGCCCCGATCCGGACGCTGCGGTCCTCCAGCAGTTCGGCGCCACCGAAGGTCACGCCGTCCACCGGCCCGGCGTCGACGTCGGCGTCCACGGCCGTGCCCACAGTGTCCGACTCCCGCGTCGGGGTTCCCCGTTCGTGTCGTTCCATCCCCGAAGTCCCTTTCTGTCCCCGTGGCCGCGAGATGCGGCCGATTGGTGCGAATGCATCCAGAACGGCGGGCAGGGGCGGGGATTACGTCCTCCTGATGGTCCGATGGTCCCGGTCGGTGCCGGCACCGGTGTCAGGCAGCACCGGTCTTGACGGGTTGCGCGGCGCGCCGCATGGTGCGGGCGTGGAGCGAGGCGTCACGCCAATGCGCAACCATCGCGCGATCGTTCCCTGGATCGCCGCGCTGATGGCGCTCGCCGCCGCCTGCGCTCCTGTCCCCGAAGGTCGCGACTTCCGCGTCGAATCCGCCTCGGCGTACCCAGTCGTCCTCCACGATGAAACGGGCCTGGTGACCGGGGTCGAGTGGGGCCCGGAGGACTCGGCCTTCACGTACGGGGAGCCGGCGATCCACGCGGACCCTGCCGATCCGAAGGCCTTCATCGTCACCTGGCTCAGCGGACCAGCAAAGGATGCGAAGCTCGTCCTCTCACGTCACGACGACGGCTACCTCCTCCGGCTCGAGGTCCACGGCCGAGGCGGGTTCGGCGGGGGAACGGGCGTGGGGGTCATCGGCACGGTTCGGGTGCACACGTCCGAGGCCATCCCACCGGAATCGATCCTCGCCGGCGGCAGCGCCGCATCCTGAGGGACCGCTCGACCCGCACCGCGGCGACTCGGGCGGTCTCCGACTGCTACCCCCGGTCAAGGCTTGACGGGGTAGTAGATGGAGCGGCGTGAAGTTGCCGGACGCGAGCCGTCAGACCCGCTTACCTAGTCGGGAAAGAGCGCGCGCACTTCGTCGAACGAATCAATCGTCATGTCCGGTTCAACCCCGTGCGCCTCTTCCGCTAGCAACCGCTCGCGTTGCACATCGCCCTCCGTCCAGTGGGTAACGCGGACGATTGCGTCCCAGTCCTGCTTGGCGTAGTCCCGGCCGTATCGTGCCCACACAGCCGTGACACCGGCGGCGCGAGCCATCGCGACATCGCGAGATAGCGAGTCACCGACGTACACTGCGCGCTCAGGCGCAGAGCCGGCCTGCCGGCAAATATCGACTAGCAGCACCGGGTTCGGTTTCCGCTCTGAGCTTGGGACGGTCACTACAAACCCCGGCGGCGGAATGAGCTCCCGCTCACGCTCAGGATCAGGGTGGCGGACTGTCGCGCCCTCGAGTACGAACAATCGATCAAACAGGTGGTCGATCCCGAGGTGCTGGAATCGAAAATAGGCGTTCGCGAGGGCCGACTCTGTGTGACCAACGACCCCCACCCCAGCCGATCGCAGGCTCGTCAGCGTGTGGGACACGCCGGGGTGTCGGGGCGGGCCGCCCCGACCCCGCTGTCCGGGCGGAACCGCTCGGCCGGACGGGGGGCGACCAAAGCGCAGGGACGGGGCCCAGACCCCGGACTGGACCGGGGTCCCGCCCCGACGCGGGCCTGCGCGGAGTGCGGGGGCCCCACGCCGGGCCGGCGCCGGACGTGCGGCCCCGCCTGCGCTGAGGCAGCCCGCGACGCGCGGGACGTGGCGGTCTTCATTCGCTCGGGGCCAGCAGCCCTCGCCGCCCTACGCGCCGGCGGGGCCGAGCCGCTCACCTCGGGGGCGCGCGCGACTGGCGGCGCGGCAGCGCGAGCGCCAGGGCGAGGAGAACGCGTGGAACGCAGCGCACCGCGAGCGACCCCCGCAGGAGGCCTTCAAGCAGGACGTGCTCCCGCTCATCCAGGACGTGCCGCTACGAGAGCTAGCGCGCCGGACGGGGCTCTCTGTGGGATACCTCGCCCGGGTCAGGCGTGGGGAGGAGGTGCCCCACCCGCGGTGGTGGGGGCGGCTCGGAAACAGTATTGACGCCGCAAGGCCGTCACGCTAGCGTCCGCGCCGGCGCGCGAGCCAAGACGTGAAGGTCTGGAAGGGATGCCTTGCCGTTGGTGGGTCTGGCCGTTGGCCGTGCGGCGTGCGCCCAGCGATCTTTGCTCGGCGGTGGTCGTCCTCCATTTCGTGACGTTGCCCTATGGCCGGGCAAGCCTGCCGCTTGAAGGCGGCTCAGCAAGTGTTCGCGATTGACAAGGGGGGTTCGCGGTGATGGTTCGTCGCGTTGTGAGATTGGTCCGGGGGCCGTTGGTGGGTATTGGCCTCGCAGCTGCCCTGAGCGCGTGCTATGGGGCCATTCCGACGGACGTCCCGGCGAACTCCGAGGCGCCGTCCGCTCCAGTCGCTACCGCAGACGAGCCGCCCGCCTCGTCCGACTCGCCAACCGCCTCTGACGCGGCTGCTGAGTCAGCGCCCGCCTCGCTCAGTGGCCGCCTCTGGTGGGTCGCGAAGGGTGACACCAATGTCATTGGCGTCCTGGGTGAGCCGTTCCGTCTAACCGTTCCGGGTGGCTGGCGCGTGCTCGGTGGCACCGCCGACACCATCGTTGCGTCCGAGGTGGCCGGCGACACGTCCGTTGTCCACTTCCTCGCGCCGACCGGGGGCGAGGTGTTTCCGCCGGTCGCCTATCCTGGCGACCTAGTGCTCGGGCAACGCGCTGGAGACCGGGTGTTTGCGTCCGGCTTCGCTCCACAGAGCGCATCGGACCCGGGGATCGCCGTCATCAGCCTCGCCGACGGCTCAGTCAAGCCGCTTTTCGAGCCTGCCGCCAACAAAGTCGATGGCTCCCCAATCGCACGGAGCGTGGTCATCTCCGAATCCGGGCTCACGCTGGCGTCGAGTCTGTGCACTCTGGATTCTTGCCTTGAGACCTCCATTTGGAACACGGACACCATGTCGATCATCGGCCATTTCGACGCGGACCCGAGGTACGCGTTGGCAGTGTCGGATGAGCACGTCCTGCTGTCCGATCCGGGTGAAACAGTCCGTGGTCTGACGCTTGTCAACCTGAAGACATCCGAGTCAATCTGGCGCATTGCCGACGGCATCTACCCCCCGGGTTACCTTGCTGGGGAGCGCGTGGTAACCGTCGAGGTCATAGAAGGCGGTTCCCCGCCCCAGCGCCTCCTTCTCATCGACCTCGACGGGGCAAAGACTGATCTCGGGCTCCCAGCGAGCGACGGCCCATGGCACATCTGGACCGATCTCTCCAATGCGTCGACCATCGTGTTGAGCGACCAGTCCTCGAACCCAACCGTCGACGGTGGGGTTCTGAGCGCGGCGACAGTGGACATAGCAGCGCGGACATTCGCCGAAGACGGTCTCGTCGTTCGTGTGCCATAGCCTTTCTAGGCCTAGCCAGGAGAACTTCCGATGAAGATCCGAGGCCGTCTGACTGCGGTTGCATTGGCCGCGATCCTGCTGCTTGACGCCGCACCTGCGCTGGGGCATTCGCCAATTCCAACCGGCACGAAGCGCACCTTTGCTGGAAGCGTCGTGTACTACAAGGTCACAGGTTCGCCCGGAGCGTGGCTCACTGGCGCCGTTGCCAGCGGCTTGAGCAGCTACTTTCACGACTCCCACAACAACACGACAATCCCGACGATCGCCTACTCAGCAACCGGGACCGCGACGGTGAAGTACGAAAACAGTTCTACGTCGCCCTGTTCCGGCAAGCCAAATTGGATCCAGTGTGCCGAGAACGCTAATGCGAACGGCAACTGGATCATTCACATTCGTGACCTCTCGGGCGCCAACGGTCCAAACGGGTGGACCTGGTGGGAGGAGGGGTCCACCTGCGGGGGGTCGAGCACATGTTGGTACATTCGCCGTGCCATCATCCACGAGGCCGGTCATGCAATGTTCGCGTTCACAGACATGTGTACTTTCGACGCCAATGGCAATCCCATCCAGCCTTGTCTACCCGAAACTTACACGGTGATGAACAGCCACGACCCAGAAGTCGGGACTACCGGTGCGACCCCGTTTAGCTACCGTCAGTGTGATGAAGCCGCCGCCCAGCTGGTCTGGTCCGCCAATGCATTTGGGGAATTTCCGGATTGCTTCGATCACGTCAGCGGACACGGAGTGAACGGTCTGATTACGACGCTGTCGACATCGGTCAGCGATCCCGCCCCATGCAACGGAGACTCTTCGACGATCTCAGGCAGCCTCGCGATCAAGTACGTCTTGAGTTACGGCGCGCTCAAAGGCCACGCCATCGCCGGCCGAACCGTGACACTCCAGAGAGCGATCCACGGCGGGACGCTCGCCAACTTCGCATCCACGACCACTTCGGGCTCGGGTAGCTACGCCTTCACCGTGTCCGGGACGGGCAGCTATGACTATCGAGTGGTCTTTGGTGCGTCGGGGGCAATCGACGCGGGGCTCGACGCGGTGAATGGGTCCACCGTAACCATTCAGTGGATGCCCCCTCCCTGTTGAGCTCTCGCGGGCGTTAGCGGCCGATGCGCCGGGCGCGACCTCCTGTGGCGACGCCACAAACCGGCAACTACGTCCCCGCCCATCTACTACCCCCGTCAAGCCTTGACCCGCCGTCGATCACCGTCGTATCGTTCGCACCTAACGATCGTTCGTTTGGCAGGAGCGTCCCGAGGTCGTGGTCGAGCAGCTCACCCGCCGTCGCGCCATCGAGGACGTTGCGTCCGAGCTCTTCCGGGAGCACGGCTACGCGGCCACGAGCGTTCGCGACATCGCCCGCGCGCTCGACCTCCAGGGGGCGAGCCTGTACGCCCACGTCGCCTCCAAGGAGGACGTGCTGTGGGCGATCGTGGATCGGGCCGCCTCGCGCTTTGAGGCCGCCGCGGCCGACGCGGTCGCCGCCGCTCCCGCAGATCCCCGGGCCGCGATCGAGGCCCTCGTCCGGGCGCACGTCCGGGTGATCACCGACGACGTCGAGGCTGCGGCCGTGTTCGTCCACGAGTGGCGGGCACTCTCCACCAACCGGCGCGCCGCGATCCTCGCCCGCCGCGACGCTTACGAGGCCCGCCTCCGGGCGCTGATCGAGGAGGGCATCGCGACCGGGGAGCTCGAGCTCACCGACCCCGCCCTCGCGGCCACCGTCGTCCTCACCGCCCTCAACGGCGTCGCCACGTGGTACCGGCCCGACGGCCGGCTCCCCGCGGACCGCGTCGCCGACCAGCTCGCCGATCTCGTCCTCCGCCTGCTCGAAGGAGCATCCCGATGACCGATCCCCTCGCCCTCGACCCCGTCCTCCGGCCCCGGGAGCGAGCCGACGCCGGCGCCCGCCCATGGAACGACGACCGGCCCACCGACGAACGCTTCGCCCTCTTCGAGGCCCACGTCCTCGCGGGCGGCAAGGTGGAGCCGACCGACTGGATGCCCGACGAGTACCGGACCGCGGTCCTCCGGTTCGTCGAGATGCACGCGAACTCGGAGCTCATGGGCGTGCTCCCGGAGCGGGAGTGGATCATGCGGGCGCCGACGCTCCGCCGGAAACTCGCGCTGACGGCGAAGGTCCAGGACGAGGTCGGGCACGCCCAGCTGCTCTACCGCGTGGCTGAGGACCTCGGCAAGCCGCGCGAGCAGATGCTCGAGGACCTCCTCGCCGGGAGGACGAAGTTCCACAACGTCTTCCACTACCCGACGAAGAGCTGGGGCGACATCGGGGTCATCGCCTGGCTCGTGGATGCCGCCGCGATCGTCGCCCAGCAGGCCCTCCGCGACTCCAGCTACGGCCCGTACGCCCGGACGATGCAGAAGATCTGCTGGGAGGAATCGGTCCACATCATGCACGGCCGGGATGTCGTGGTGACCCTGGTGACCGGCACGGCCGGCCAGCGAGCGCTCGTCCAGGAGGCGCTCGACCGGTGGTGGGGTCCGCTCATGCAGATGCACGGCCCGCGCAGCGACCGCTCGAAGGATCGCGACCTCCACTGGCGGATCAAGGCCAAGACGTCCGAGGAGCTGCGCCAGGAGTTCCTCACGATCTACGTGCCGCGGATCCGCGAGCTCGGCCTCGCGATCCCGGATCCGGAGCTGCGCTGGGACGAGGGCGCCGGCGAGTGGCACTACACCGATCCGGATTGGAACGAGCTCCGGACGGTGGTCACGAACCACGGCCCGATGTCCGAATCGCGTCTCGCGTTCCGGCGCCAGAATCGCGAGGAGACGCGCTGGGTTCGGGAGGCCGTGCTGCGGCCCTCGAACCGCGCCGCCGCATGAGCCGCGACGTGGTCACGCCCGGCCCCGCGATCGATGGGCTCGAGCCGTGGGAGGTCTTTCGCCAGGAGAAGGACGGCGACCCGATGCGGCACGGCGGCAACGTCCTGGCCCCGGATCGCGAACTCGCCCTGCATTACGCCCGGGAGCTGTTCGGACGCCGCGGCGAGAGCACCCGCCTGTGGGTGGTCCGGCGTGCCGACATCGGCGTGCTCGACGACCCCGACCTCCTCCAGCCGCCCCTGGATCGATCGTTCAAGAAGCCCGGCGGCTACGTCATGCGGGACAAGCTCGCCGCCGCCCGTGAGCGCGCCGGCACCGACAAGCCGGGCGCACGCGCGCAGGGCCACGACCGCAGCGGCGGCCGGCGCGGTACGGAGGCGTCGTGACCGTCACCAGCCGCGAGGTCCCCGTGCGGGCGGCGCTCGCCGACCTGCTGCTCACCATGGCCGACGACGAGTTCGTCATCGGGTTCTCCGATTCGGAGTGGACGGGCATCGCCCCGATCCTCGAGGAGGACGTCGCGATGAGCTCGCTCGCCCAGGATGAGCTCGGGCACGCGCGGGCGCTCTACGAGCTCCTCGCCGAGCTGCGCGACGACGGTCGCGATGCGGACGCGCTCGCCTACGACCGCGAGCCCGAGGCCTACCGCCACGCCCGCCTCCTCGACCACGGCCGGGGCGACTGGGCGATGACGATGGCCCGGCGCTTCCTCTACGACCTCGCCGACGAGGCCCGCCTCGCCTCGATCGGGGAGGGCTGGCCACCGCTGGCCGAGCTCGTGGCGAAGATCCGGCGCGAGGAGCGCTACCACCGCATGCACGTCGTGGCCTGGGCGGACCGGCTCGCCCGCGCCGGCGGTGATGCCCGGGCCCGCTTCGTGGCCGCGCTCGACGCCCTGGCGCCGGATGCGTCCTCGGTGCTCGCGCCACCCGCCGACGAGGCGGCGCTGCTCGACGCCGGCGTGCTCACGCGATCATTCGGCGATGCCGCGGGCGCGTGGCGTGCCGACGTTGCCTCCGTGCTCGCGCCGCACGGCATCGCGCTCGAGCTCGCGGCCGATGGTCACCCGCGTACGCGACCCGAGCCCACCGAGGCGTTCCGGTGGCTGTGGGGCGAGTTCACGTCCGTGCGCCGCTCCGAACCCGGGGCCACGTGGTGAACCCCGCGCCCGCGCCTGTCGTCCGCCCCGAGCCGATCGACGTGGCGCTCGTCCGCGAGCGGCTCCGGACCGTGCACGACCCTGAGATCCCCACCGTCTCGATCGTGGACCTCGGCATCGTGGATCGCGTTTCGGTGGCCGCCGACGAGATCCGCGTCGAGCTGCTCCCGACCTTCGTCGGCTGCCCCGCCCTCGACCTCATCCGCAGCTCGGTCGTGGAGGCCCTCGCGCCTCTCGGCCTGCCCGTCGTGGCGGCCTTCACCTGGCGCGTGCCGTGGACCTCGGACCGGATCTCCGAGCTCGGTCGGGAGCGGCTTGCGGCATCGGGCTTTGCGCCACCCGCCGAGCCGTCCGACGTGCGCTGTCCGTACTGCGCCTCGGCGAGGGTGGCGATGGACAGTGCGTTCGGGCCGACCCAGTGCCGCTCGCTGTTCTACTGCCGTGACTGCCGCCAACCGTTCGAGGCATTCAAGCCGGTCTGACGCCGCTCCCGCGTCGGTTGCCGCGGAGGAGGACGGCCCCGAACGACATCCAGCCCAGGCCGTTGACCGCGACGCCCGCCAGCGCGAGCGGCCCGACGAGCCACGCGATGTCCCCCGACACCAGCCCGAGGCGACTCAGTCCACTCCAGGCGAAGACCGATCCGACGGCCATCGCCACGCCCAACCAGCGCGTGCCGCCGCCGATCCAGGCGACCACCGCCCCGAACCACGCGTCGCCGAGCCACATCGCGGTGGCGGCGACATCGAACCAGAACCCGTAGTCGCCCGGCCCCGGCTCGCCCGGCAGGGCGACGAGCCGCAGCACCATCACGAGGTACCAGGCGTTCGCGACGATCGCGGGGATCGCGCCGGCGAGGGCCAGCCGAGGTGCGTCCGGGGACAGCCGGCGGGCCATGGCGATCGCGATGGCGACCGCACCGAGGTTGAAGCCGACGAGGCGGAGGTTGAAGACATCCAGCGTGCCCCAGGGCACGAACGGCAGGAAGGCGGCGACGAGCAGGCCGCCGCCGACGAGGCCGGCAACCGCCAGGACCCGCGTGATCGGGGATGGGGGCTCGGCCAGCGAGTGCGCCACGATGCGATCCCTCCTCGTTCGCTCGGAGATGGACGTGCTGACGAGGTCGCCCGCCGTCCGGAGCCAGGTGCGGGCGAGTCCGCCAGCCGCCCCCGCGCGACGGGCATCGCGCAGCTGGTCGGCAAGGAGCTGGACCATCTCGTCCGCGAAGCGCGCCCGGAATTCGGCCGGATACAGGCGCAGGAACGCCCGGTAGACGCGCAGTCCGGGCGGCAGCGCCGGGTTCACCCCTGCGCCTCGAGCGCCCACGGAGCGGCCGCGCGGACGAGGGTGTCGAGTCTCCGGACCTCCGCGGCAGCAACGGCGCGGCCGAGGGCCGTGAGCCGGTAGTAGCGCCGCCGGGCATCGTCCAGCGCGGGATCCGGGCGCTCGTCCGATTCCTCGATCAGGCCGTCATCGAGCAGCTTCCGGATGGTCGTGTAGACGCCGCCCGGTCCGAGCTGGACCGTGCCGTCGGTCATCCGCGCGATCTCGGCCATGATTCCGTAGCCGTGGCGCTCCTCAGGCCCGATGGCGAGCAGGACGTGCATGGCGGTCCGCGCGAGGGGCGGCGTGGCGGGCGGCTGCTCGGTCGTATCCATGGGCCGAACTATATTAGGTCTTGATATATTGTCAAGCGATATAGTCGCCGTAGCCGCACGCAGCCAGAACCGGGCGGCTCCCGAGTCCGCCGGGGTCGTCCCAGGTCAGGCCGGGCCGGCCCCCAGGAGCGGTCGGTCACGCCGAACCGCCGCCGCGCCGAGCAGGATCCAGGCCAGGGCATACGCGACCAGGCCCGTCACGATCACGACGTCCCGGATCCCGCCACCGCTTCCTCCGATGAACGCGAACACGGGCGC
>CAZVDO010000002.1:25868-36983 GCA_964625345.1 uncultured Anaerolinea sp. | reverse complement strand
TCACGACGTCCCGGATCCCGCCACCGCTTCCTCCGATGAACGCGAACACGGGCGCCAGGCCGAGGAGCGCGGCCGCCGGCCGCGCGCTCGCATCGGTCCAGAACGTGGCAACGGCGAAGAGGATCGAGCCTGGCAGGAACGCCACCAGGCCGAAGAAGAAGATGTCGCTCACCGTCGCCGTTGCCGCGAGACTCGCCGACCCTACCAGCACGGCCATCGTGCCGATCGCAGGAACGACGCACGCCGCCCAGGCGAGCCACCGATGGGTTCGTGCCTGGAAGGCGCTCAACCCGACGAGGGCCACCAGCAGGGCCGCGGATCCGAGGACCATGAGCGCGGCAGCGATCCGCGGCCAGACCGGCCCGACGCTTTCGTTCAACAGTACGAATCCCACCGTCCAGGTGGGAGCGCCGAGCATCGCCGCGATGCCCCCGATGCGCAGCGACATCGGGTACCCGCCGCGCGCCGGACCGCCCCGGCCGCGCTGTCGCGCCCTGATCCGCGCGTCGACGGCTCCGAGCACGATGTCGGCGACATCGAACGGTCCGACGGGCCGGGCCTCGAGGATGGCGAGGAACTCGTCGCCGTAGCGCGCGCGCCACGCAGGCGGGTACAGGCGGAGCAGGAGCCGGTTCACGGCGTGGTCTCGCCGAGCTTGCGCAGCCCGCGCCGCGCATATGCGGAGAGCCCACGGAGTTGGTCGGCGAGCGTGGTGGCGCCCACGGCGGTCAGCCGGTACGGCCGACGGCGCTCGACCGCAGGGAGCGCCTCGATCAGCCCCTCCTCCTCGAGCCGGGCCAGCGCCGCGTAGAGCGTGCCGGCGCCCATCGGCCGCCCGGTCCCGCCCTCGATGTCCTGCATGATCGCGTAGCCGTGCTTCGGCCCGTCACTGAGGCTGGTCAGGATCAGGAGGGACGGTTCCGCGTACCGCCCGAAGGCCGGGTTGTCCTTGGCCACGACGCCTCCCGTTCGTACGACCATCGATACAGTCGGTTGTGCGTGGTGTACGCGCCCGGCGGCCCGATGTCAATGGCCTCGCGCGTCTTCGTCGGGCTTGACAGGTGCCGTCCAAGCCTCCACCGTAGCGCCGCCACATCTTACGATGGTCGATATAACGACCATCGATAGTGTGGGCTGGCGGGCGATGCGCCCGGGAGGCTTCGGTGGACCACCCAACCTCGAGGGCGGGGGCGATTGCCATCATCGTGGCGTCGATCGCCGGCCTGGCCATGATGGCGTTCGAGCTGACCCAGCCCGCGCTGGGTTTCGACGACACGGACAGCCCGGCAACGACCCTGTCGTTCCTCGCCACGCACGCAGACGTCTGGGTCAGGTCCGCCTACGCGCTGTTCGCGCTTGCCGGCGGCGCGCTCGTCGGCGCCTTTGCCGTGTTCGACGTGCTGAGCGGACGGGCAGGCGCGCTTGCGCTGCGATCGGTGACGGCGATCGGCATCTTCAGCGCGGCGGCCTTCTTCGGGTTCGGCGTCCTCCGTGCCGCCGTCGCGCCGTTGCAGTACATCGCGGGCCTCGATCGGACGTGGGGGGAATCTGCGTTCCTGGTGATCCAGGTCGCGGGCGTGCACGGCCTCGCCCAGGCCGGGATCCTCACGTTCTGCGGCTGGGCCGTGGGCATCGGCGTCCTCGGCTATCGATCCCGAGCATTGCCCCGCGCCCTGTGCCTCCTCGCCGTCCTGCCGGGCTTGCGACTCCTGCTTCTGGCGCTGGGCCCCATCGGTGCCGCCTCGTCGGCCGGGCAGGTCCTGCCGGATGTCCTGTGGATCGTGGCGATGCTGACCATCCCGGGCACGTTCGCGTGGTCGCTCGTCCTGGGGCTCGTGCTGCTCCGTCGGTCGGTCCGAGGCACCGCCCGCGAGGCCGGCGCCCCCGCTTGACGCCGGTCCCCGGCGAGATATATCGTGCACCGATATAACGGCGTGCGATAGACCAGCGGTGTCTGCGGCCTCGTGCGCGTTGGGAAGGGACAGGGCAATGCGGACCACCCGTGATCGAGCAGGCAGGCTCCTCTCCGCCGGCGTCGTCCTGGCCGGCATGTTGCTCGTCGCCTCGACGGCGACCGTCGCGGCCGATGGGGCGACCGTGACCCGGGGCGACCTCCACGCCTTCGCCGGCGGCATCGGCCTGGACCTTTCGGGCCGGGCCCAGATGGTCCGGACGGCCGACGGGCGGACGATCGTCGCGGTGCATGTCCAGGGCCTGGCACCGAACACGACCTATGCGGCGCACGTCCACCAGCTCCCCTGCGGCACGAATGACGCGGACGGCCACTACAAGTTCGACCCGGCCGGCGCTCCGGTCCCGCCGAACGAGATCTGGCCGGGCTTCACCACCAACGACGACGGCGTGGGCAATGGCCGAGCGGTCGTCGACGGCACGGCGGGCGCCACGGCGGTGTCCGTGGTCATCCACGCCCCGGGCGGCACCAAGATCGCCTGCGCCGACCTCCAGTGAGGTGATCGAGGACCGGGGCCGATTCGATCGATGGTGTGCACCCGCCGGCTGGATCCTCGCGGCACTTCGCGCGGGTCCGCAACCGGCGCCACGCCTCTTCGAGGCCGTCCGACGGCCCGACCGGTGGATCGGCCCCGGCACCTTCATGGGCGCCATCGCCCGGCTGGAGCACGCACGACGCATCGTGATCGTGCCGGGCGACGCGGACCTCCCGACCTACGCCCTCGCCGAGGCGGGGCCGCCGGGCCCCTCCGACCCACGGGCCGGCGGGTGAGGCGCGCCATCACGCCGGGGCGCGGGCGACCTCCGGCGGGATCCGCCCTGTGGGACGATTCCGCGGATGGACGAACGTGACGCAGCGCAGACCGCCGACGGGTTCCCGCACGGAGGCGTGGCGGCGGTCATCGGTGCCGGCACGATGGGTGCGGGGATCGCCCAGGTCGCGCTCGAGGCGGGCTGGCGCGTGCGGCTCTTCGACGCGCAGCCCGGCGCCACGACCCGGGGCCGCGAGCGCATCCACGAAGGGCTGACGCGCCGCGCGAGCCGGGCCGGGCGCCCACCGTCTTGGGTGGCGGAGCACCTCGCGCGGCTGACCCTCACCACCACGATCGGCGAGGCCGTCGAACCGGACCCCGATCTCGTCATCGAGGCGATCGTCGAGGACCTGGGGGCGAAGCGCGCCCTCGTGGCCGAACTCGACGGCGTGCTGGGCCCGGCGACGATCCTCGCGACGAACACGAGCGCGCTTTCCATCGGCGCCATCGCCGCGGCAGCAGGGCGTCACCCGGAGCGGGTGCTCGGCCTCCACTTCTTCAACCCGGCGCCGGTCCTCCGGCTCGTCGAGGTCGTGGCCGCCTCGGGCACGGATCCGCATACGGTGGAGCGGGCAGTCGCGCTCATGGAGGCGTGGGACAAGGTGCCTGTCCACTCGGCCGATTCCCCGGGATTCATCGTCAACCGGGTCAACCGCCCCTTCACCATCGAGGCCCTCCGGATGCTCGAGGCGGGCGAGGCCCGGGTCGCCGCGATCGACGCCACGCTCCGGGGCGAGGGCTTCCCGATGGGCCCGTTCGAGCTGATGGACCTCGTCGGGCTGGACGTGAACCTCGCGGCCGCGACGGGGGTCTGGGAGGGGCTCGGCCGGCCCGCCCACCTGCGCCCGTCACCGATCCAGGCCTGGCTCGTGGAGCACGGACGCCTCGGGCGCAAGGCCGGCGTCGGGTTCTACCGCTATCGCGAGGGCCACGAACCGGTCCCGGAGCCCCTTCCGCCGCACGTCGTGCCGTCGCCGCGCCGCCGGTCGCTCCCACCGGCCATGGTGACCGCCCGCATTCGACAGGCGATCCTCGCCGAGGCGATCGCGGCGCGCGACGCCGGCGTCGCCTCGGAGGCCGACATCGACACTGCGCTGTGGCTCGGCGCGGCACACCCGGAGGGCCCGTTCACGTGGCTGCGGCGCCACGACCCTACAATCCCGGCGTGACCCGCGACACGCATCGGCCCCTCCGCGAAGCCTGGATCATCGACGCCGTCCGGACGCCGATCGGCCGGTACGGGGGCGCGCTCGCCACGGTCCGGCCGGACGACCTCGCGGCCCTGGTCATCCGGGCCCTTGTGGACCGCACGAGCATCGACACGGGGCTCATCGAGGACGTCATCCTCGGCTGCGCGAACCAGGCCGGCGAGGACAACCGCAACGTGGCCAGGATGGCGCTCCTGCTGGCGGGCCTCCCGGTCGAGGTGGCGGGCCTCACGGTGAACCGGCTGTGCGGGTCGGGCCTGCAGGCGATCAACTCGGCCGCTCACGCAATCGCGTTCGACGACGGTGACGTCTTCGTGGCGGGCGGCGTGGAATCGATGACCCGCGCGCCGTACGTCCTCGGCAAGGCCGACCAGGCCTGGGACCGCGGTCCGCGCGAGCTCCAGGACACCACGCTCGGCTGGCGGTTCGTGAACCCCAAGCTCGCGGCCGCCCACTACCCCTACTCGATGGGCGAGACCGCCGAGAACGTGGCCGAACGCTGGTCCGTGGACCGCGAACGCCAGGACGCCTTCGCGCTCCGGAGCCACCAGCGTGCGGTGGCCGCGATCGAGCGGGGCGCATTCGACGGCCAGCTCGTGCCCGTCGAGATCCCGCAGCGCAAGGGCGACCCGGTGGTCGTGGCGCGGGACGAGCATCCCCGGGCCGATACCTCCGCCGAGGCGCTCGGCCGGCTCCGCCCGGCCTTCCGCGAGGGCGGCAGCGTGACCGCCGGGAACAGCTCCGGGATCAACGACGGCGCCTCGGCGCTCCTGCTCGTGGAGGCGGATCGCGCGCGCGCCCTCGGGTTGCGACCGATGGCCCGGGTGGTCGCCACGGCCGTGGCCGGCATCGACCCGGCGATCATGGGGGCAGGTCCGGTGCCCGCCGTGCGCAAGGTCCTCGGGCGCGCGGGCCTGGCCGCACAGGACCTCGACCTCGTGGAGCTGAACGAGGCGTTCGCGAGCCAGTCCGTGGTCTGCATCGACGAGCTCGGACTGGATCCGGATCGCGTGAACGTCAACGGCGGGGCGATCGCGCTCGGACACCCGCTCGGGATGAGCGGGGCGCGCCTCGTGACCATGCTCGTCCACGAGCTGGCCGCCCGGCAGGAGCGCTTCGGGCTGGCCGCGATGTGCATCGGGGTGGGCCAGGGGATCGCGACGATCGTGGAGCGGATCGAAGGCTAGGGCCCGGGACCCACGGCCGGGCGGGGACCGCGCCGCGACTCAGCGCGCGGCGAGGATCCCGAGGGCCTTCTCGAGCGCCATCTCGAGGGTCGTGTCGTGGTTCGTGGCGGCACTCGCCACGCGGACGACGACGGGGGCGCCCACGGCCTGGAGCCAGACCTCGCAATCGGCCCGGATCCGCTCGGCCACGTGCGCGGCCTCGCGGGTGGTCGTCTCGGGCAGGAGCACCTGGAAGCGGGCATCGGCCGCCCGGGTCACGAGGTCCGTCTCGCGAAGGCCTCGGTGCACGGCGTGGGCGATCGGGCCCACGACGCGGGCCACCCACCGGCCCGCCTCGGGCGTCCCATCGGCCGGCCGCCCCTCGATGACCACGATCGCGGCGGGCCGGCGATAGCGGACTCCGCGTGCGCTCTCGCGCGCGAGCGCCTCCATCCAGGCGACACGAGGCTGGATCGTCGCGAGGGGGTTCGCCGATTCAGACGCGGACGCGGCCGCCTCCGGCCGCCCCCGTCGATGCTTGGGGCCGCTCAGGAACGCGGTGATCGCCTCGTCCACCCGCTCGTCCCCCATGTCGGGGAGCGAGAAGCGACGGACGCGCCTGGACTGCTCTGTGGCCATCGCTCCACTGGGAAAAGGGTCGCGCCAGGCTGTCGTGATCGCGCCCGGAAGCCCTCGGCGACCGGCCACAACGATAGCCGAGCGCCGCCGAGCCCGCCGCGGTACCCACCGCGAAGCCGTCGCCCCGCGCGGCCGCGCACGGCCTCTCCTGCCAATTTCGACGGGGTGGTTGTCGGAATCGGTTGCGATGCGTACGATGAGCACCCGGTCCTCGCAGATCGAGCAACCTCGCTTCACCCATCCTCAGGAGAGGAACGCACCAGATGATCGAACAGCAGTCGACGGTCCTCAGCCTCACCGACGCGGCCGCCACCAAGTTGCGCGAGCTGACGAAGGAAGAGACGAACCCGAATGTCGGCCTGCGCGTCTACGTCTACTCGGGCGGCTGCTCCGGGTACAAGTACGGGATGATGCTCGAGGACGCGCCGTCGGCCGAGGACAACGTCCTCGAGGCGAACGGCGTCAAGGTCTACGTGGACGGGAACAGCATCTCGCTCCTGCAGGGCTCGTCGATCGACTACGTCGACACCCTCATGGGCGCCGGGTTCACGGTCAACAACCCGAACGCCGTGTCGGGCTGTGGCTGCGGCAACTCGTTCCGCACCGCGGACGACGCGGGGCAGGCGAGGTCCTGCGCGCACTGACGGTTCGCCGTCCCGTGCCTCACGCGAAGCCGCCGGGCGACCGGCGGCTTTTCGATTCTCGGGCCCAGGCCCCGCGGGCGCCGCGCCGATACGCCGCTCCGACAGCCTTTCCCGGACCCTCGAAGATTGGGTATTGACACCTGTATGTTCATCTCCTATTCTTCATTCATCACTTGCTGAATGTTTCAGATGAGTGAACGTTGGAGAGTTGCGGAGAGACGCACGATGCATGCCTGGACGGAGTTGCACCTCATGACGGTCCGGGATCGGATCGACACCCTGCGCGTTGACGCGGCCGCCACCCGCGCCGATCGCCGCCTGCCCGAGGCCGCGGCCTCCCGACCGGAGGACGGCCGAACCACCGCGAACCGACTGCACGCGCGCGGCCGGGCCCTCCTGGCCCGGGCCTGATCCCATGACGGGAACGTCGCGTCCGGCCGCCGACACGGGACATGCGGGCCACCTTCCCGAGGGGTCGGACCCGCTGCCGGAGCGCCTGATCAGCGACGTCGAGACCCTCAAGGCGCTCTCGGATCCGCTCCGGATCCAGATCCTCGAGGTCATGGTCCAGGACTGGCATGCCAGCTGGACGGTCAAGCAGATCGCGAAGGCTCTCGGGGCCTCGCCGACGAAGCTCTATCACCACATCCGCATCCTCGAGGAGCGCGAGCTCATCCGGCCGGTGAGCCAGCAGCTCGTGCGGGGCATTCTCGAGACGTCCTATCGCATCGCCCAGCTCTCGCTGCGGCTCGATCGCGCCCTCCTGACCGGCAACAGCGACGCCGCGCGCGCCGGGGCGGCCGATGCCATCACGAGCGTGTTCGAGCTGGCGCGCCGCGACATCGACGCAGCGCTCGCAGCCGGCCTCCTGCCCGCGGATCCGGCGCGCGACCCGGACCGGCCCTTCGCCCTGAACCGAGCCGTGCTGCGCCTGACCCCCGAACGTGCGATCGAGCTGCGCCGCCGGCTCAACGAGCTCACGGCCGAGTTCAGCGCGGACGCACCGCACCCCGACGCGATCGGGGTCGGGTTCCTCGTCGCCATGCATCCGATCGCCGGCCCGGGCGGCGCGCGCCGCCGCACCCGCTCCTGACGATGTCCGCGACCTCCGGCCCTTCGCTGCCACCCGCACTCCTGGTCGAGGTCGACGGCATCGTCGACCGGTTCCTGGAGGGTCGCCACATCCCGGGCCTCGCGATCGGGATCGTCGCCGGCGGGGCGCTGGTCCACGACCGTGGCATCGGCGTGCGCTCGATCGACGTCCCGGCGGCAAGCGCACGCGTCGACGCGGACACGGTCTTCCGCATTGCGTCCATGACCAAGAGCTTCACCGCGGCGACGCTCGTGTCCCTCCGGGACGAGGGCGTGCTGGCGCTCGACGACCCCGTGGCCAGGTACGTGCCCGAACTCGCCGACCTGCGCGGCCCGACCCGCGACGCCCCGCCGATCACGATCCGGCACCTGCTCACGATGTCATCCGGCCTGGCCACCGACGATCCGTGGGGCGATCGCCAGCAGTCCCTCGACCTGCGCGCCTTCACCGAGCTCCTGCGCGGGCCGTTGACGTTTGCCTGGACGCCGGGCACGCGCTTCGAGTATTCGAACCTGGGCTACGGGATCCTCGGCCGGGTCATCACCAACGTCGCCGGGCGTGAGTACCGCGAGGTCGTGCGCGAGCGCATCCTCGACCCGCTCGGCCTGGCCTCGACCGGGTTCCTGGCCGAGGAGGTCCCGCCCGATCGCCTTGCCCACGGCTACCTGTGGCGCGACGGCGCGTACCAGCGGGAGCCGATGGACGGCTACGGCGCCCTCGCCTCGATGGGCGGGATCTTCAGCACCGTGCGGGACCTCTCGCGATGGGTGGCGTGGCTCGCCGAGGCGTTCCCCCCGCGCGACGACCCAGACGACGCCATTCCCCTCTCCCGTGCGAGCCGCCGGGAGATGCAGCAGGTGCACCGTGACGTCCCGGCCGACGTCGAGCTGGATCCGCTCGACGCGCCTCCGACCGTCATCGCCGGCGGGTACGGCTTCGGGCTGGGCGTCGCGGACGATTCCCGGATCGGACGGATCGTCGCCCACAGCGGCGGCTACCCGGGCTACGGCTCGAACATGCGCTGGCACCCGGCCAGCGGGGTCGGGGTGGTGGTCCTCGCGAACCATCGGTATGCGCCGAGCACACGGCTCGCGGCCGAGTTGCTGGTGGCGCTCGTGCGAGGCGCGGCCGCGCCCGCCCGCATGATCGAGCCGGCGCCCGCGCTCGTGGCGGCGCGCGAGGTGATCGGTCGCCTCTTCGACGCCTGGGACGATGACGTCGCCGACCGCCTGTTCGCGATGAACGTGGAGCTGGACGAGCCGGTGGCCGCTCGCCGGCGATCCCTCGAGGCCGTGCGTGCTGCGCACGGCATGCTGCAACCGGACCCCGATCTGCACGAGGACCCCGAATCGCCCCTGTACGCGACGTGGTGGCTCGTTGCCGCGGACGGGACCCGGGTCAAGGTTGAGCTCGGCCTGTCGCCCGAGGGGCCGCCCCGGGTCCAGACGTTCGACGTGACGGTGGTCCCGGTCCCGCCGGACTCGCTTACCGCAGTGGTGTCAACCTTCATCGCGGCCGCCAATGCCGGTCGGCCGCCCGAACTCGCGACGGCCGGTTCATGGCGCGGACCGTCCATCGAGCGCACCGCCGCGATCGTCTCGGCCACGTACGCCCCGCTCCGCGTCCTGGGAGCGACGAGCGTGGATGGCGACCGTACGGCGACCTGGCGCGCGGCGGGGGCCGGCGGGAGTCTCGAGGTGCGGGTCGCCCTCGAGGAGGGCACGGGCCTCGTGCGCAGCCTGCAGGTGTTGCCGCGGCTTCGGAGCGCGCCGGCGCACGGCGTCTGACAGCCCTCCCCTGACGACCGGGGAGGCCCGGTCGGACCACCCGGATTCGGTACCTTCAGGTGGTGTGGCAGGACAGCGACGCCGTTGACAGTACGCGACAAACCCCGGGCCCTCCGGGTAGCCACCGAGCGCGCATCTGCCATGACCGATACCCCGCGTCAGGACTCGGCGGCACGGCCGTCGATGCGTCCAGCGGGCCTGCGTGACCTGATCCGCGGCCGCGCCTGGTTCGCCGTTCCCGTCCTCGGCGCGATCCTCATCGCGATCTTCTTCGCCCTGCCGGCTGCGTCGACGCCGCAGTCCGCGGTGTACGACATCGTGGGCCTCGGCGCCGTCGGCGTGTCGTTCGCGGCCCTGATCCGCCGCCGCCCAGCAGGCTGGCAGCCGTGGTTGTTCCTGGTGGCCGGCCAGCTTGCATTCGTCGTCGGGGACGTCTGCTGGACCGTCTTCGATGCCCAGGGCCTTGATCCGTTTCCATCCGTCGCCGACGCCTTCTACCTCGCCGGTTACCCCCTGATGTCCATCGGCCTGGTGCTCGCCATCCGCCTGCGCGTCAGCGGCGGAGACCGCACGGGCCTGCTCGACGCCGCGATCCTCGCCACCGGCGCCGCGGTCATCTGGTGGGCGTTCTTCCTCGGGCCGCTCGTGGCCACGGCAGACCCGGACCCGCTCTCCTTCGCGATTTCTGCCGCCTACCCGGTGGGGGATCTCCTGCTCCTCGGGATGGTCCTGGCCCTGCTGTTCGTCCCGGGTGCGCGATCGCCGTCCTTCGAGCTCCTGCTCGCCAACCTCGTGACGATCCTCGTCGCCGACCTGGTGTTCGGCCTCCAGAGCCTCGACGGCAGCTACGTCGACGGCGGCTGGCTGGACGGCCTGTGGCTCGTGGCGTATGTGCTGTTCGCGAGCGCCGCCACGCACCCCACCATGACCGCCGTCGCGGAACCGCGACCCATGACCGTGACGCTCCTCGGGCCGATTCGCCTCGCCCTGTTCGCCGCCGCGATGCTCACCGGACCGGTGCTGCTGCTCGTGGGGGAGACCGGATCCAGCGCCATCGTGATCGTGGTCGCGGGCGCCACCGCCGCCATGTCCGTGCTGGTCCTCGCCCGGCTGTTCGCCGTGGTGCGCCAGCTGGCCGGCGACATCGAGCGCCGAGCGGCATTGGAGGCACGGCTGTCCTTCGAGGCCTCCCACGATCCGCTGACCGAGCTCGCCAACCGGCGCAAGCTGGTGGCCGCGACCGCGTCAGCCCTCGGCGGCGATGCCCCCGTAGCCATGCTCTTCCTCGACCTCGACGACTTCAAGGACGTCAACGATTCCATGGGCCACGATGCGGGCGACGCGCTGCTCGTGGCGATCGCGTCCCGGATCGCCTCGGTCGTCCGGCCCGATGATCTGGTCTGCCGCCTGGGCGGCGACGAATTCGCCGTGATGCTCCCGGGCAGTGCGGCCGGCCAGGCGGAGGCGGTCGCCGCGCGCGTGCTGTCGGTCTTCGACCGCCCGGTCCGCGTGGAGGGCGTGGACCTCTCCGCGGCGGCGTCGGTGGGGGTCGGCATGCGCGCCCCGGGCGAGACGTGCACCACGGACGAGCTCCTGCGCCGAGCGGATGTTGCGATGTACCGGGCCAAGGCCCTGGGCAAGCGCCGGGTGGCGACGTGGTCTGCCGACCTGGACGCCACCGCGATCGTGGCTCCGACGATCGTGCGAAGCCTCAGCCCGGCCACCTGAACCGGCGGGGGTCTAGCCCGTCTCGAAGCTCCGCTTGGAGAGGCCGTACGCGTAGCCCTCGATCGCG
>CAZVDO010000002.1:16355-25768 GCA_964625345.1 uncultured Anaerolinea sp. | reverse complement strand
CTAGCCCGTCTCGAAGCTCCGCTTGGAGAGGCCGTACGCGTAGCCCTCGATCGCGTAGTCCGGCTTGGCATCGGGCGTGGAGGCCGCGCCGAGCGTGACGAACAGCGGCGCGAAGTGCTCCACGGTCGGGTGCGCGTAGGGCATGCCCGGCGCCTTCGTGCGGAAGTCGAAGAGGGTGTCGAGGTCGCCCCGGTCGAGCGCCTCGCGGGCCCACGCGTCGAAGTCGATCGACCACTGGGGCGCGCCCGGCTTGCCCATGAAGTACTCCCGCACGAAGGGCAGCCCGTGGGTCAGGAAGCCGCTCCCCACGATGAGCACGCCCGCGTCGCGCAGCGGTGCGAGGCGCTGCCCCACGGCGAAGAGGTGCTCCGGATCGAGGTCCGGCATCGACAGCTGGAGGACTGGGATGTCGGCCTCCGGGTACATGGCCTTGAGCGGCACCCAGGCCCCGTGGTCCAGTCCCCGCGCCTCCCGCTCCAGGACCGGCTCGGAGGCGGGCATGCGCGCCTTGACCTCCGCCGCGAGCTCGGGTGCGCCGGGCGCGTCGTAGGTCATGTCGTAGTAGTGCTGCGGGAAGCCGTAGAAGTCGTACACCAGCGGCACGCGGCGGGTGCTGGACAGGGCCATGGGGGCGGTCTGCCAGTGGGCGCTCACGATGAGGATGGCCTCGGGCCGCGGCAGCGCCGCGGACCAGGCCGCGAATTGGGCCATCCATTCGGGATCCTCGAGGAGCGGAGGAGCGCCGTGGCCGAGGTAGAGGGCCGGCATCCGGCGCGCCGGTTCGTCCGGCGAGGAGCCGGTCGGCGATGCGGTCGGGGACGCGGGGACATCCGTCATGAGTCGAGCTCCGGTGGGGCCGGTCGGGCCTGGTCCGGACACACTAGCGTCCGGACCAGATTCCGTGTCGCGTCAGGCCGCGATCGCCCCGTCCGGGGCGTTCACGAGGACGATCGCACTGTTCCACGCCCCACCGGTGCGGAGCTGGAGCGAGATGTTCAGCCAGGCCAGCGCCTCGAGCTCCCGCGCGGCTGCGAGCGGGCCGGCGTCGATGGGCCGAAGGCCGATGGACTTCGCGAGGTCCGCGACGAGGTGTCGAGCCGTGTCGTCGTCCGTGGCGATGAGGGCGTCGAGGGACTGCGGTGCACCGGTCGGGTCGGCCTGGAGCGCGGCGAACAGCGTGTTGAAGGCCTTCACGAACCGCGATCCGCCGGCGATCGCCGCGAGGCGCTCGGCACCCGAGGGTCCGTCGGCGGTGGCCACGCCGGAGTAGTCCGCCTTGAGCGGGTTGGTGGCGTCGATGACGACCTTGCCGGCGAGCTGGTCGGCCATCGAGGCGACGACTCCGGCCGCCGCCGTGTAGGGAACCGCGAGGACCACGATGTCCGCGAGGGCGACGGCGTCGGTCGGCGTTGCCGCGCTGGTGGCGCCGATGCGCTCCGCGAGCGCGGCGGCCTTGGCGGCGTCCTGTCCGGCGACGACGACGGCGTGACCGGCGCGCGTGAAGGAACTGCCCAGGGCGGACCCGACGTTGCCGGTCCCGATGATCGCGATGTTCATGGTGTCAAGCCTCTCCGTGTGATGGGCGGGCGCCCGGCCCGCTATCCTGTGTTGTCTGACGGCCAACAGTTGTTGCCGCTGCAAATACTCTGCCACGATGTTGGCCTGAGGTCAAGTGATGTTGTCAACAGGAAAATCCGCGTCGGCACCGCGGCGGCCCGACGTGGGCAGCGAGATCCGGCGCTGGCGAACCACGCGCGGCCTCACGCTCGCCCAGGTCGGCGACCTGAGCGGGCTCAACGTGGGCTACCTCTCGCAGATCGAGAACGGCAAGGCGGCGCCGTCCCTGGAGGCATTGGCGGCCGTCGCCGAGGCACTCGACGTGCCGATGGCCTGGCTCTTCCTCGATTCATCGGCCCCGCCGCGCGTCGTCCGGGCGTCGGAGCGGCCGAATCACCCGGCGCCCGGTGGGGGTCGGTTCGAGGAAGTGGACGGTGGAACCGCGCGGGACGTCTGCATCATCGAGGTCCGGGTGGCGGCCGGTGGTTCCACGGGCGTCCACGCGCACACGGGCGACGAGCACCACCTCGTCCTCGATGGACGGTGGCGGATGACCCAGGGGGACGATGTCTTCGAGGTGGGCCCCGGCGACTACGTGGCCTGGGATCCGACGATCCCGCACGACGTCGAGTGCCTGGGCCCCGACGAGGGCCGGATGCTCGTGATCTATCCGCGGCGGTCGCGCCGCGACCCGCAGGCGGGGGAGCGGGACCGGGGCACGGAGCCGTCCCGATGACGGGAGCGATCCTGGTGGCGGGGCGGGTCGCGCGGACCGGGCGGGTCACGCCGGGGCGCCCGGCATGAACGCGGCAGTGCGCTTCTCCATCGCGCCGGTGCGGAGCCTCGGGCTCGAACATCCCGACGAGATCGAGCTGACCGCCAACGGCGTGGCCGAGGATCGGCGGTTCTACCTCATCGACGAGCGCGGCTTCCTCGTGGACCGGGTCGTCGTCGGACGCCTGGTGCAGGCGAGCGGGCACACGGATCCCGAGGGCGGGACGCTCCGGATCACGCTGCCCGACGGTGCAGTGGTGGCCGGCGAGGTCGAGCTCGGCGAGGCCGTCGAAACCCCGCTGCACGGTCGCGTCGCGATCGGGCACGTGGTGGTCGGGCCGTGGGCGGCGGCCCTCGAAGGGCTCGCGGGCCGGCCGGTCCGCGTGGTTCGCACCGATGCCGTCGGCGGGACGCGCCGGGGAAATGCCGCGTCGCTGGTCAGCCACGGCTCCCTGGGCGAGCTCGCGCGACACGCGGGCGTGCCATCGATCGATGCCCGCCGGTTCCGCATGCTCATCGAGCTCGACGGCACGACGCCGCACGAGGAGGACGCCTGGATCGGGCACCGGATCGGGATCGGGACCGCGGTCCTCGCGGTCACGGAGCGGGACGCCCGGTGCGCGATCACCACCCAGGACCCGGACACCGGCGAGCGCGACCTCGACACGCTGCGCACGATCCTCGCCTACCGCGGGCCGCTGCCGGACGCCAAGGGCCGCCTCAACGCGATGTTCGGGGTGCTGGCGGACGTCGTGGAACCGGGTCTGGTCCGCCTCGGGGACGAGGTCCGCGTCTTGGATTGACCGCCGGGCGAGGCGGCTACTCGCTGTAGCGCTCTTCCTTCCAGGGATCGGCGTCGTTGTTGTAGCCGTAGCGCTCCCAGAAGCCGAGCTGGTCGTGATCGAGGAACTCGAGCCCGCGGATCCACTTGGAGCTCTTCCAGAAGTAGCGCTTCGGGACCAGGAGGCGGAGCGGGTACCCGTGCTCGGGTGCCAGCGGCTGCCCGTCGAACGTGTCCGCGAGCAGGACGTCGTCGTCATCGAGGATCGAGAGCGGCAGGTTGGCGGTGTAGCCCTGCTCCGCGTGCGAGACGACGTGGGTCGCGCCCGGACGCACCTGCGCGAGCCCCAGGATCTCCTGGATGGGCACGCCCTCCCAGGTGGTGTCGAGCTTCGACCAGCGGGTCACGCAATGGATGTCGGTGTGGACCGTCTTGCGTGGCAGGGCCTTGAACTGATCCCACGTCAGCGTGAAGGGCGAATCGACCTGCCCGTACACCTTGAAGTCCCAGCGTGCGAGGTCGACGTCGGGGATCGAGCCGTAGTGGAGGACCGGGAACTTCTCCGTCCGGTACTGGCCGGGCGGGATCCGCTCGGCCATGGCGGGATCCATGGCCTGGTTGCCGAAGAGGCGCTCGAACATGGGGCAGCGGGTCTCCTGTGGTGGGACTCCGACTATCGTCCCACACGGTGACGCCGGTGTGACAGCGGAATGCTCCAGATCGGGAGGTTCCGACGACCATCGGCCCTACCGTCCGCGGATGCCCCACGCCACGCTGGGGGCATGACCCTCCTCGCCGCGCCCATCGACCTCGTCCGCAGCCTCGGGTTCACCCTGGTGGACGGTGACCGGCCCGGCCTGTCGGGCCAGAGCCGGCTCGTGGTGGCGCTCCGCGACCGGCCCACGTTGCGCCACTTCGACCCCGAGGTGATCCGGTCCTGGGTCGCGGTGGACGGGCGGGGCCGCTCGCTCGAGATCGATCGGCGGAACCGCGCCGGCAGCAGGCCGTTCCTGTGGGGGCACTTGCACGTAATGGATCGGCTCGGGATCGAGAATCGCTTCCTCTCGTTCGGCGGGCGGGTCGAGATCGAGGATCCAGACCCATCCGAACGCCTCGTGACGTTCTGTTCGCCCGGACCCATCGTTCGGTGGGGCGGCCACTCGCAGGGGAGCGACGACCTCGCCGGCGAGATCGGGGCGTTCTTCGGCCGCCTCATCATCCCGGTCGAGGACCGGCCGGGGGCCGAGGCGCGCTTGGCCGGGGAGCCGCCGGAGCACCTCTACGCGGCCTTCCTCGTCGACGCGCGCTGCCGCCGCCGGTCGGCCGCCGGCGCCCGCCCGCGATCCGACGACGGGCCTGGCTTCGACGGCCTCGATCGCTGGATGGCCGGCGAGTGGATGCGCATCCGGACGCTGCACCCGGCCTGGCTCGTGGCCGGCGGCGCGCTCGCCGCGGACCTCGGGATCTCCGTCGGATGGGCGCGTCCCTGAGCAACGAAGAACCCCCGGCCGGGGGCCGGGGGTTCCAGGGACGGTGCGAGTGCGGGTTCCGGTGCGCCGGGCCGCGTTACGGCGCCGGGTTGCCGAGGTCGCTGAGCTTGACGAGCGAGTACGTGTCGGCCGTGGCCTTGGTGACCACGAAGCCGTTCTGGTCCGTGGCCTCGGCGTAGTCGAGGGCGACGATTCCGCCGCCCATGCCGCCGAGGTGCTCGTTGAGCTTGTCGACCGTGGCCTTCGGGTCCGTGGACGCCTCGCCGGCGCCGCTGTTGACGTACTCGAGGGCCGTGGCCGCGTATTCGGCGAGGATGTCGATCTCGCCGGATTCGAGGGCCGGGAACACCACTTCGCGGGCTCCGAGCTGGAACTTGCGCTCGACGGTGAGGCCGGCGTCCTCGAGGACCTTGGCAAAGACCTCGGCGAGGATCTCCTGCTCGTAGAAGTTGGTCGAGCCGATGGTCACCGAGCCGGAGCCGCCGGAGAACGACAGGCCAAGGCTGTCGACCCACGCGGCCGCGACATCCGCCGCGGCCTTGCCGTCCACGGTGACCTGCTTGTTGAGGTCCGTCAGGGCCGCCTGGCTCAGCTTCGCCATCACGGCGTTGAGCGCGTCGGCAATGACGGGGTTGGCGTCGAGGGCATCCTGCCGGACGACCGGGACGAGGTTGTCGGCGAGCTGGAGCTGCTTGTCGTCCTGGAGCAGGACGAAGCCCTCGGTCGCGATCGCCGGGTCAGACGTGAACAGGAGGCCGATCTGGGCGTCGCCCTTCTTCAGTGCCTCGATCGTGATCGGGCCGCCCGCGTCGGTCGGCTTGAACTCCTTGAAGGTCAGGCCGTACTTGTCGGTCAAGCCCTTCAGGCAGAACGGTCGGTCCGGACACTCCGTCGGTCCGGCGAGCACGAACTGGCTCGCGATCGTTCCCTTGGATGCCTGGCTGCCCCCTCCCAGCGAGCACGCACTCACGAGGAGCGCGAACACCGCTGCCCCGAGGGCGGCCCTGCGGAATTGCCGCATGGGTCACTTCCCCTTTCCGTTGCCGTCGGCCGGGCTCGGGCGGCCCGACTCTGACGCCGCGCGACGGTAGCAGAGCCTTCGTGACTCCGCTGTGACTCCGCCGCGGGCTGGTCAGGCGGTTGCCCAGTCCTGTCAGGCCGTCGCTGCGGCCGGCTCGACGGGCCGCCGGCGCTCCTCCGGTGGGGCGCCTCCCGCGCGTCGCTCGACCCGCCGCTGGACGAGGGTCATGAGCCGCTCCGTCGCCAGCGCCAGCAGCGCCACCAGCAGCCCACCGGCGAGGATCCGCTCGTCGTCCCGAAGGCCGAAGCCGTCCGCGATGTAGCGACCGAGCCCGCCGCCGGCGACCAGCGCGGCAAGGGTGGCGGTGGCGACGATCTGGACCGACGCCGTGCGCAGTCCGGCGACGATGGCCGGCAGCGCCGCCGGGAGTTCGACGTCGCGCAGGACCTCCCGCTCGGTCATGCCGATCCCGCGACCCGCCTCCACGGTGTCCGCGTCGACCTCGCGGATGCCCGTTACGGCGTTGATGAGGATCGGGGGAATCCCGAGGAGCACGAGCGCCGGCAGGGCGCTCGCGAACCCCAGGCCGAACACGGGCACGAAGAGGATGAGCAGGGCATAGGAGGGGACCGCGCGTCCGAGCCCGGCCACCGCGACGGCCACCACCTCGAACCGGCGGGTGTGGCCGATCGCGACCCCGGCGGGAAGGGCGATGGCCACGGCGAGGACGGTCGCGATCGCGGAGAACGCGACGTGCTCGAACAGGCGGACCGGGACGCCGTTGCTCCCCGTCCAGTGGCTCGGATCCGCGAACCAGCCCGCGACGCCCGTGATCAGGTCCATCGGGTCACGCGCCCCGCCGCGCCCGGCTCCACGGCGTGACATGCCGCTCCAGCCAGGACAGCCCGAGGTCGACGGCGAGCGCCAGCGCCACGCTGAGCACGAACCCGACGAGGACGAGGGTGTCGTTGCGGAAGTTGTAGCCGCGGATCATCACCTGGCCCAGGCCGCCGAACCCGATGACCGCGGTGACCATCACGAGTCCGAGCGTCGTCACCGTGGCGATCCGGATGCCCGCGAGGATGAGCGGCAGCGCGAGCGGCAACTCCACCTGGACGAGGCGGCGCACCCGGCCGTACCCCATGGCGTTGGCGGCCTCCACGATGTCCGCCGGCACGCCATCGAGGCCCGCCAGGATGTTGCGGGTCAGGATCAGGAGCGTGTAGCTGACGAGCGCGATCTCGGAGGTCAGGAACGAGAGCCGCGTGATCGGGACCAGGAATGCAAGGAGCGCCAGGCTCGGGATCGTGTACAGGATCCCGAACGACCCGGTGATCGGCCCGGCGAGCCCACGACGCCCGCGGATGAGGAGCACGGCAACCGCGCTGAGGAGCAAGCCCACGCCGACGGCGACGATCGTGAGCGCCAGGTGCTCGCCGAGCTTGGCCGTGATGAGCGGAAGATTGCCCTCGATGACGTCCCAGCGGATCACGCGGGTGCGACCTCCGGTGACGCCTCCGCCGGGCCCCGCCGGCCGAAGGCGGTGATCTCGTCGGCCGTCACCAATCCCCGCAGCGCGCCCTTCCGGTCCACCACGATGCCCGCCTGGACCTCGGCATCGATGAGCATCGCGAGGGCGTCCTTGAGCGTGGTGCGACGGTCGAGGAGGGGAGACATCGGGCTCGCCATCGAGGCATCCAGCTGGCCGGTTGCCGGCACCTGGCGCTGCCCGACCCAGCCGATGGGCCGGTCGGCCTCGTCGACGAGGAGCAGGTACTCGAACGGATCGGCCAGGATCCGGCGGCGGGCCTCCCCGGCATCGTCGCCGGGCCGGGCCACGATCGCGGGCCGCAGCTCGAGGTCCTCGACGCGCGCGAGCGAGAGCCGCTTCAGGCCCCGATCGGCACCGACGAACCGGGCCACGAACTCCGACGCCGGGTTCGCGAGGATCTCGTCCGGCGTGCCGAACTGGGCGAGGTGGCCGCCGACCTGCATGACCGCGACGAGGTCGCCCATCTTGATCGCCTCGTCGATGTCGTGGGTCACGAACAGGATCGTCTTGGCGAGGTCCTCCTGGAGGCGCAGGAACTCGTTCTGGAGCCGCTCGCGCACGATCGGGTCGACCGCCCCGAAGGGCTCGTCCATGAGCATGAGCGGCGGGTCCGCCGCGAGCGCCCGGGCCACCCCGACCCGCTGGCGCTCGCCGCCCGAGAGCTGGGACGGGTAGCGATCGCGATAGGTCGCCGGGTCGAGGCCCACGAGCGCGAGGAGCTCCTCGCTCCGGGCGCGCTGGCGAGCGGCCGTCCAGCCGAGCAGGCGGGGCACGGTGGCCACGTTCTGGCCGATCGTCTGGTGGGGGAACAGGCCCACCTGCTGGATCACGTAGCCGATCTCCCGGCGGAGCTCGGTGATGTCGCGCGCCGCAGCGTCGTGCCCGTCGATGAGGATCCGGCCGCTCGTGGGTTCGATGAGCCGGTTGACCATCTTGAGCGACGTGGTCTTCCCACACCCGGACGGTCCCACGAGGACGCAGATCTTCCCCGCCGGCACCTCGAGGGACAGGTCTTCGACCGCCCCCGGCGTGCCCTCCGCCGTGCTCGGGTAGCGCTTCGTGACGTGGTCGAACGCCACGGTGGCGGCCTGCCTCGAGCGCGCCGGCCCGCCGCGCTCGGGAGATGACATCGATGCGTCCATGGTCCGCCCAGTATCGGCTGCCGCGATGTGGTGCGTGGTGGCACCAGCAAGTCGCTGCCGCCGGGCACGGATCCGACCCGTTCGGTGCACACTGGGCGCTCACGATCCCCGCCCCGGATGGAGGCCGCGGGGACGCAATCCCAGGAGGGGAACGATCGATGCTGCGATCGAACGTCGGGCGATGGCGCCGACTCGGATTGATCACCGCCCTCGCGCTCATCGGCGCGACGATGGTGACGGGGCCGAGCCTCGCCAAGTCGCCTGCCCAGGATCGGTTCCGCCCGTCGGGTGACGGGGACGCCGGAGAACGCGGCGAGCTCCAGGAGCTCCGCGACCTCCAGGAGATGGAGGACCAGGCGGCCGAGCACCCGGTCACGGGAGCCCAGGCGCTCTTCTCCCGCTGCCGCTTCAGCCCGTTCGCGGACGGCACGGTGACCTACGCGCCGCTCATGCCGTGGGAGCATGACGTCGTCGTCGACGACACCGACTTCGAATTCGCCGATGGCACCTCGTGCTACAACCCGCAGAACGAGCAGAACATCGTCGTGAACCCGACGAACCCGCTCAACGTGGTCAGCAGCGCGAACGACTACCGCTACGAGTTCCGGTGCTACGCGTACGTCAGCATGGACGGCGGCGACACCTGGACGAACGTCGCGATGCCCGGCTGGTCCGGGCCCACCGGCGCCAAGGGCCAGTTCGTCAAGACGGGCTGCGGCGGCGACCCGGTGATGGCCTTCGGGGCCGACGGCACGCTGTACTTCGCGGCGCTCACCTACAACATCGACAAGTTCCCGCGGACGATGTCCGGCGTCGCGGTGGCCTCGTCCAAGGACGGCGGCATGACCTGGACCACCCCGGTCATGGTGGCGTACAACGCGACCGGCAACTTCTTCTACGACAAGGAGTGGATCGGGGTCGGGCCGGACGGCACCGTCTACCTGACCTGGACGAACTTCTACCAGGGCCCGCTCGGACTTGGCTACATCAAGTCCCCGATCGTGATGGCAAGCTCCCGGAACGGTGGCAAGTCGTGGTCCTCGGTGAAGGAGGTCAGCGACGCCGCACACCCGTACAACCAGGGTTCGCAGGTCCT
>CAZVDO010000002.1:6374-16255 GCA_964625345.1 uncultured Anaerolinea sp. | reverse complement strand
AGATTGCCATCGTGTGGGCGGACAACAAGGCCGACCCGGCCTGTGGCAACGGCGGGCAGGTGTACACCGGCACCGGCACGTCCAACCAGGTCTACCTCGTCACGTCGGCCAACGGCACCTCGTGGAGCTCCGTCCGACAGCTGACGAGCGGCGTGGACAAGGTCTTCCCGTCGGTCGGCGCCAACAACGGCGTCATTGCCGTCGGGTACTACACCCGTGAGTACGCCACCTCGGTCGGCGCCAACCGCGAGTGCGGGATCATGGAGCGCGATACCACGACCGGCGCCTTCGTGGAGCCGACCGACGCGGCGCGAGCTGCGGCGGTCGTGTGCCTCGACTGGGCGGTCAAGACGAACGGAGACAACTTCGCGAGCACGACCCGGGTGTCGTCGCAGTCGTCCAACCCGTACATCCTGTTCTCCGGATCGTTCATCGGCGACTACACGGGAACCGCCGTGGCCGCCGATGGCACGATCTACACGGTCTGGACCGACTTCCGGGGCAACCCGGGCGTCACCACGCCGAACCAGGACACGCTCGTCGGCGTCCTCGCCGGCGACTGACCCTCGACCCGGCGGTCCCCGCCGGGTTCCCCTGGATGCTCGAACGCCGGCCCCGCGAGGGGCCGGCGTTCTTCGTTGTCCGGGGCCGCCATTCGTCCCGGGGCCGGACCTTGGCGCGCGGGCGTGCCCGAGCGGGAGGGTGTCAGACCGGGATCGTGTTGAGGTCGCCCTCGATCAACTCGCGGTCCGCCTGGTCGGGGATCGTCGCGAGGAGCTCCCGGCCGCGGTCCCGCCAGCTGATGGCCTCGGCCGTCTCGCCTGCCACGGCCGCGGCACGCGCCATGGCCTCGTAGGCCGCCGGCAGGTCCCAGCTCTCGCCGCTGCCGTCAGCGGTCGCCTGCTCGGCATAGGCGAGGCACCGCTGGGCGTGCCAGCGTGCCGGCTCGGCATGCCCGAGCACGCTGTAGACCCGCGCCACCTGCCACTCGCCGCGGGCGAGGTTGGCGGTGGTGCCGGCATGGGCCCAGTGGTACCGCGAGGCGTGGGCCGCGTGGATCATCTCGTCCACCTCGGCCGGGGTTCGGTCCGGCTTCTCGATGAGCGTCCACGTGTAGTTGAAGAGGTCGACCCCCAGGCGCCGGTGGGCGGCGGCATCGAGCTCGTCGAGTGGGGTGGGTTTCGGTGCGTCGGTCACGAGGGGTTCCTTTCCTGAACTCAGTTGGCCGAGGACGTGGAACACCCGCTGCAGCCGGTTGATCCGCGCCTCGATCCGGGACCGGTGGTCCGCCACGCGGCGTCGCTGGTCGGCGGGATCGTCCGCGGCCAGGACCAGCCGGATCTCGTCGAGCGGGACCTCCAGGTCGCGCAGTCGCGCGATCGCCCGAGCGGTGGCGACCTGGTCCCGGCGATACCGCCGGTACCCGGTGAATCGGTCCACGTCGGCGGGCCGGAGGAGGTCCAGCTCGTCGTAGTGGCGGAGCGCCCCGATCGAGAGGCCGCTCAGGCGTGCAAAGCGCCCGATCGGCAGGAGGTCGTCGTCCATGTGGCGATCCTGAACCCTCCGGCAGGGCGAGAGTCAAGCCCCGATCACGACGCCGCGCAGCCGAGGAGCTCGGCGGGCCCGTCAGGCGTTGTCGAGCTCCCGCGAGATCGCGCGCAGGATGAAGCGCGCCGCCTCGGCCGACTTGCCGCCGAGCCGCTGACCCTCGTCCTGTTCGAGGGCGGCCATCAGGTCCCCGATGGCCTGGTCGAGGAACGGCGTGCGCTGGAGCGTGCCCGCGGCGAAGGCCGCCTCGAGGCCCGCGACCGCGGCGCGTGCGTTCTCCACCGCGTGGCCCTTGGCCTCCATCTGCTCGCGAAACGCCGCTCGTGCGGCATCGGCTGCCGCTCCGGTGGATGCCATCCCTACCTCCGTGTCAGCCGGGCCACGACGCCCGGCGATGCCTCAGGTCCACGCACGCCGGCCGGTTCCGGGGTCGTCCCGCCGGCCCGGCCCGTGCCACGCCGCTTCCGCCACTCCGATTCGAGGATGCTCATGGAGAGCTCGTCCGACCAGGCCCCGTCGCGCCAGATCGCCTCGCGGGCGCGGCCCTCGATCACGAATCCACAGGCCTGGTACGCGCGGATGGCCCGCTCGTTGAACGCGAACACGGAGAGCGAGATCCGGTGGAGGCCGAGGGTCCCGAACGCGTGGTCGACCATGAGGCGCGTCGCCTCGGTCCCGTACCCGTGGCCCCAGGCGTCGCGCTCGCCGATGGTGATGTGGTACAGGGCCGAGCCGTTGTCCGCGTCCATCTGGCTGAACGCGCAGGTCCCGACGAGGCGGTCGTCGCGGGCGACGTGGATGGCCATGGCGAGTGCCTCCGGCCCGAGCGCGCGCGCCTGGAAGAAGCGGTCGATCTCGTCCACCCGCATGGGCCCTTCCTGGTAGCGGGCCAGCCGGGCGATCTCCGAATCTCCGTACCAGCGCCGGAACGCCGCCAGGTTCGCCGGGACGTGGCGGCGGAGCACGACGAGTTCACCCTCGATCGATGCGGGGAACCAGGTCCGGCCGGCCACGAGGGCACGGTATACCATCGCCGCCATGCGTCGCTGGAGCGAGCTCGCGGAGCGCGTGGCCGCGACGACCCGGACCTCCGAGAAGACCGCTCTGATCGCGGACTACCTCGTGACGCTCGACCGCGAGGCGCTCCCGCACGCCACGGTCTTCCTCACCGGCCGGCCGTTCGCGGAGGCCGACCAGCGCTCGACCGGGCTCGGCTGGGCGAGCATCAGCAGTGCGGTCGCGGCCGTGGCCGGGGTGGACCGCGACGCCCTCGGGGCCGCCTACGACCGGCATTCCGACCTGGGGCTGTCCGTCGAGGACGTCCTGGCCGGCGCCGGGCACCGGCCGGACCCATCGGCCGGGCCTTCGATCATGGAGGTGGCCGGTGTCTTCGCGGCCATCGAGGCGGCGACCGGTGCGGGGGCGAAGGCGGCGCTCCTGGAGGCGCTGCTGCGGCGGTGCGACCCGTTGACGGCAAAGGGGATCGTCAAGGTGCTGTCGGGCGACCTTCGGATCGGCCTCCGGGAGGGCCTCGTGGAGGCCGCCATCGCGCGGGCGTTCGGCCGCACGCTCGATGCCGTCAAGCGGGCCGGCATGCTGACCGGCGACCTCGGGCGGACCGCCCTGCTCGCGCGCGACGACGCGCTGGCCACGGCTGCGCTGACCCTCTTCCACCCGCTCAAGTTCATGCTCGCCTCGCCCGCCGAGGACGCAGCCGAGATCCTGCGGCGCCTCGGCCCCACCGTCTGGGTCGAGGACAAGTACGACGGGATCCGGGCCCAGCTCCACAAGCTCGGGGGCACGGTCCGGCTCTACTCCCGCGACCTCCACGACATCACGAGCGGCTATCCGGAGATCGTGGCCGGCGCCGCGGGGCTGCCCTGGGACGGGATCCTCGACGGCGAGCTCCTCGCGGTCCGCGACGGGATGGTCCTGCCGTTCGTGAGCCTCCAGGCGCGCCTCGGGCGCAAGGCCCCCAGCGCGGCGATTCTCGCCGAGGTGCCGGTGGTCCTCGTGGCCTTCGACGTCCTGGGCCTCGGCTCGGGGCCCGATGGCGCGGCTGGGCCGACGGGGGTGGAGCCGCTGCTCGACCTGCCGCTGGACGCGCGCCGCCGCCGGCTCGAGGCCCTCAGCCTGCCGGTCGTCGAGCAGGGCGGGCGGTTCGCGCTCTCGCAGCTGCGTGAGGCCGATTCGGCGGCCGCGCTCGAGGAGGCGTTCAGCGCTGCGCGGGCGCGCCGCAACGAGGGCCTCATGGTCAAGGACCCCACGAGCGTGTACTCGCCCGGACGCCGCGGGTACGGCTGGCTGAAGATGAAGAAGGCGCTCGCCACGATCGACTGCGTGGTGGTCGGCGTCGAGGTGGGGCACGGCAAGCGCCACGGCGTGCTCTCGGACTACACGTTCGCGGTCCGCGACGAGGCCAACGATCGCCTCGTCACCATCGGGAAGGCCTACAGCGGCCTGACCGACGCGGAGATCGCCGAGATGACTGCCTGGTTCGAGGCGCACACCGTCAGCGTCCACGGCCGCTACCGGGTGGTCGAGCCGACCGTCGTGGTCGAGATCGCGTTCGACGTCATCCTGCGGTCGCGCCGGCATCGATCCGGGTTCGCGCTGCGCTTCCCGCGCATTGCCCGGCTCCGTCTCGACAAGGATGCCCGCGAGGCCGACACGCTGGCCACCGTGGAGCGCCTGTTCGTCGAGCTCCAGCCGGCATCGGAGGACCTCGTGACCGCCGGCCTGCGCGGCGCGAGCGGCGGGCGGTCAACCGCGGGCCCCGCGCGCGGCTAGAATCCCCGCATGTTCGACGGCTGGGGGAACGCGGCGCAGCGCGTCTCGCTCACCCTCTACACCGACGCCTACGTGATCCGGGGCTCGCTCCAGACCCCGCAGCGCCGGCTGCTCGATGTCCTGAACAACGCGGACGAATCCTTCCTCGTGCTCGATGACGCGGCGTTCGAGCCCATCGTCGGGCGGGGTCTCGGCCATCGCGCCCCATCGGCCCAGGTGAACCTCGACGCCGTGCTGTTCTCGGTGGCCCACGATTCGGTCGACCCGAGTCCGGAGCTGCGCACCCCGAAGGTCGCCGAGACCACCCTCATCAGCCTGCCGCCGTTCAACATCACGGGCCGGATCCACCTGCTGCCGGAGCGCGACGTGCGGGCGGGCCTCCAGGAGCTGCGCGGCCGATTCCTCCCGGTCACGGAGGCCAGCTTCTGGTCCGACTCGCTGGGGCTGGCCCAGGTCCATGTGCCGTTCATGGCCCTCAACCACGCCCGGGCGCAGATCCTCTCGCCCTACGAGCCGGAGCCGACCGCGGGCTGACCGGCGGATCCGGCGCCGCGGCCAGGTGGGGGAGCGGCCTGGGCGCAGGTGCCTCCTCTCGACCGGCCCGGCTCAGCGGTCGACGGGCAGGTCCAGCCGGTCGCCCCACTCGGCCCAACCGGCGTCGTACACGGCGACGTCGTCGTAGCCGAGCAGGGTCAGCACGAAGGCCAGGCGCGCCGCGCCCACACCGGACCCGTCGTAGACGACGATCCGCTGGCCGCGTGGGACGTTGGCCTTGAGGAGCAGGTCGCGCAGCGTGGCGGCATCGCGCAGGCGCTGCGTCCCGGGCTGGTGCATCGCCCCGACCGGCACGTTGACGGCGCCGGGGATGTGCCCGAGGCGACGCGCGTTGCCCTCGAGGCCGTGGTATTCCGCCGCGGCCCGAGCGTCGACGAGGAGCACCTCGGCGGCCCCGAGCAGGGACCGGACGTCGGCGGTCCCCAGGCGGAGGCGCGGATTTGCCCGGGGCGTGAACGCCGCGCCCGCGGGTGGGTAGCTCGCGTTCGACATCGGCCGCCGGCCCTCGAGCCAGCCCGGGAGGCCGCCGTCGAGGAGGCGTGCCGATTCGTACCCGTAGACGCGCAGGGCCCACCAGGCCTGGGCGGCATAGAGCCCGTTCGTGTCGTCGTAGATGACGAGGCTCGATCCGTCGCCGATGCCGGCCCGCGACATCGCGGCCGCGACCCGCTCCGGGCTCGCGAGGTGCAGGCCCGGGCTGCCCTCCGCGTCCTCGGTGTCGACGAGGTCGACGCGCCAGTCGAGCCACGCGGCTCCCGGGACGTGCCCGGCGGCGAACAGGTTCGGGGCGGTGCCGTCGGGGCGCCAGCGGACGTCGAGGATCCGCAGGTCGGAGCGGCCGAGCTGGTCGGCCAGCCACTCCGGCGTCGCGAGCAGCTCGGGGCGGGCGAACGCGGTCACGCGGCGCAGCCGGCCGCCGGGCCGGCGTGTGGGTCGGGGTCGGGGAGCATGGCCGGTATCATACGGCCGTGGTTTCCCCGTTCCTCCCGGACGACGCGAAGCTCGCTGCCGTGCGCTCGGAAATCCCCGCGCTGGCGGCCGGAATCCAGCTCAATACCGGGTCCGCGGGGCCGATGCCGCTCGAGGTCTCGCGGGCGATGGCCGAGCAGGCGGACTACGAGCTGCGGACCGGACGAGGCAGCGTCGACGCCTTCCTGGACAGTCTCGAGCGGCGCGCGGAGGCCCGGGCGGGCGTGGCCACGCTCCTGGGCGGAGAGCTCGGTTCGATCGCCCTGACCCACTCCACCACCGACGGGATGAACGTCGCGACCCTGGGCCTCGACTGGCAGCCCGGCGACGTCGCCGTGACGACGATTCACGAACACGGCGGGGCGCTCGGCCCGCTCTACGGCCTGCGCGACGGGCGGGGCGTCGAGCTCCGGTTCGCCGACATCGGCGACGGGTCCGACGATGCACGGACCCTCGAGGCCTTCGACCGGGCGATCGTGCCCGGGACCCGCCTCGTGTCGTGTTCGCACGTGCTCTGGACCACGGGGGCGGTCCTGCCGGTCCGCGAGATCGCCGACCTCGCCCACGCCCGCGGCGCCCTGCTGGTGGTGGACGGCGCCCAGGCCGCCGGCGCCATTCCGGTCTCCGTTTCGGAGCTCGGCGTCGATGCCTACGCGATCCCGGCCCAGAAGTGGCTGCTCGGGCCCGAGGGGATGGGCGCCGTGTGGGTGGACCCGGGCGTGGCCGACCGGATCCATCCATCGGTCGCCGGCTGGTTCTCGTTCGCCTCGGTCGATTCCGCGGGGAGCGCCGCCTGGCATCCGGACGCACGCCGCTACGAAGCGTCGAACTGGCATCGACCGTCCGTCGCGGGCTTTGCGCGTGCGGTGGGCTGGCTCCAGATGTTCGTGGGCCTCGAGTTCATCCATCGCCGCGGGGCGGCCGTGGCCCATCGCGCAGCCGACGTCCTGGCCGGGATCGAGGGCGTCGAGCTCCTGACGCCGCGGGCGCGGATGGCCGGCCTCGTGACGTTCCGGATCCGCGGCTGGCAGCCGGAACCCGCGCTCGCGGAACTGGGCGCCCGCGTGTTTGCGATCGCCCGCTCGATCCCCGCCCTGGATGCGCTCCGGATCAGCCCGGCGTTCTTCACGTCGGGTGACGAGCTCGATCGATTCCTCGACGCCGTCCGCCTGCTCGCGGCGCATACGCCGGAGACGATTCCGCCTCGCCGCCTGCTCCCCATCCTCGAGGCCTGAGGACGATGCCCGGCGATCCACCGCCCGCGCCGGCGGCGCGATCCGGCACGACCGCGGCGGCAGGCCGGCCCGTGGTGCGTCGCGGCTGGCTGGCAATCCGCTGGCGCCAGTTCCGGAACGCTCCCCGCCCGGTCGTCCGGGCCGTGGCGGCGAACCTCGTGGTCGCCACGGTGCTGGGCGTCGCCTACCTCGCCTATGACGTGGCACTCACGCGCGGCGCCCGATTGCCCGGCGGGGACCTGCGGACCCTTGCCGCCGTGCTGGACGTCGCGATCGTCCTGGGCGTGGGCTCGACCGCCACGTACCTGCTGGTCCCGCTGCCGCGCGGATCCGGCGACCGGGTGCGACGGACCGGATGGAGTGCCGCCCTCGGCTTCTTTGCCGCCATCCCGATCGCGTACCTCGTGCTCGTGGTCGTGGTGCAGGTCCTGCGTCCGCTCTTCGTCTGAGGACGCCCGCAGGAGCCGCAGGAGCCGCCCGGGCCGCATCGCTCGGCCGCATCGCCCCGGAGCCTCACCGGCGGGGGTGTAGGATCGGGCGGGGGAGTAGCTCAGTTGGTGAGAGCAGCCGTCTTATACACGGCCGGTCCCTGGTTCGAGCCCAGGCTCCCCTACCACCGCATCGCGCCGCGGAATCGCAGCGCGCACGACGCCCGATGCCGGACCCGGCAGGCCCGCGGGCCGAGCGTCAGAGCGTGGCCTCGACCATGCGGACGATGCGCTCGCGCCGGTCGGCGTCGAACGATCGCTGGGCCGGCAGCGATGCCAGCCAGGGTCCCACCTGCGCGGGCGTGATGTAGGCGCACGTCGGGGTGCGCGCCACGTTGGGGTCGGTCCCGACGACTGCTGCGTAGACCTTGACGATGTGATCCGCGTCGTCCCCGCCGAACCACGTCCGCACCCGCTCCGCATCCCGGGTGGCGCGCTCGAGCGGATGGTCGATCATGTGGACCTTGCCATCCGCCAGCCGGACATCCCAGCTCCGGGGTCCACGAGCGACGACCGCGCCTTCGGGCGGGAGCTCCTCGACGATCGCGGCCCCGAACGGCCCGATCACGAGTTCCGGGATGACCCGGCTGCCGTCCGGCAGGCGCACCCGGACCGCAACGCACAGCTCGTCGGCGAGATGCTGCCGGGCCCGCAGGACCGGCGACGGCCGCCGGCGCAGGTGGCCGATCCCCTCGAACGCGCGTCCAAGGCGAGCGATGCCCAGGAACCCGAACGCCGCCGGTGCCACGAGCCCGAAGGTCCAGGCGACCGCACCGATGACGAGCTGCGTCGTCGAGGCGCGACCGGACGGCGTGAATGCGCTGAGGAACGAGGTCCCGAAGATGAGCCAGGCCAGCGCGGTGGCGCTGAGGAGGAGCAGGCCGCCCACGACGACGGCCGCAATGACCGATCGACGCACGACCCGGTCGGTGCCCGACTGATGGGCGGTGATCACCTGCATGGCGTCATCCTCGACGATCGCCCTGCCGACGAACATGGCCCCTTCGGGTCATGCGGGTCCGCCAACCGGACCAGATGCCCGGCGCCGTCCCACCCAGACGCGCCTCGGGAGCCACTCCGGGGGGCCGCTGTTGACGCCCAGGGCTGCACGTCCGCGGCACCCCGTGGTCACCCCCGACCCTGACCGCCGTACCATTGCGGCTCCCCGGCGCCGAGGGCGATCCTGCTGGCAACGACGGGCCACCCCGTGCCCGTGACGAGGGGATCGCGTGTCGTTCTGGGCGCTCGACCACCGCCGGCGCACCTTCCGAACCGCCTCCGCCCTGCTGGGCGCCGCGTTCCTTGCGCTTGCCCTGGTCCTGCCCGCGATCGCCGCCGTCGGTCCCTCGAAGCTCGAGAGCCCCACGGTCGATCCGCGCGTCGGGACGACGCAAACCGCCATCACGTTCGAAGTCACGTACCGGAACACCCAGGGCAACCCGCCCGACTACGTGCGCGTGGTGGTGGGTGCATCGACGTTCGCGCTCACGGGCTCGGGCGACGACTGGAAGCACGGGGTCGTCTTCCGAGCCACTCGAACCCTCCCTGCGGGCACGCACGAGGTGCGCTTCGAGGCGCGCGACACTGAGAAGTTCGTCGACACCACCGACGGCGGCGCCGTCACGATCGAGCCGGCGCCAACCCCGGCGCCGACCCCCACCCCAGCGCCTACCGCCACGCCGAACCCCGACCCGACGCCGGCGCCGACCGTGCGCCCCACGCCCGCGCCCACGCCCGCTCCGACGGCATCGACCGGTGGGTCGGGCACGACGACCGGCGGCAGCGGCGGGACCGGCGGCAGCGGAACGAGTGGAACCGGCGGGACCAGCGGCAGCGGCGGCACGGGCTCGACGACCGGCGGCAGCGGCGGAATCGGCTCCACCGGCGGCACCGGCAGCGGCAGCGGCACGGACGGCGGATCCGGTGCCCCCGGGACGGTCGTCCCCTCGCCATCGCCGGCACCGCCCACCTCCTCCACCTCGGGCGCCGGTTCGGCAACGGCAGGCGTCACGTCGGGCCGGCCGGGCGACGGCACCGATGGTCGGGCCGGGACCATCACGAGCTCCAGTGGCGGGCCGGGATCCGGCACCGGGTCGGGGTCCACCGGCGGGCCGGGGTCCGGCAGCGGGTCCGGCCAGTCCGGCTCGGGCGTGCCTGGCTGGGTGTCCGGTCACGAACGGTCGACCGGCGGCTCCTCCGGGAATGGCTCCTCCGGGAGCGGCTCCTCGGGGAGCGGCAGTGCGGGCGGCGGTACCTCGTCACTGGACGGGGACGCCGGCGCGCCGGGACCCGCCGA
>CAZVDO010000002.1:0-6274 GCA_964625345.1 uncultured Anaerolinea sp. | reverse complement strand
CGGGCGGCGGTACCTCGTCACTGGACGGGGACGCCGGCGCGCCGGGACCCGCCGACCCAACCGACGCCATGGACGACCCGTTCTCGGCGTGGCTCAACGGCTCGTTCGGGTCACAGCTCGCGGCGCTCGGGTTGCAGCCGGCCGGACACCTGCCGACCTTCCTCTCCCTGTTCGGATCGACCGTGGCGGTCGTCACCTGGATGGCCTTCGCGATCTTCAACCGGCGCCGCCAGGACGAGGAGCCGCCCGCTCCGCCGGAGGTGCTCCGAGCCGCGGCCGCCACCGGCCTCTCGGTGGTCCCCACCGCCGAATCGGTGCCGCCCATCGACCCTGAATCGCTCATGCCCCGCTGGCGTCGGCCGTCGCTCCTCGAGGCCCGTCGAACGGATCCCGTCCGGGCCCCGGCACCGGAGCGCCCGGCGCTGACCTTCGCGACGTCGGCGATCGAGCCGGTCCGTGGAGCCGAGCGGCGGTATGTCCGCTACGCCGTGACGACGCTCCTGGACGGCCCCGACGAGATCCTCGCGAACCGGGTCGGTGAGCTCGCCGAAGGCGACGAGGTCCAGGTCGAAGGCCGGCAGGGAGCCTACTGCGAGGTCGTGAGCCCGGACGGTCGGCGCGGGTGGATCCATCGCATGACGCTCGGCGACGCCGTGCCCGATCCCGATCGCGGCGGGCGCTCCTTCAGCGAGCCCGCGAACGAGGCGGAATCGGCCCTCGCGGCGCTCCTGGCCGCCCGAGGCATGCGCTGACCGTCGCGCATTCGCGCCGGTGCGCCGGACGGCGCCCACCCGCCTGACCCGGCAGGCCCGCGGCGATCCTCAGCGAACCGTCGCCCGCCTCCGAGCCGGCTCCCTTCGCAGCACGAGCACGTGCTGGTGGACGATGTTCGGGACGAAGGCGTTCGGGTAGCCGTACGGCCGGAGCCTCGAGCCCGCCTGGTACCAGATCACGTCGCCCTTGGGCACGAACCCGACCGAGGCGGCCCGCGCCGCGAGGTCGGACCCGGTGAAGACATAGCGGCCGTCCTGGTACGCGTCTCGGACGATGAGGACCAGGTATCGGCCCGGGCGAAGGACGCGATGTGTCTCGGCCAGGAGCGACGTCATCGCATCGAGGAACGCGGGGTAGTCCGCGAGGTTCGCGAAGTCCGCCGGATCGTCCGTGCGCATGGCGTAGTCCGTCCGGCGATTGGCGTGGTCCGCCGCGAGGGCGCCGCCCGACATCGTCAGCGGGAGCTGGATGTTGTACGGCGGGTCCGTGACCACGAAGTCGATCGAGCCGTCCGCGATGGCCGGCAGCAGGGCCAGCGCGTCGCCGACGCGGAGCTCGCACCCGCGCGGATCGAAGCCACGCGGTCCACCGGGATCCTGCTGGCCCAGGTCGGCCAGGATCGGCCCTCGACCATCGCGCTCGGCGAGTGCCTCGGCGACGACCGCGGCATAGACCTCGGCCCACCGCGGTGAGAGCTCGATGCCGATGGCCCGCCGCGGCGATCGGGCGATGGCCGCTCCGAGGAGCGTCCCGCCCACGCCGGCGAACGGGTCCAGGACGAGCTCGCCCCCCTGGCTGAAGAACTCGATGAGGCGGGCCATGAGTCGTGGCGGCTTGTTGGCGCCGTGCGCCCGGCGTCGCTCGTGGCCGAGCTCACGCGGATAGGCCGTGGACCAGAGCGACTTCGTGAAGTAGAGCCACTCTTCCCCGGGCAGCTCGTTCAGCTGGTTCCTGGGGTGGGGCAGGGCGCGCTCGGGGGTTGGTTCGGGCACCCGGCCAGCCTAGCGGCGCAGCGGCCAGGGCATCGGCCGGGCTGCGCATGCCGAACGGTGCCGGCACGCACCACGATGTGCCGCCAGGTCACGGAAGGACGGTCGTCGTCGGTCTCCGGCTCCACGGTCCCCGGCACGCGTGTGGCACGATGCCTGCATGCCGCCGCGAATCGAGAGCGCGCGCTTCGTCGGCCGATCCCGCGAGATCGCGCGGATCGCCGTCGCCCTCGAGGCGGCCGCCGGCGGCGAGAGCCGGCGCGTCCTTGTCTCGGGGCCCGGCGGCGGCGGCGTGAGCCGCCTCGTGGACGAGAGCGTTCGTCGCGTGGGCCGCCTCTCGGAACCCTTCGCGATCCTCCGCTGGCGGGCAGTCGCAGGCCGGTCCGCGGAGGCCTATGCGCCGGCGATCGAGGGCCTCCGGCCCTTCCTCGAGGGCCTTGCGCCGGACGAGCTCCACCGGGTGGTGGGCCCGAGTCACGCTGCCCTCGCCACGCTCCTCCCCGACCTGAGCGCCCGCCTGGCGGGTCTCGAGCCGGGCGATTCCCTGCAGGTGGGTCCGGACCGCCGGGCCGCCTGGCTTGCCGAGGCCGTCCTCGGCGTGCTCGAGCGGGCGAGCGAACGGCAGCCGGTCCTGCTGGCCCTCGAGGACCTGCACCTCGCCGACGCCGCCACGCGCGCGCTCGCCGTGTTCCTGGCCCGGGTCTCGCGGCCCGCCCGCCTGTGCATCCTCGCGACGTACGGGACGGACCGGCTCGTGCGCGGCGATCCACTCCTCGCCGACCTCGCGGCGATTGCCGACGCCGCCGAGCCGCCGGACCGCCTCGAGCTCGGCCCGCTCTCCCGCGACGAGCTGTCCGACCTCGTGGCGGGCATCGAGGGCGAGCGCCCGACTGCTGCCGTGCTGCTCCTGGTGGCCGAGCGATCGGGCGGCAACCCGTTGCTGGCCGAGGAAGTCCTCGCCGCCCGGCGCGACCTGGAGGGCGTCTCGCTCGGGTCGTCGCTCGACGAGCTCGTCGCCGCGCGGCTGGCCCGCCGGAGCCACGAGTGTCGCCGGGCGCTGCGGCTGCTCGCACTGGCCGCCGAGCCGCTGTCCCGCGACGCCCTCCAGGGCATCGCCTCGGCGTTCGAGGCGGACGCCGAAGGCCTGCCGCCGCGGTCCACGGGACGCCCGCGCCGCGGGGCCGACGGCCTCGATGCGGATCTCCGCGCCGGTCTGGAGGAGGCGATCGAGACCGGCTTCGTGCTCGAGGCGCCGGATGGTTCGATCGAGATCCGGCACGAGCTCATCGCGCGCGCGATCGCCGCCGACCTCCTGCCGATGTCGCGCCGCCGCTATCACGTGGCGTTCGCGACTGCGCTCCGCGACCGTCCCGCGGCCCGAGCCCGTCACTGGCTGTCCGCCAACGAGAGCGTTCCCGCCAGCGCGGCGCTCCTCGAGGCGGCCGAGGCGAACGGTGCCCTCGGCGCGGCCGTGGACCAGCTCTGGGCGCTCGAGCGGGCCATGGCGGCGGGCGTGCTGGAGCACGGCGACCGCGCGAAGACCGGCCTGCTGCTCCTCCAGACTGCGGACGTCGCCCTGGCTGCCGGACGTCCCGAGCGGGCACTCGGGTACCTCGAGGCCGCCGCCTCCCGCTTCGGGCAGCGCGGGGATCGCCACCTCCTCGCGGGGCTGCACGAGCGACTGGGCCGGGTCGCGCGCACGCTCGGCGACCATGAGCGGGCGCTCACCGAGCACAGGCGGGCGGTCGAGCTCGTCCCGGCCGGCCCGACGCCGCTCCGTGCGCAGGTCCTCGGCGCGCTCGCCCAGACCCTGATGCTCCTCGGCCAGTTCGCGGAGGCGGAGGCAGTGGCGACGGAGGCGATCGACGCCGCTCGCGCGGCCGGGCCCGCCGCCCGCGCCGCCGAGGGCCATGCGTGCTGCACGCTCGGGATCGCCCGTGCCTGGAGCGCCGATCCCGTCGATGCGGTCCAGTTGCTCCGCGATGCCCTCGCGATCGCCGCCGAGGTCGGGGATGCGGACGACTGGTTCCGCGCCTCGCTCAACCTGACGACCGCACTCACGCTCCTCCATCGCGGCGACGAGGCGATCGCCGTGACCACGGCGGCGCTCGAGCGTGCCCGGCGGGACGGCGTGGAGGCCGTCTACGGCAACACGCTGCGGGGCAACGTGGCCGAGGCCCTCTTCCTCTCGGGTCGATGGTCGGAGGCTCGCGATGCCATCCGCACGGCACTCGAGTGGAGTCCGGCCGCCGATGCCTACGCGGACGCGACCGTCACGGCGGCCGTGCTCGAGGTCGAATCGGCTTCGGGCGAGCGTGCTGCGCGCCTGCTCGGCCGCCGGCTGCTCGAGCTCCGCAATGCGCCGGACCCCCAGTCGGTGGTGCCGGCGAGTCGAGCCGCGGCCTCCTTCGGGCTGTGGCGCGGGGACCTCGGCGATGCGCGGCGAGCGGTGGAGCGCGGCTGGGAGTTGGTCCGCGACTCGGAGGACTGGGTGCTGGCGGCGCGCATGGCCGCCACGGCCATGGAAGTCCACGCCGCGGTCATGGCCGATGCCCACGAGCGCCGCGCGATCTCCGAGCTTGCGGGCGCGCGCGCTCGTGCCCGCACGACGCTGCGGGAGGCGGAGGCCATCCTGGGCGCGAGCGGCGTGCCGACAGATGCCGCAAGCCGGGCGGAGGCGGAGGCACAACTTGCCACCGCGCGCGCCTATGGGGCGCGGATCGAGGGTCGAGATGCCCCGGCGATCTGGGATTCGATCGCGCGCCGCTGGGAGTCGGTCGGGGATCCGTATCAGGTGGCGCGGTCGCGCTGGCGGCAGGCGGAGGCCGTGCTCGCCTCGAAGGATGCGCGCGCGGGGCGGGCGGCGGCCCGCAGCCCGCTCCTGGAGGCGGTCCGGATCGCCCGGGAGCTGGGGGCGATGCCGCTCCTGCGCCAATTGGAGGAGCTGGCACGCCGGGCCCTGATCGCGCTGCCTCCCGACCCGACCGACCGCGAAGCGCCCGGCGATGGGGTGTTGCCGAGCGGCGATGCCGCTGCAGGCACGCGCGTTGAGGGACGGCCGCTCGTTGCCACCGGCCCGGGGCGCCCCGCGCGTTCCGATCCGACAGCACCCGGCGCCGTGATCGCAAGCGCGGGCCGCATCGCGGAGGCGTTCGTGGGGCCGCCCGAATCACGGGCGGACGCGTCGTTCGGCCTGTCCAACCGCGAGCGCGAGGTCCTCGGCCTGATCGTCCAGGGCCGCACCAATCGCGAGATCGGCGAGCACCTGTTCATCAGCCAGAAGACGGTCGGCGTCCACGTCGGGAACATCCTGTCGAAGCTCGGCGTGTCGGGCCGCGTGGAGGCCGCGATGGTTGCGGTTCGCCTCGAGCTCGTGGCGGTCCCGGAGGGCTGAGCCGGCGCCTGGTCATCTCATCTCGGCACACGCCGGGCGGGAGGTGCGGGCGTCCATTCCGCGTCGCGGGGAGCGAGGATCGCCACCCGGAAAAGGAACGAGACCCGGAGGAGGATCCGGGTCTCGTTCGAGCGTCGACGTCCGGCAGGAGGGAGCCGGACGGGAACGTGCGAGGTTGTGAGGGCTTAGCCCCAGCGCTTCATGGCCGCCTCGACGAGCGCAATCGCCGCGAGGGGAGAGATGGCCAGTGCGAGCTGCCAGGCCCGCTGGATCCGGTGCTTCATGGGTGGGCACTCCTGGAGCTGATGATTTCGTGCCGGCTTCCACCGGGTCCCCAATCCTGCGGATCCCGATGCGTGCCCTCTATCCGGCGGTAGTACTGGGTGGAGGCAGGACCATTGGGTGTCACGAGGACCCCAGCCCGAACCGCACCGCACACGACCCGCCAATGGCGTTGGCGGCCCCTGCTGCTGGGACGGTAGGCGGTCGCGCTTAGCTGCCAGTTACGGCAGCCGGGTGTGCGGCGCGCTGGACGCCACCGGCCGCGCGCGACTGGCGGCCTGTGCGTTGCCGCGCGTCCAGCCGCTACCCTGTCGGCGATGCACCTGCAGCTCTGCTACTCGGATGCCTACCAACGAGCGGTCGACGCCCGCGCCGTGGCGGTCGATCACTCAGGCGACGCCCCGCTGGTCGTCCTGGACCAGACCGTGTTCTACCCGGGCGGTGGCGGCCAGCCCTTCGATCGGGGCGTCCTGCTCCGCGCCGAGGATGGGCGGACGTGGTCCGTGCTGGCGGCCCGCAAGTCGGACGGGGACATCGTGCACGAGCTCGAGGCGGGCGTGGAGCCGCCGCGGGTGGGGGATCGCCTCCGCGTCGACCTCGACTGGGCCCGGCGCTACGCGCTCATGCGCACCCACTCGGCGCTGCACGCGCTGTGCGGCGTCGTGTGGCGCGACTACGGCGCGCTCGTCACCGGCGGCAACATGGAGCCGGGCGCCGGACGCATGGACTTCGAGTTCGAACGGATGTCCGGAGACCTCGTGGAGACGATCGAGGCGACCGTCAACGAGGAGCTCGCCCGCGAGCGAGAGATTCGCGTCCAGGTCCTGCCGCGCGA
>CAZVDO010000001.1:49448-126734 GCA_964625345.1 uncultured Anaerolinea sp. | reverse complement strand
CCCTTCGGGGTGAACACGAAGACCTGGTCCTGGAAGATGTCGAGCTTGATGCCCTCGACGAACTCCGTCGCGTCCGCCACGTCGCGCTGCCAGTCCATGAGCTGGCGGAGCCAGGCCAGCTTGGCGTCGTAATCGCGGTCGGACTTCGAGCCCTCCTTGTAGCGCCAGTGGGCGGCGATCCCGACCTCGGACACCTGGTGCATGGCGTGCGTCCGGATCTGGATCTCGAGGGGCTTGCCATCGAGGGCGATGACCGCGGTGTGGAGCGACTGGTAGAGGTTGTTCTTGGGGACGGCGATGTAGTCGTCGAACTGGCCGGGGATCGGGCGCCACAGCGCGTGGACGATGCCGAGCGCCGCGTAGCAGTCCCGGATCTCGTCCACCAGGAGGCGGATGGCGTAGACGTCGTAGATCTCGCCGAACTCCGCGGACTTGCGCTGCATCTTCTTCCAGATGCTGTAGATGTGCTTCGGGCGGCCCTGGAGGTCGGCGGTGATCCCGGCCTCCCGGAGCCGCGGTTCGAGCTCGGCGATCGCGCGCTCGATGAAGCCCTCGCGGCCCTTGCGCCGCGTGTCGAGCAGCTTGGCGAGCTCCCGGAAGCGCTCCGGCTCCAGGACCTTGAACGCGAGGTCCTCGAGCTCCCACTTGACCTGCCAGATCCCCAGGCGTTCGGCCAGCGGGGCGTAGATTTCGAGCGTCTGGCGGGCGATGCGCTGCTGCTTCTCGGGCGGCAGCGCCCCGAGGGTCCGCATGTTGTGCAGCCGGTCCGCGAGCTTGATGAGGACGACCCGGATGTCCTGGGCCATCGCGAGGAACATCTTCCGGATGTTCTCGGCCTGCTGCTGCTCGTGGGACAGGGTGCTGAACTTGCCCAGCTTGGTCACGCCGTCGACGAGATGGGCCACCTCCTGGCCGAAGCGTTCCTCGACGTCGGCGAGCGAGTACTCGGTGTCCTCGGGCACGTCGTGGAGGACCGCCGCCTGGATGGCTACCGGGTCGATGCCGAGCTCGGCGAGGATCTCGGCCGAGGCGATCGGATGCGTGACGTACGGCTCGCCGGACGCGCGCTGCTGGGCGCCGTGCGCCTCGACCGCCAGGGCCACGGCCCGCTCGATATCGGTGAGGTCCGCGCCCGGGTAGTGGACCCGCGTCGCAGCGAGGAGCCGGGCGGTCAGCGTCTCGACGCTCGGCACGGAACTCGCGCTCGTGCGGCTGAGGGCACGCGTGCGCGGCTGACGCGGCCGCGCGGGGCCGCGATCGGCGGTGTCGGTGGATTCCGTGCGCGGCGCAACCATGACGGCAGTCTAGCGCGGCCGCTCGCGCCGGCCGGTCAGGCCCGCTGCCCGGACCCGGTCCAGCCGTGAGCAGCGAGTGCGCGCTCCGCCTCGGCTCGTTCGTTCCAGGGGCGCGGGCCGTCGGCGTAGTCGATCGTCGGCTCGTGGCCCTTGCCGAGCAGCAGGACCACGTCGCCCGGCCGAGCCGCGTCGATGGCCGCGTCGATGGCCGCACGCCGGTCCGGGATCTCCTCCACGAGGGCCGTCGGGAGCGCGCCGCCGCCGCCCGCCGCCCGGGCAGCCTCGCGGGCCGCCGAGGCGATCTCGGCCACGATCGCGGCGCCGTCTTCGCCGCGCGGGTCCTCGTCGGCCACGATCACGAGTCGACAGCGAGCCCCGGCAATCCGGCCCATGAGCGGACGCTTCGCCCGATCCCGCTCCCCCGCCGAGCCGAAGACCGCGATCACGCCGCCCCCACCCGCCGCGGCCAGCGGCTTGGCCTGGTCGAGCACGAGCTCGAGGGACGCCGGGCTGTGGGCAAAGTCGACGATGACCGCGAACGGCTGGCCCTGGTCGACGCGCTCCATCCGGCCGGGCACGCCCGCCACGGATTCGAGCCCGGCACGGATCGCCGCCGGGTCGAGCTCGAGGGCCTCCCCGAGGGCGACCACCGCGAGGGCATTGTGGGCATTGAACCGGCCGCCGAGGCGGAGCCTGAGCTCGGCCGCGCCGGATGGCGCGGCATACGCGATCTGGAGCCCCGTGCCGACGTCGTCCAGGCCCGTCAGGCGGACCGTTGCGCCGTCGGCGCGGCCGTACGTGAGGAGGCGGGCCCCCGCAGACCGGGTGATCGCCCCGAACTCCGCCGCCACCGGATCGTCCGCATTGACGATGCCGACCGCGGGCCAGCCGACGTCCGGCTTCGGCGTCCGGTTCGGCCCGAGCCGCTCGAAGAGCGACCGCTTCGCGTCCCGATACGCCTCCCACGTCCCGTGGAGCTCGAGGTGCTCGTGCGTGATGTTCGTGAGGATGGCGGCGTCGTAGGCAATCGCGGCGACCCGATCGAGCGCCAGGCCGTGCGACGTGGTCTCGATCACGGCGGCGCGATCGCCTGCCTGGCACATCGCCCGAAGGGCCGCCTGGAGCGCCGGCGCCTCGGGCGTCGTCGCGTGGTCCGGGTTCGGCTCCTCCTCGCCGCCGATCCGCGTCGCGACCGTGCCCACCATCCCGGCTCGAATGCCGGCCGCGGCCAGGGCCGCCGTCGCGAGGTAGGACGTGGTCGTCTTGCCGTCGGTCCCGGTGATCCCCACGATCCCGAGCTCGCGGGACGGGTCGCCGTACCACCATGCCGCCGCCGCCGCGAGCGAGCGCCGTCCGTCCCGCACCACGACCTGGGGCAGGCCCAATTCCGGGCTCGGCCGTTCGACGAGCGCCGCCACCGCCCCGGCGGCCTGCGCCGCGCCGAGGTACGCGTGCCCATCCGTGCGAAGCCCGCTGATCGCGACGAAGACGTGCCCCGGCCGCACGGCGCGGCTGTCGAACGCCACCCCGTGGACGGCGATGTCGCCGTCGACCGGGCCGCCGTCCGCGGTGGCAAGCCCGTCCGCGACGAGCCGGGCGACGAGGTCGCCGAGGCGCCGCGGGTCCCTCGGTTCGGCGCCCGCGAGTCGCGTGGCGATCGTCATCGTCGGACCCGCCGAAGGGCGGCCGCCGTGGTTCGGCCGAGGCGGTAGCGCCAGGGCCGCACCACGCGCTCGTGGGCGCCCGCCTGCTCGACCCAGATCGCGCCGAACGCCTGCTTGTGCCGGTAGAGCCCGTACATCGGCTCTCCCTCGACGGGCGGGCGCCGGGCGCCCGGGAGGTCGACGCCCCCCAGGTCCATCTCCGCGCAGCCCTCCCTGATCGCCAGCTGGATGGCCCGCCAGCGGAGGAGGTGGAGCGCCCCGGGGTGTGCGGCGCGACCGGCCGCGTGATCCGCCGAGTGGACGGTGCTGAGGCGGCCGCCGTGCCGGTACAGGACCAGCCCGGCGATCGTGGACCCGTCGTGGTCCTGCGCCTCGAGGAGCACGAGCAGGCCCGCCGCCAGCGCCTCGATCCACCAGGGCACGAACGCCGCCCGGGGCCCGAACCCGAACCGGCGCCGCTCGCCCGTCTCGAGCAGCAGGTCGTAGAACCGGTCGAAGGCCGGCTTCGCCGGTTCGGCGGGCCGCACGAATCCCTCGCCGACGGGCGCGTCGGGCCGCACGGTCCCGTCGTGCCGGACCACCCGCAGCGGCGAGCCCTCGGCGGACCGGATGCGCTGGCGGGTCGACTTCGCGATGCCGCCGAACACGCCGCCTTCGTCGGCTCCGCTCCCGAGCGCGAGACGCATGCGGTGCCGAGACGGCTGGATCTCCTCGATCGGGCGAAAGCCGATGCGGGCCAGCCCGTCGAGGTACGCCGGATCCGCTGCCACCTCGGCATCGCTCGCCACGACGTCGCACCCGCGGGCGGCAAGCCACGAGGTCACCGCGTCCAGCCGGCCGAGCTGCGCGGCCATGGAGCCCGCAGCGATCGGACCGCGGGGCAGGTACGCGCCCGATCCCCCGACGATCGGCCACGGGCGGTCGAGCGCGAGGACCGCCGAGCCGTCGTCGCCGACGAGGAAGTGCGGTCGCCACCCGGTGCGCTCGCGATGCCGGGCCCAGGCCATCGACTGGTAGACGTGCCCGTGCGCGGGGTGCACGGTCAGGTCGTCCCAGACCTCGAGTTCCCGGGCGCTGGCCTCCCGAAACGCGAGCCGCGCAGGGGCGGCCGTGGCCGGTCCGGGTTCCGAAGCCGACCCGGGCGCCGGCATCGGCGTGCTCACGCGTCCGCCCCCACCTCGGACGACGACCCGATCACCGACCCGCCGGACAGGCCGTGCCGGCGGCGCGCGAGCCACACGCGGGCTCGCTGTGCCGCGCCGTATGCCGCGTGGCCCACCGGGTCCAGCACGAGGTCGAGGGCGCCGATGTAGCGCACCTCGCGACCCCCGAACCCGGCCTTGAAGTGGGCGATCCCGGCATGCGCCAGGCCCCACAGGTCGTACGTGGCTGCGCCCGCCTCGCGGGCCCGCCGGATCGCCTCCCACTTGAGCAGGTAGTTGGCCCGCGACTCGGCGCCCCGCTCGGTCATGCCGCCGTACGGTTCCACGACGCGGTTTCCCGAGCGGACGAGGAAGAGCGCGCCGGTCGGCTCGCCATCCGACTCCCGGGCCAGGAGCACCTGGGCGAGGCCATGGGGGGCGTAGGCGTCCCAGACCGCACGGTAGGTCGCCTCGGTCCGGATCAGGAATCCGGCCCGGCTGGCGGTCTCCCGGTAGATCCGATAGAAGTCGGACAGCCCCGCCGCGCCCGCGTCCTCGATGGTCACCCCGGCGCTTCGCGCCCGGTTCACGTACTGCCGCCACTTCTTGCGCAGGTCGGACCAGAGGGCCGCCTCGTCGGCGCGCAGGTCGATGACCCGCGTCGACGACGGCTGGATGGGCGGCGCCGGCCGCCAACCGGCCAACCGGAACGCCTCGGCGATCGACTCCCCTGCTCCATCGCGCTCGACTTCGGGATCGATGCGCACGTGGGAGACGCGGTCGGCGCCCGATCGCAGCGCGGCCCGCAACGCCTCGGTGAACGGAGCGGCGGCGGCCGGCGACCAGGCGGTGGTCACGGGGCCACGAGGGGCGTACGCGAACGCCCATGGCAGCGGCCGCGGACGACGAACCAGGACCTGGGCGCCGACGGCCCTTCCGTCCGGCGGTTCGGCGAGGACCCGCCGGGCCGCCCACCCGTTGGCACCCTTCACCCGCGCCCAACCGGACAGCTGGAGGTACGAACCGGGCGCCGCGGCCTGCACGAAGGCATCCCACGCCGGGTCCCCGAGGGGATCCCCGGCTGCGCCGTGGGTGCCCCCGCCGGCGGCATCCACGGGATCAGGTCCGGCCACGACGGCCCGCGAACTCGGTCACCAGCCCGACGATAGAAGCCAGCTCGGGGATCCGCAAGGCGAGCGCATACCCGGCATAGGCCAGGGCGCCGGCGCTCGTCGCGGCCGCGGCTCCGAGCAGGATCACGAGCTTGGGCGCGCTCGGTCCGACGCTCGCGCCGAGCCACGCGACCACGAGCCCGGCGATGAGCCCTGCCGCAGCCGCGCCCACGCCCGATTCCACGAGGCCGCGGAGCACGGGCCCGATGGCGAAGGCGCCCTCGTGGCGCTCGAGGAGGACGAGGAGCATCGCCGCTTCGATCCATGCGGCGACCGCAATCGCGAGGGCGAGCCCGACGAGGCCGAACGGGCCGACCAGCACGACGCCGAGCGCCGTGTTCACCACCACCGCGACCACGGCCGCGAGCACGGGCGTCCGCGTGTCCTGGCGGGCGTAGAAGGCGCGAGCGAGGACGGCGATGGCCGCGTGCGCGCCCAGGCCGGCGAGAAACGCCGCGAGCGTGGCCGCGGTGTCGGCGATCGCGGCCGCGTCGAACCGCCCGTAGCCGAACAGCAGCTCCACCACCTGGAACCGCAGCGCAATCCCGAGCGCGGTGATCGGGAGCATGACGAACAGCAACACGCGCACCGACCGGGTCACGAGGCCCACGTAGGCGGCGGTCGAGCCCAGGGCGACCTCGCGGGCCATCGACGGGAAGATCACCACGCCGAGCGGGACGCCGATGACCCCGAGCGGGATCTGGAGCAGTGCGAAGGCGATCGCATACGCGGTGACGGCGCCGTCGCCCAGGGATGACGCGAGGGCCGTCATCACGATGAAGGTGATCTGGGAGGCGCCGAGGCCGATCGCCCGGGGCGCGAGCAGGGTCAGCACGCGCCGGGCCGCGGGATCCGACAGCTCGATGGAGCGGGATGGACGGAAGCCGGCGCTGCGCAACGGCAGGACCTGGATCGCCACGTGGCCGAATGCACCGACCACCGTGCCCACGGCGAGGGCGTGGACGCCGATGGAGGGACCGAGCAACACGGCGCCGGCGATGATCGCCACGTTATAGGCGATCGGGGCCATCGCGGAGGCGGCGAACCGGCCGGCGGCATTGAGGGCGCTTGTCGCGACGGCACCGAGGGCAAGGAGCACCGGGGCGATGAGCATGATCCGGGTGAGCTCCGTGGTACGGGCCAGGCCCACGTCGTCGAATCCCGGGGCAAGGAACCGGACCAGGACCGGGGCGAGCGCGAACGCGAGGATCGCGAGCCCCGTCAGCACGATGAGCACCAGGTTGGCGACCGTCGCGACGAGGCGCCAGGCACGCGCCGACTCATCCGTGGCGAAGAGCCCGGCGAGGACCGGGATGAGCGCCGAGGACATGGCCCCCGCGGCCACGAGCTGGAAGATCAGGTCCGGAAGCCGGAATGCCGCGAAGAACGCGTCCAGCTCCGGGCCGGCTCCGAAGGTGGTCCCGATCACCACCGTCCGGACGTAGCCGAGGATCCTCGAGGCGAGGAACGCCCCGCTCACGACCGCGCCAGCCCGCGCGAGGCCGGCCGCCGTGCCCCGCGACGCGGTCATCGAGGCTCGCCTGCGGTCGATGCCGGGCTCGAACGCCGGGCTGCCCGCGGGTGGGCCGACTGGTACGCGGACCGCAGGCGCGCTGGCGAAACGTGCGTGTACACCTGCGTCGTCGCCAGGCTTTCGTGGCCGAGCAGCTCCTGGACGACCCGGAGGTCGGCACCGCCCTCGAGCAGGTGGGTCGCGAACGAGTGGCGCAGCGTATGGGGCGAGACCCCGACGGGCAGGCCGGCCAGACGGCACAGCCGGTCGATGCGGAAGCGCAGCCCGCGCACGCCCAGCGCCTCCCCGTGGTGATTGAGGAAGATCGTCGTCGGTTCGTCCTGCTCGTCATCGGCCGCCGTGCGTTGCGCGGCGAGCACGGGCCGGCCCTCGTCGAGGTAGGCCTCCAGCGCCGCCCGGGCGGGCCGCCCGAGGAGCCCGATGCGCTCCTTGCGGCCCTTGCCCAGCACCCGCAGCTCGCCGCGCCGCAGGTCGAGGGACGCGAGCTCCGCGGCCGCCAGCTCGCTGATCCGGAGCCCGGCTGCGTACGCGACTTCGACCAGGGCCCGGTCACGCAGCGCAAGGGCCGTCGCGAGCGCGGCCTGGCGGCCGCGGCCCGGAGCCGCTTCGAGCGCCGCGTCCACGACGCCGAGCAGTCGTTCCACCTGCTCCACCTCGAGGACCCGCGGCAGCCGCCGAGGCAGGCGAGGCGTGGCGATCGCTCCCCACGGGTCTCCGTCCGAGAGCCCGTCCCGTGCTGCAAAGCGGTGGAACGAGCGGATCGCGGCGAGGCGCTGCGCGACCGACGTCCGGGCGTGCCCGGCGGTCAGGCTGGCGAGGTAGGCGCGGAGATCGGAGCGGGAAGGTCGCCGCCAGTCGACCCGCCGGTCGTCCAGCCAGGACAGGTACGCGCCGACCGCGGTGCGATACGCACGCTGGGTGTTGGGTGACGTATCCCGGGCGGCGAGGCTGCGCAGGAAACGATCGAGGGCCGCGCCGCTGGAAGGCGCGAGCGTCACGCCGAAGGGCCGGCGCCGCTCGCCCGGCCGCCGCGCGTGCCACCGCGGCGCGTCGTTCGGGCGGGCGATCCCGAGGTACGCGTCGTGCGGCCCGGGGCGCGGCCTCCGCTGCGACTGCCCCGACCCCCGCCGCGGCCGCCGGTCGCGCGGGGCCGGCGCGGGGCGATGGCAGCCGGATCGGGCTCGCCGCCGGCTAGGCGCCGGCCCACGAGCGACGCGCCGTCCTCCGGGAGCACGACCGGGGCGCCGCAACGCAGGCAGAGGGCGCCGCCCTCCCGGCGCGCGACCGGTCCGTCGTCGGCATCGTGGACGGCGCCTGTCGGCTCGAAGTTCGTGGTGAAGTCGCACTTCGGGTAGGCAGAGCATCCCCAGAAGACGTTGCCGGTGCGGCGCGCGCGACGGGCCACGAGATGCCCATCGCCGTTCTTCGGGCAGGTCACCTCGAACGGCAGGGGCTCCGGCGGCGGCGGACCGTCGCGCTGGATGTACGAGCAGTCCGGGTAGCGGGAGCAGCCGACGAACGGCCCGAATCGACCCCGCTTGGAGGTGAGCACGCCTTCGCCGCACTGCGGACAGACCTCGCCGCTGCCGGCGAGCTCGGGCGCCTCGTCCCCGGGCAGGGGCCGCGACTCCTTGTGCTCGGGGAACAGCGAGCAGGCGAGGAACCGGCCGTTGCGTCCGAGGCGGATGACCATCGGGTGGCCGAGGGAGCAGACCTCGTCGGTGGCCTCGGTGGTGAAGTCCGCCCGCTTGAGCTCCTTGCGCTTCACGTCGACCCGGTCGCGGAGGGGTCCGTAGAAGGCCTCCAGGAGCGGCACCCAGTTGCGCTCGCCCCGGGCGACCTCGTCGAGCTCCTCCTCCATCCGGGCCGTGAACGCGAGGTCCACGTAGTCCCCGAAGTGGGCCACGAGGAGGTCCGTGACGATCTCGCCGATCAGCTCCGGATGCAGGCGCCGTTCCTCGATCCGGACGTACCCGCGATCAACGATCGTGGACAGCGTGGCCGCGTACGTGGACGGACGGCCGATGCCGTGCTCCTCGAGCGCCTTGACGAGGGATGCCTCCGTGAAGCGCGGCGGCGGCTCGGTGAAGTGCTGGGTGGCGTCCACGTCGTCAACCGACGTGTCCTCGCCCTCGTGGAGTGCCGGGAGCCGGCCTTCGTCCTCGTCCTCGCCGCCGTCGTCGCGGCCCTCGGTGTAGACCCGGGCGAAGCCGTCGAAGATGGTCCTCGTCGCGGTGGCCCGGAGCTCGTACGGTCCGACGGCGAGGTCCGCGGTGGTGGTCTCGAGCGTCTTGGCGGCCATCTGCGAGGCCAGGGCGCGCTGCCAGATGAGGCGGTACAGGCGCAGTTCCTCGGGCTTGAGCATGGCGGCGAGCGAATCGGGATCCCGCTCGAACGACGTTGGACGGATCGATTCGTGGGCTTCCTGGGCGCCCTTGGTCTTGGTCCGGTAGACGCGGCCCTTGGGCATCGTGTAGTCGGCGCCATAGCGCCGGGCGATGACCTCGCGAGCCTCGCCCATCGCAACACCCGCGATCGCGGTCGAATCGGTCCGCATGTACGTGATGAGGCCCACGTGTCCATCCGGCGTGTCCACGCCCTCGTACAGGCGCTGGGCGACCGACATCGTCCGCTTCGGGCTGAAGCTCAGCTTGCGGCTGGCCTCCTGCTGGAGCGTGGAGGTCGTGAACGGCGGCGCCGGACTGCGCTGCTGGCGTCGCGTCCCGATGGACGTGACGCGGGGACGCAGCGTCCGGAGGGCCGCGGCGTGCGCCGTCGCGCTCTCCTCGTCGGCCACTTCAAGGGGCCTGCCATCGATCCGGACGACCTCGGCTTCGAACGGTTCGTCGGCGGCCGAACGCAGGTGCGCACGGAGCGTCCAGTACTCGCGGGCCGTGAAGGCCCGGATCTCCCGCTCGCGCTCCACGACCAGCCGGACGGCGACGGACTGGACGCGGCCTGCCGAGAGGCCGCCCCGGACCTTGCGCGAGATCAGCGGGCTCAGGGTGTAGCCCACGAGGCGGTCGACGATGCGCCGCGCCTGCTGGGCATCGACGAGGTGCGTGTCGATGTCGCGTGGATGGGCAAAGGCGTCGCGGATCGCGGGCTCGGTGATCTCCGAGAAGGTCACGCGCCGGGTCTTGCCTGCGGGCACGTGCGCGGCTTCGGCCACGTGCCAGGCGATCGCCTCGCCTTCCCGGTCGAGGTCCGTGGCGAGGTAGACCGTGTCCGCCGTGCGGGCCGCGCGCTCGATCGCGTCGACCTGCTTGCGGCGATCCTCGGCAATCACGTATTCGGGCGCGAATCCATGCTCGACATCCACCCCGAACTTGCCCTTGCCGGGGTTCTCAGGGAGGTCGCGGACGTGTCCGTATGACGCCAGGACGCGGTAATCGTCGCCGAGATAGCGCTCGATCGTGCGCGCCTTGGCCGGCGACTCGACGATCACCAGGTGCTTCGGCATCGCGGCGGAGCATAGCAAAGGGGGCCAACCGCACCATCAACGGGCGCCGGGAGTGCACGGCGGGACGGCGCGCGGTGCCGCGAAGTGCCGAGGGGCGCGGGATTCGCTGCCGACGCGAATCGCCACGCCTGCGAGATTCGGCGGGTCGCCCGGCGTCAGGTCCGGGTCAGGCCTCGCGGATGCGGCGCAGGAAGTCCTCGTCGATCTCGAGGTCCTCCTCGTCCGGCGGCGGCGCCGGCGCCGGTTCCGCGTTCGGGTTCACCCGCACGCGCTCGGGCCCGCCCTCGCTGCCCCGTGGCAGCTCGACGAACCGGATGCCGTGATACGGGAAGAAGAACGTCGATTCGGTCGCGTCGATGAAGACGGGCCGGCGCCCATCGAGCGTCCGGAGGTTGGTGCAGACGAGTCCCGCATCGCCGGCCTTCGGCTCCTCGAACAGGTCGGCCACGACCGGCTGTTCGTTGAGCAGGTGCACGACCGCGTTGCGGATCACGCCCGGCCTACAGCGGGTGGTAGAAGTCGACGACGAGCCGGACCCGTCCGGACGAGACCCAGACGCCGATCCCGACGCGGTCGTACTTGGCGTTCATCAGGTTCACGTAGTGGCCGCCGTTGTAGCTCTTCTCGCTCTGGAAGTACAGGTGGGAGCCGAGGACGGCCTTGAATGGGTCGCCGCTCCTGCAGCCCAGGTTCTCCGCCCACACGTAGCTGGAATAGCCGGCCGCTCGCAGCCGGTCGCCGGGGTTGCCCCCCGAGAAGTGCGTGCACATGTTGTTCACGGCAAGCTTCTTCGCGTAGGGCCGCGAGACCTTGGACGAGATCCCCGCGTCCTGCCAGAGCGCGGCCACGTTCCGCCCACCCGGGCTCGAACAGCTGCCCGAGGACGTGACCCAGCCGCCGGTCCGCGTGCAGTTCATGAGTCCGAGGTAGTAGCTCTCGACGGCGGCCCAGGTGCCCGCCCCGACCGAGCCGCCACCACCGCCGGAGCCGCCGGAGCCGCCGGATGGCCGGGTCGGCTTGGCAACCGTCGTGAACGTGGCCGAGGCGGGCGCGGCGAGCGGCACGCCGGCGCGCGACCTGGCCGTCGCCGCCACGGTCATCGTCACCTTCTGGCTGTACCCGAGGTTGGCCTTGGGATCGAACACGAGCACCGTGTCGTTCTCGGCCCAGGCGAACGTGCCCGAGAGCGTCGCAGTCCCCTCGACGGCCGACCACGCCGCCTCGGTGGACGCGTGGTCCATCGGCTCCGTGAAGCGGACCGACAGCCGCTGGGCGGGCGCGACGTCGGCCCAGCCGTTGCGCGGCCGGAATCGGACCACGGCGGGCGCCGCGGCCGTGTGCACGGTCAGCGTGTTCGCCGCGACCGCAACGCCGTCGAGGTCGGCCGTGCCGGGTGCCAGGCGCACCGTGTACGTGGTGTCCGGCGCGAGCGGATCGTCCGGCACGAAGAGGAAGGCCGGGGCAGCGTCGGTCGCCGCGGGCGACGGTCGGAGGATCCCCTCGACCGGCGGGTCGATGAGGAGATCGAGGGTCGATTCATCGATCGGGCCGGTGAAGCCGATCCGGAACGCGGTCGCGATCGCGACATCGTCGTCGGCCCCGTCGGTCGGGCTGATCGTGCCGTGCAGGGCATCGCGGGTCAGGAAGGTCGAGCGCAGGCGTTGGGCTAGCGGACGGCCCTGCGCGTCAAGCGCGCCCGCCTCGACGGTCACGGTATGGAGCGTCGCAACGGCCCAAGACCCGACCGGCTGGATCGTGAGCACCGTCATGGTGGCGTCCCATTGGAACGTGACCGCGGTGGTCGGGACGATGCGCAGCATGGCCTGCACGCTCGCGGCATTCATGGGCCCCGGGAACGTGACGACCACCGGTGTCGTGGGCGATTCGCCGGTCCGGATCTCGCTCGTGAACTCGGACGAATCGAGCGCCGTGATCCGCGTCGGAGGAGTGCCGGTCGTGGCCGCCGGCCAGAAGGAAGTCGAGGCCAGGGCGACCAGGAGGATGGCGACGACGCCGGCACCGGCACCGATTCGGCGGCGGCTCGCGTGTCGCACGAGCGGGGTCCCGACCAGGCCGGACACGACCGGCAGGGCCAGGAGGCCCGCGATGAGCTTCTGCAATACGACTGACTCCTGGCTCGTCCGCTGGGGACAGGCGGCATCGTGGGTCGGCCGGTCGCCCGGTCAGGACGACCGCCGGGAGGATAGCACGGGTCGCCCTCCTGGCTCGGGCCATCCCGGCGTGCGTGTCCCCGTCACTCCGGCCGAACCGAGCGCGGCCCGGGTCGATATCGCCCGACATCCCCGACGACATAGCCGCGCCCCTCGAGCGAGGTGAGGCTCGCGAGGACCGCCGCGACCGGCAGCCCCGTGCCGGCCACGATCGCGTCAACGGTGTCCATGCCGCTCGCAACCGCGCGAAGGAGGGCATCGTCCTGCGCCGGCACGTCGCGCGCCAAGGTGTCGACGGTCGGGCCCGGACCGATCCGGGCGGCCGGACGCATCGAGCCGGTCGAGGGCTCGACCAACGCGTCCGTCGGCGCGCGCTCGGCAAGGCCGAGGTCCTCGAGCAGCTCGGGTACCCCCGCCACGATCCGAGCGAGACCCGCGAAGTCGCGGAGCCAGGCGAGGCATCCCGCGCTCTGCGGTGCGTCGATGTCACCGGGAAGCAGGAACACGTCGCGCCCCTGTTCGAGCGCCCACGCCGCCGTGATCAGGGCGCCGCTCCGAATCGGCGCCTCGACCACCACGATGGCGCCGGCCATGCCGCTGATGATCCGGTTGCGCCGCGGGAACGTGCCCGTGCGCGGAGCGGTCCCGGGTGGGTGCTCGCTCACGATGGCGCCACCACCCTCGAGGAGCGCAGCCGCGAGGCGATCGTGTGCCCGCGGGGCGAGCACGTCGTGGCCACCCCCGATGACGGCAACCGTGGTGCCGCCGGCTTCGAGAGCCGCTGCGTGGGCACTCCCGTCGATGCCCAGCGCGAGGCCGCTGATCACCGCGGCCCCGGACCGGGCGATTGCTGCGGCAATCCTGGCCGCGTGGCGCCGCCCGAGTTCCGTCGGCCGCCGCGTGCCCACGATGGCAACCGTCGGGGCGATGTCCAGGGCGGCCAGGTTCCCCTGGACGAACAGGACGCGGGGCGGCAGCTCGATCGCTCGAAGCAGCTCGGGGTAGGCCTCGTCCCCGAGGGCCACGGGGACCACGCCCGACTGCGCGAGCGCGTCGAGGACCGGCGACGGGTCGTTGGCCACCGCGACCAGCTCTGCGGCGGCCCTGTGCGTGAGCGTGGGACGCCGGTCCCCTCCCGGGTCCTGCGTCGCGGCGACCAACCGCCCGATCGCGTCGCGCCCTCGCGCGATCTCGAGGATGTCGTGCGGCGAGCCTACGGCCTCGAGCAGCCGCTCGAGCGAGACCGGACCGACCCCGTCGGCGGCACTGATGATCGCGAGGTCCTGCGCGTCGGAACGGCCGCCGGGAGGCGTACGGCGACGGGTCGGGTCCTCGAACGGCCCGCCCGCCTCGGGACGCGCGTGGTCCCCGTCCATCCCGTGGTGGCGAACGGGTCCGAGCGGGCCGTGGCGTCCGATGCCCAGCATGTCAGCCGACCAGCGCCCGCTCGGGATCGGCGGCAGGGGCCCGCCATCGGGCCGCTTCGGCCAGGTCGTCGCCTGTCACCGCGTCACGACCCGCCAGGTCGGCGATCGTCCGGGCGACGCGCAGGAGGCGTTCCGTCCCGCGACCGGACATGCGTTCGACCTCCGCGATGGCCACCGCCCGGGCCCGGCTCGCCGGATCCAGTCGGCAGACGGTTCGCAGCCTGGCCCCCGACAGGCGGCCGTTGAGGACGCCGTCGTTCCGTGCGAGCTGTCGGCGCCGGGCCTGCGCGATCCGCTCGCGGACCTCCGCGGAGCCTTCGGGCCGGTGTGCTGCGACGAGCGCCGCGGGCGGCAGCCGGGGCATCCCGACCCAGCAGTCGATCCGGTCGCGAAGGGGCCCGGAGATCCGCCGCACGTAGCGATCCCGCAGCGCCCGCGGGCACGTGCAGCGGGCCTCGCCCCCGTAGCCGCACGGGCACGGATTCATCGCTGCAATCAGTTGGAAGCGGGCTGGGAACGTCACGCTTCGGGCCGCCCGGGCGATCGTCACCCGGCCGTCCTCGAGCGGCTGGCGAAGCGCCTCGAGGACGTCTCGATCGAATTCGGCGAGCTCATCGAGGAAGAGGACGCCGTGATCCGCTCGCGTCACCTCGCCGGGAATGAGCCGCGGGCCCCCGCCGACCATCGCCGCATACGACGCGGTGTGGTGGGGTGCCCGGAACGGGGGTGTCCGTACCAGCCCGGCGAGCGGGCCTTCGCCCGCCGCCGAGGCAACGATCGTGGCCTCGAGCGCGTCCCGGCCGTCGAGTGCCGGGAGCAGTCCGGGGACGGTGCGGGCCAGGAGGGTCTTGCCTCCGCCGGGTGGACCGATCATGAGCAGCCCGTGGCCCCCGGCGAGCACGACCTCGAGGGCGCGGCGCGCCTCGGCCTGACCACGGACCTCCGCGAGGTCGGGGCCGTTCTCCGGACTGGCCGACCAGGACTCCATCCTCGCGTCCTCGACGCGCGACGCCGCGTCCACGCTCCCGTCACCCAGGGCGATCCGCGACGGCCGTGACTTCGCGGGCCGGCGCCGCGCGCTGAGTCGCGCGACCACCGTCACGAGGTGATCGCACGCCACGCTCTCGATCCCGTCGACGAGCGCGGCCTCGCGTGCGGCCGCTGCCGGCACCACGGCCTGCCCGACCCCGGCCCTTCGGAGTGCCACGAGCATGGGCAGGAGGCCGGGGATCGCGCGAAGCTCCCCGCCGAGCCCGAGTTCGCCCAGCAGCGCGATCCGCTGCGGCCCGGGCCGCAGCTGCTCCGAGCCGAGGAGGACGCCCACGGCGATCGCGAGGTCCAGCGATGCGCCCGCCTTCGGCAGGTCCGCCGGCGCGAGGTTCACGGTGATCCGCCGCGGCGGGTACTGGTAGCCGGCGTTGCGAATCGCGCCGCGCACGCGCTCACGCGCCTCGCGGAGCGCGGCGTCGGCGAGCCCGACGATCGTGAAGCCGGGGAGGCCTGGCGCGACGTCCACCTCGACGTGGACGGGCCGGCCGTCGAGGCCGACGAGCGTGGCGGAGAGGACGGTCGCGAGCATGCCCGGACCCTATCCGGGCCCGCTTACCCCGGGATCACCGGGTCACGGGCAACCGGGGTCCACGGGATTCAGGCGGGTGGCCGCGCCCGTCGGGTGCGGCGCATGGCCCGCGTCGGCGTGTCGGCGAAGGGATCAGCGCGTGGTGATCAGCGCGTGGCGCGGGCCGGGGCCGCGGAGGAGCCCGCGAGCGTGCCGTCCATCGATCGGGCCAGCGCCTCGATCTCCCGTCCGAGCGGCGTGTCCGCCTTGGTGTGGGAGAACGGGGACCCCGAGTTCTGGGCGCTGATCGCGACCCGGTATTCGTTGGCGATCTTGTATTCGAACTGCCGCTTGAGCGCACCCTCGGCCGCCTGGACGCTGATGCCGGTGAAGGCGTTCGAGCGGTTCAGGAGGAGCTTCACGCGCGAGGCGTCGAACCCGATCCGGCCGAGCGCTTCGAGCACCAGGCGCACGTTCTTGAGGCACGAGAGGTCGGCGGTCATCACGATGACCAGGAGGTCGGCGTGATCGAGGATCGAGAGCGTCACGTCGCCGAGCCGCTTCTCGACGTCGACGACGATGTAGTCGTACTGGGCCCGGAGCTGGTCGATCGTCTGGACCACGAGGGCCTCGCCGACGAGGTCGCTGTCCTCGGGATTGGCGGGTGCGAGGAGCAGGTCGATCCCCGAATCGTGGTGCACCACGACCGACCGGACGAGGTCCGCGTCGACGGCCGGCGCATTGGCCAGGTCCGAGATGCTCTTGCGGTCGTTGCCCAGGTCCAGGAAGACCCGGTGGTCGCCGAACTGGAACACCCCGTCCATGAGCGCCACCCGACGTCCGACCTCGGCGTGGAGGGCGATGGCGGAGTTGATCGCGATCGTCGTGGTGCCCACCCCGCCCTTCGCGCCGTAGAACGCGATGAGCTTCCCGAGCGGGGCCTGGCCGGCCGCGCCCGTCTGCCGCGCCGCGAACCGGGCGAGCAGGCTCTTCATCCGGGCGATCAGCTCGGCCTGGTGGAACGGCTTGACGAGGTAGTCGTCCGCCCCGGCGCGCAGGCCGCGGACCTTCTGCTCGACGTCCTTCTCGGCCGTCAGCATGATGATCGGGATGTGGGCGGCGCTGCCCTCGGTCTCGCGGATGCGGGTCGCGACCGCATACCCATCCAGCTTGGGCAGCGTCACGTCCAGGAGGATCAGGTTGGGCGCCTCGGTCTCCCACAGCTGGAGACCTTCGGCCCCGTCGCCGGCGACAACGACCTCGAAGCCCTCCTGCTTGAGCGTGACGCGCAGCAGGCGCTGGACATTGGGGTCGTCGTCGACGACCAGGATTTTCGTCATGCGTGCAGGCGAGCCTCCTCGGAGTGGGCGTGAACCGCGCGGAACGCCGAGACCCCCGGCCTGGGCCTCGCCGAGTATATCGGGCGCAATCGGAGACCGAGCCGACCGGCGACCCGCGGGCCGGCGGGCGCTCGGATCAGCCGGCCGGCTTGTCGGCGGCCATCCCTCCCTGGACGAACCCCGTGAACGGTTCGATCAGCCGGGTGAACTCGGTCGGGATGACGAACTTCGTGGACGGGCTCGCACCCAATGCCTTGAGGGCCTCGAGGTACTGGAGCGCCATCGTCTTCTGGTCGATGCCCTTGGCCGCGTTGAAGATCTGCTGGAGGGCCTCTGAGAAGCCCTGGGCGCGCAGGATCGCCGCCTGGCGATCGCCCTCGGCCTTGAGGATCTCGGACTGCTTCTGGCCCTCGGCCACGTTGATCGCGGCCTGGCGCGTGCCTTCCGATTCGGTGATGACCGCGCGCCGCGTGCGTTCGGCGGACAGCTGCCGGTTCATCGCGTCCTGGACATCGCGCGGCGGGGTGATCTCCCGGATCTCGACGGTCGTGACCTTGCCGCCCCAGCGTTCCGTGACCTCGTCGAGCTTCGTCCGGAGGACCTCGTTGATCTGCTCGCGTCGCGACAGGACGTCATCGAGCAGGATGTCGCCGATGACGGCCCGCAGGGTCGTGGTCGCGACGCCCTGGAGGGCGCCCGCGAAGTACTGCACGTTGACCACGCTCCGAAGCGGATCCGAGATCCGCCAGTAGATCAGGAAATCCACCGTGATCGGGGCGTTGTCCTTCGTGATCGTGGTCTGGCTGGGGACCTCGATGAACGTCTCGCGCACGTCCACCTTCACCGGCCGGTCGATGATCGGGATGAGGAACCGGAGGCCCGGGTCGCGGACCATCGATTCGCTGGTGCGACCCAGCCGGAACACGACCATCTTCTCGTACTGCTGGACCACCCGGATCGACAGGTAGACCACCACGAGCGCCACCACGACGAGGAACGCGATCGTGGCAATCAGCACGGTATCCATGAACACCTCCGGGCGGACGGGAACGGCGCAGGCGGCCGACGGTCGCTGCGATGGATCATGACGGGTCGGGCTCGACGATGAGCGTGAGCCCCTCCACGGCGATGACGCGGACCGGCGTCCCGCGTTCGATCGTTGCATCGGCGGCGGTTCGAGCGCTCCATTCCTCGCCCCCAACGTACACGGAGCCGAGCGGCGCGAGCGGGCGCCGGACGCTCCCCACGAGCCCGATGACCGGGGCGAACCCGGCCGTCCCCGCGGTGGGGACCAGGCTCCGGCTGCGCACCACCGTGACCGCGATCAGCAGGGCGAACCCGGCCACCGTCACCGTCATCACGACGAGCAGGGGCAGGGCGACGCGGACGGCCGGCTCCAGCGGATCCCCGGGGGCCGTGTACAGCGCGGAGGCGCCCAGCACGAAGCACACGATCCCGCCCACGGTGAGCAGGCCGTGGCTCGTCACGGTCGGCTCGAGGGCGAAGAGGACGATCGCGAGCGCGATGAGCAGCAGCCCCGCCACGTTGAGCGGCAGGCTCCCGAAGCCGATGAGGGCGAGGATGATCGCGAGGGCGCCGAGGATGCCGGTGACGAAGTTCGGGCTCTGGAGCTCGAAGAGCAACCCGTAGAAGCCGAGCGAGAAGAGGATGAAGGCGATGTTGGGATCGGCGAGCAGGTGGAGGAACCCCTGGAACGGGTTCATGCGTGCCTCTCGCGTCGGGGCGCCGGCAAGGTCCAGCGTGATCATCGTGGCACCCACCCGGACCTCCCGGCCGTCGGCGGCCGCGAGCACGGCCTCGATCGAACCGGCCAGGCCGTCCACGGCCCCAACGGCGACGGCCTCCGAGGCCGGCGACGAACGAGCCTCGGTCACGGTCGCCACGGCCCATTCCTCGTTCCGATCGCGCTCCTGGGCGATGGCCCGCATCTTCGCGACCGCGTCGTTGCGGACCTTCTCCCCGAGCGTGCCCTCGATATCGCCGCCCGAGCTGTCGATCGGCGAGGCGGCCCCGATGTTCGTACCGGGCGCCATGTAGGCGAGATTCGCCGCGAGCGTGATGAACGTGCCTGCGGAGGCGGCCCGGGCGCCCGCGGGGGCGACCCACACGATGGTCGGGATGTCGGCCTCGAGGAGGGCGGTGACGATGTCCTGGGTGGCGGCGAGGCTCCCGCCGGGCGTATCGAGCTCGATGACGACGGCCCTCGCCCCATCGCGTTCCGCGCCGTGGATGCCCTCGGCCAGGTAGCCCGCCATGACCGAATCCACGACGCCGGTGGCTCGCAGGATCACGACGTCCCCGGAGGCGCCACGGGCACCGGCAGCGGCCACCAGCCACAGTGCCGCGATGGCGAGGCGGGCCACGATGCGCGAACGTCGACCGATGGTGATCATGTGCGCTCGATCCGAGTATGGCACCCGTCGCGCGAGGAGGCTCCCGGCGACATCGACGGGCCCCGGCCGGCTGGGGCCTATGCCACCATCCCGCGGGCCCGCAGGTGCTCGAACACGAGCGCACTCCAGGTCTCGAGGCGCTCGTGCACCGCGGCGACCTCCGACGCAGCCACGAAACCCCCCTCCAGCTTGTTCGTCTCCCGGATGGCCACGGGGCGTCCGCCAGCGTCGGCGATGAACACGGCGCCGACGTGGACCGAACCGACGGCGTCGCGGTCGTCGTTCAGGAGCCCGACGAACGTGAAGTCGGGGCTGAAGGACGCCACGACCTCCTCCGCCCACTCCCGCTGCAGCCCGCCGGCAAGATCGCGATCGCCCGGGTTCAGGTGCCCCCCCACCCCGATCGTCCAACGATCGTGGAGGCGTGTGTCACCGCCGGCCCGGGTCCGCCGCATCAGGAAGATGGCGTCGCCGTCACGCAGCACGAGGTACGGGATCACCTGCTTGCGAGACGGGTCCTGCTCCGCCACGGACCGCCGCTCGAAGCTGCCGTCGCGTCGGACCACCTGCTCGAAGGCCTCACGGTCCCATGCCCGGACGCCGGTCCAGCCCTTGGCGTCCAGGATCGAGGCTCGTGGGATGACGAGGACGCGCTCTTCGACGTCGGGCGCGGTGTCGGGCGCCGGGTCCGTCACCCGTCACCGTCGAGAAGGATCTCGCGCGCCCTCCGGAACCGCCGTTCGGCTGCATCGGGGTCCGGACCGCCGGGGGTCTCGAGCAGGTCGATCCAGGCATCGAGCTCGGCCCGGAAGCGGCGCGCCGCGGCGGCCATCGCGGGGCCGTTGGTCGCGGCGATGCCGGCACCCATCCGCGCGTCGCCGCGGGCGAGGCGGGTCATCGATGCCCAGCCGCCGGCGGCCAGGTCGCGCGCCACGTTCCAGGTGGACGCACCGGCGGCGTCGGCCTCCGCCATCGCCTCGACGAGCGCGGCCGAGAGCACGAGCGGCAGGTGGCTGATGGCCGCGACGGCGCGGTCGTGCAGGCCGGCGGACATGGTCGTGGGCCGGGCGCCGCAGGCGGTCGCCAGCCACTCGACCGCTGCCGTCGCCTCGGGGTCGGGCGCAGGCGGTGGGACGATCACCCACGGGCGATCCAGGAACAGGTCCGGGCTGGATGCCCCGAAGCCCGCAGCCTCAGCGCCGGCCATCGGATGCCCGCCCACGAATCGGAGGCCGGCGCTCGCCGCCCGGTCGCCGATCAGGGCCTTCGTGCTGGCAACGTCGGTCACCACCGGCCCCGACGCGGGTGGCGCCCCGCTCGCCCGTACCGCCTCCCCGACGCGGTCGAGCAACCCGAGGGCCTCTGCAGCCGGAACCGCGACGACGATGAGGTCCGCGCCGGCGACCGCCCCTTCGACGGTGGGTGCGACCTCGTCGACCACGCCGGCGCTGCGGGCCGCCTGCGCCCCGGACCCCGAGCGTGTCCACGCGGAGATGGTCGGCCGCGCGCCCGGGGGCAGGCGCGTGGTGAGGGCACGCGCGATCGACCCCCCGATCAGCCCGCATCCGAGCAGCCCGATGCGACGCGGGAGGCTCGGCATCACTTCAGCCAGTCCTCGTCATCGAGGCGGGTCAGGCCCGTTTCGCCGCGCCGGCGCTTCCCCGCACGTCGTTCGGCGGTGCGACGCTCGTCGCCGCTCGGCGGACCCGGGTCGGTCGCTGGGTTCTGGCGGCGCTGTGCCGACCGGCGATCCGGGCCGCGGCGGTCGTTCTGGAGCGGTGCGCCGCAGCGCGGACAGCGTCGCTCGTCGTTGAAGAGTTGTTCGACCGTGGCCGTCGCGTAGACCTCGCGACCACAGTTCCGGCAGATGATCCTTGGCATCGGTCCCCCATCGCGTTGGCTCGCGGCCAGATCCTACGCGCGACCCGTCCGGCGTGCGCCGGAGCCTCGAGCGCGGCGCGCCCCGTGATCCTCGGCGATACGGTCAGGCCACCGCGGAGCGCGCGCGGGCGCGATGTCCGCGCACCTTGCCGGGCGTCGCGGGATGGTCCCGGTCGTCCGTGCTGCCCTTGCCGCGATCTCGCTTGCCGTGATCACCCTTGCCGTGTTCGCGCTCAGGCGTGTCCCCGGCCGGGTCTGCAGTCGAGCTCGACGATATGCGGCCGACCTCGCGACCGGGAGACGTCGTGACGACGTGCGGCGGCGCCGTATCGCCGGCGTGCTCACCGCCGCGGCATGGACGCAGGCGCGGCCCCGTCACCTTGTGGTGGCCCGGGGCGCCGTCGACGCTACCCGGGCACGGCGGGTGGGTTCGATCGGCATCGTGATCGTCGTTCGGATCGGGCGGCGGCTGGGGGCCGCTCGTGGCCGGAGCGGCAGTTGCCGGTGCGCTCGTGGCGGGCGCCGCGGTGTGTGGCGCAATCACCGGACCTCTCGTGGCCACCGCAACCGGACCGGAGGTGGGCGACGGGACCTCGGTCGGCGCAGGCGTGCCGGAGGGGGTCGGCTGCGGCGGCGTCGGTGCCGCCGTCGCGGGTGGAGTCGTGTGCCCGGGTGTCCCGGCCGGCGTCGGGATCGGGGACGCGACGGCGGCGTCGGTCCGGCCCGGGGTCGCGCTGGCTCCCGCCACCTGCTGGCTCGGTCCCCCGGCGATCGCGGCGAAGGCGACGACCGCGAGCACGAAGTTCACGGTGCCGAGCGCGAGCACGAGGCGGAGTCGCTGGGCGGCGGTCATCGACGGTCAGGCACGGTCGTCGGTCCTCGGGAAACGCGGGGAAGGCCTCGATCGTAGCAGCGACACGCGGTCCCTGCGGGTCATTGCTCGATCCCGGTCCCGAGCGGTGCCCGGTGAAGCGCCTCGTATCGGGCCGGGCCGTGCCCGAGGTGGCTGCGATAGAGCACGAGCTCCGGGACGGTGAACGCGAGGTCCAGGCCCGCGGCCGCGGCGACGAGACCGGCGGCCGCCGCCGGGCCGGCCCGCACGCCGTCGGTGCGGGCGATGGTCAGGTGCGGCCGGAACGGGCGTGGATCGATCGAGAACCCGCGCGTCGACAGGCTCGCGGACAACGCATCCGACAGCTGGCCGAGCTCCCCGGCGCCCTCGCGGATGCCCAGCCACAGGGCGCGTGGGTGTTGGAGCTCGGGAAAGCCGCCGGCACCTCCGAGGCGCACCGCGAACGCGCGGACCGTCGTCGCGGCGGCATCCACCGCGGCCGCCACCGTTGGGACCAGCGCCGGGTCGGTCGGCCCGAGGAATCGGAGCGTGACATGCAGGCCGTCCATCTGGACCCAGCGGACACGTCGGCCGGCCTCGCCGAGGTCCGTCGCCACACGTTCCACGACGTCGCCGACCCGCGCGGCGACGTCCCGAGGTACGGGAGTCGCCACGAAGAGGCGCGGGATGCCACCCGGAACTCGACCGGCCGTCGGGCCGAGGCGACCGTGGTCGCGGTCCGGCGCGGCGCCGTTCAGGACGACGCCGCCTGTTCGCGACGCCACGTCGCGTGGTCCTGGATCAGGATCTCCAGGGCCCGATCCCGGTCGCCCCATCCGAGGACCTCGACGGTCTTGTCCTCGAGCAGCTTGTAGGTCTCGAAGAAGTGCTCGATCTCGACGAGGCGATGCGGGCGGATCTGGTCGAGCCGCTCGATGTGCGCCTGGTGGGCGTCGCCCTCGGCGACGCAGAGCACCTTGTAGTCGGCCCCCTTCTCGTCGCGCATCTCGAGGACGCCGACGGGGCGAGCCCATACGTGGCAACCCGTGAACGTCGGCTCGTCGATGACCAGGAGCGCATCCGTGTGATCGCCGTCATCGGCGCGCGTGCCCTCGACGAATCCGTAGTCGAAGTTGTAGTAGACAGCCGACGACAGGACCCGATCGAGGCGGAATACGCCGGCCGCCTCGTCGAACTCGTACTTGTTGCGGCTGCCGCGGGGGATCTCGACGACCACCTCGATGACAGCCGGGAATGCTGCACGCGCCTGCATCAACCGACTCTACCGCGGGCCGCGGTCTTGCGCCGGGCGCCGCCCTGCGTTCAGCGCGGCGGCGAGGACCGGAGCGAGCGCACGTCCGTGTGCGTGAGCGAGGACCGCAGCCGCCAACGCCGCGCCGGGCCGGATGGGTGCGACGCTCGCCCGCCGGCTCAGCCGAGCCCGCCGCAAGGCGGCGGCGAGGACCGGAGCGAGCGCACGTCCGTGTGCGTGAGCGAGGACCGCAGCCGCCAACGCCGCGCCGGGCCGGATCAGCCGGCGGTCAGTCGTTGTAGAGGCGCTCCTCGATGAGCTTCTCCTGCACCGTCCGCCCATTCGGGTCGAAGCAGGAGTACTCGAAGTGCTTCTCGAACTCGAGGTCCACGTTGTCCTGGCCGCCGCGGTTCTTCTCGACCGAGACGATCACCCAGTCCCGGAAGCGCTGCGCCTGGTACGGGTTGAACTCGATGTTGACCTTGGCGACGATGTGGTACTTCTCGTTGAGGATGACGATGATGTCGGCCTCGTAGTTGATCGCCGACGAACCCCGCAGGTGGAAGTTCCGGAGACGGGAGGCCTTGAGGCCCTCCTTGTCGGCGGCCACGATCGCGATCATCGGGACCTCTTCCGAGAGCGCGATGTCCTTGAGCCCGTTGACCACGTACGTGACCTTCTCGGTCTCGGTGTCCGGCTCGGGGATCTGGGGCACCTTCTGCAGGTAGTCGACGACCACCATGAGCCGCCGATCACCGGCCAGCTCCCGGTACTGCTGGACGAGCGCCCGCATGTTCGGGATCGTGCTGGCCGTCGCCGAGCCCCGGAGCAGGAAGAGGTTCTGCCCGTAGCGGGCGATCCGGTCGAGGGACGGCCGCAGGCGCGGGTTGTTGGCCAGGTTCGGGGGCTCGCTGCCCTCGGCCGACCAGGTGCCGACGATCTCGCGGCGCACGTCCTGGATCTTGACCGCGCCGGCCTTTTGGGGCATGTGCGCGAGCGCGGACTCCAGGGCGATGAGCCGGTTCAACAGGTAGGCCTCGTCGTGCTCGAAGCAGATGTACAGCACGCTCGCCTGCCCGGACGCCGCGACGTTGCGCGCCATCTGGAGCGCCATCGTGGTCTTGCCGGTGCCCTGGGCGCCGCCGATGAGCAGGAGTTCGCCGGGGCGAAGGCCGCCGCCGATGGTCTTGTCCATTGGCGTGAACCCGAGCGGCACCGGCTGGTATTCGCCCAGCCTGCCGCTGACGACCTTGTCATTCAGGTCGACGAGGACATCGAGCGCCGATCGAGGCGCCATGCTCCCCGTGTCACTCTCGAGCCGCCAGACGGCCGGCGTGGAACCGGCAGGCGCATTCGCCTCAGTGGTCACGTGTACCTCGTCCTCCCCGCGTGGATTCGGAGACGCATCGTAGCACCGCCCACCGGCCCGACTGCCCGTCCGACGGCGTCTCCGGGCCGTACGAAGGTACTGGCGCCGAGCGTCACGCTCCGGCGAGGCCCTCCTGGCCGATGCGATCCCAGAGCACGCAGATGGTGCGGATCCCGGTCTCGTAGTTGGCCATGACCATCGATTCGTTCGGCGCATGGGCGTTGCTGTCCGGGTTGGCGAAACCGAGCAGGACGGTATGGAGGCCGAGGACGCTCTCGAAGGTCTCGGTGACCGGGATGCTGCCGCCGCCGCGGATGAACAGCGGGGCGACGCCGAACGTGGCCTCGATGGCATCGGCGCCGGCCCGGACCACGGGATGGTCGATGGGCGTGATGCCCGGCCGGCCGTCGCCGAGGTGCTGGACGGTGACGGTCACCCCGGGCGGGCAGACCTCTGCCACGAACGCCTGGAACGAGGCGTAGATCTTCGCCGGATCCTGGTCGGCCACGAGGCGCATGCTCACCTTTGCGTGGGCGTGGGCCGGGATGATCGTCTTGGCGCCGGTCCCCGCGAACCCGCCCCACAGGCCGTTGACATCCAACGTGGGGCGTACGCCTCGTCGCTCGTTCACGGTGTAGCCGCGCTCGCCGGCGAGCGCGGGGAGGCCGAGACGATCGCGGAACTCGTCCTCGTCGAAGGGCAACGCGGCCAGGCGCTGCCGGGCGGCCGCATCGAGCTCCCGCACGTCGTCGTAGAACCCCGGGACCTGGACGACGCCGTCCCGGTCCTTCAGCGCGGCGATGATCCTGGCGAGGGCGTTGGCGGGATTCTCGACCGCCCCGCCGTATGAGCCCGAGTGGAGGTCGAGCGGCGCGCCGCTCACGTCGATCTGCGTATAGAGGAGCCCGCGCAGGCTCTCGGTGATGGCTGGAAGGTTGCCTTCGAAGAATCCCGTGTCGCTCACGACCACCGCATCGGCGGCCAGGCGGTCCTGGTTCTCGCGGATCCATCCGGGCAGGCTCAGGGAGCTCGATTCCTCCTCGCCCTCGAACACGAACCGCAGGTTCAGCGGCAGGCGGCCCCGGACCGCCATGAGCGCCTCGATCGCGGCCAGGTGCATGTGGAGCTGGCCCTTGTCGTCGGCTGCGCCTCGACCGATCATGCGGCCGTCCCGCACGAACGGGTCGAATGGGGCCGTGTCCCACAACTCGATCGGGTCGACGGGCTGGACGTCGTAGTGGCAATAGACGATGACCGTCGGGGCGCCCTCGGCATGCAGCCAGTCGCCGTAGACGATCGGGTGCCAGGGGGTGGGACAGACCTCGACGTGCTCGAGGCCGGCCTTCGTCATCGCCGCCGCGATCCAGTCGGCAGCGGCCCGGATGTCGCCGGCATGCTCGGGCAGCGCCGAGATGCTCGGGATCCGCAGGAACTCGAGGTACGAGGCGACGCGGGCATCGGCCCGTGCGGCCAGGTGCGCCTCGATCGCCGGGTCGATGGCCGTCACGAATCCTCCTGTCATGCGAGCGGCCGACGCTCCGAGGAGACGCCGGCCGTTGCTGGTCGGTACGAGATGCGCCGCCGGTCAGGCGGGGTTGGGTGCCGGTGAGGGCTTGGCCGGCTTGGGTGCGGGCTCCTCGCTCGAGGCTCCCGCGTCGCCGGCGTCGCCGGTGCCGCCGCGATGGCGCGGGGGCAGGCCATGGAGGTCCTGCTTGGGCGGCAGGTCCGCGAAGAGCGATTCGAAGCCCTCGCTGTCCACCGTCTCCTCGGCGATCAACTTCTGGGCGAGCGCCTCGAGCCGATCACGATGCGTCTCGAGCACCTCGGTCGCGCGCTCGTAGGCGCGATCGATGATGGCGCGGACTTCCTCGTCGATCTGCTTGGCGATCTCGTCCGAGTAGTTGCGCTGCTCGCCGATCTCGCGCCCGAGGAAGACGAGCTCCTCGCGCTTGCCGAAGGACAGGGGGCCGAGGCGATCGCTCATCCCGAACTCGGTGACCATGCGCCGTGCGAGCTGGGTGGCCTTCTCGATGTCGTTGCTCGAGCCGGTCGTGGTGTCGCCGAAGACGAGCCGTTCGGACACGTTGCCGCCGAGCAGGCCGGCGATCTTGTCCTCGAACTCGGTCTTCGACTGCAGGTAGCGGTCCTCGGTGGGCAGGGCCATGGTGTAGCCCAGGGCCATGCCCCGGCTGACGATCGTGACCTTGTTGACCGGATCGCACTTCGGCAGGATCCGCTGCACGACCGCGTGGCCACCCTCGTGGTACGCGATCACGAGCTTCTCGGCATCCGAGATGATTCGGGACTTGCGCTCGGGGCCGGCGACGATGCGCTCGAGTGCCTCCTCGAACTCGGACATCCCGATGGTCTTCCGGTTGCGGCGGGCGGCGAGGATCGCGCCCTCGTTCACGAGGTTCGCGAGGTCCGCGCCGGAGAAACCCGGGGACTGCCGTGCGAGGTCCTCGATCGAGATCGACTTGTCGAGCGGCTTGCCCTTGACGTGGACCTTGAGGATCGCCACGCGGCCCTTCATGTCCGGCCGGTCCAGGATGACCTGGCGGTCGAACCGACCCGGGCGCAGGAGCGCCGGATCGAGCACGTCTGGGCGGTTGGTGGCCGCGACGACGATCACGTTGGTGTTCGTGTCGAAGCCGTCCATCTCGACGAGGATCTGGTTCAGGGTCTGCTCGCGCTCGTCGTGGCTGCCGCCCAGGCCGGCGCCGCGCTGGCGGCCGACCGCATCGATCTCGTCCACGAACACGATGCACGGGCTGTTGCGCTTGGCCTGGTCGAAGAGGTCGCGCACGCGGCTGGCGCCGACGCCCACGAACATCTCCACGAACTCCGAGCCGGAGATGCTGAAGAACGGCACGCCCGCCTCGCCGGCGACCGCGCGGGCGAGGAGCGTCTTGCCGGTGCCGGGAGGTCCCACGAGCAGCACGCCGCGCGGGATGCGCGCACCGAGGGTGTTGAACTTCTCGGGGTACTTGAGGAACTCCACGACCTCCTGGAGTTCGGTCTTGGCCTCGTCCACGCCGGCCACGTCATTGAACGTGATGACGGTCTTGTTGCCGAGGAACATGCGGGCCCGGCTCTTGCCGAACGAGAGGGCCTGGTTATTCGTGCCCTGGGCCTGGCGCATCATGAAGTAGATGAAGGCGCCGATCAGGATCAGCGGCAGGACGACGCTGATGCCGGTGATGATCCAGCCGTTGTCGGGGATGGCCTGGGCCGAGTAGATCCCCGGGTCCCAGGTGCGACCCGCATCGACCGTTGCCTGGCGCATGTCGTCGATGACCTGCGTCAGCACGCTCGGCACGGTGACCGTGTAGCTGGTGCCGTCGGTCTTGGTGACCTCGAGGGTGTCCGACTTCTGGATGACGCCCTTCACCTGGCCGGCCGCGACCTGGTTGAGGAACGTGCCGTAGCCCGCCGTCGAGGCGGGCGTGGACTGGTTGAGCCATGTGTAGAGCAGCGCGGCGACGCCCAGTGCGAGGACGAGCATGAGCGCGCCATTGCGCATGAACCGGGGATTCAAGTACAGGTGCCTCCGTCAGGCGGGCCGGCTTGCCGCCGGTCCCGCGGCCGAGTATAGCGCCGGGTGCCCGGATCGCCCGGGACGCGCCGGCAGGCCGATGGGTCGTTCGAACATGGGTACGGACGCGCGGGCGATTCGGATGGTGCCGCGCGTTTGCCGGGATCCGCGACCCGGGAATCACGCGACCCCGGCGAAGGGCCGGGGTCGGATCGAGGTCGAGGTGGTAGCGGAGGGCGGATTTGAACCACCGACCAAGGGCTTATGAGTCCCCTGCTCTACCACTGAGCTACTCCGCCACGGCCGGCATTCTACCGCAGGTCGATGTCGGGACCTGCAATGCTGGAGAGTGCGCCTGCGATGACATGGCCGTGGCGCACGACCGCCATGACCTTCATCGGCCCGCCAGCGTGCAGTCGAACGACCGCGAGGTCAGCCGGTCCGCCAACCGCCAGCGTCGAGGCGTCCATCCCCACGGGATCCCCGTTCGCATCCACGGCCACGACCCAGGCGCCATCGAGGTCGACGAACGCCGAATCGCCGCGCGAGATGCCACGGACGGACGCATCCGATCCGATCGCGAGGATCGTGTCGTGGGCCCAGGCGATCGCGGTCGCCTCGACGCCTGCTCCGGTGGCGACATGGCCGCCGAGGAGGCAGGTGTACTCGTGGGTCACCTCAGGCGACTTCGCGCAGGCGACCGGACGTGACCTCGTAGACCAGGCCGTGCACGGGCACGCGGAGCAGGGCCGGGTGCTCGCGGAGGATCCGCACCTGCTCGCGGACCATGGCCTCGAGGTCGCGGAACGCCCCGAAGACGAGGCGCGTCTCGCGACCGGTCGAATCGATGACGCGCCGGCGGATGTCCGCCTCGTCGGCTCCGTCGAGGCCGCACTTCGTGTGGGCGATCACCAGGATCTCGCGCGTCCCGAGCAGCTGCTGGCTCACCACGAGCGACCGGATCGCGTCCTCCGTGGCGAAGCCGCCCGCATTCCGGATGATGTGGGCGTCGCCGACCCGGATGCCGAGGGCATCCTCGACGTCGATGCGCGCGTCCATGCAGGCCAGGATCGCCAGCCCGGTGAGCGGTGCCGCGGTCAGCGCCGACCGGTCGAACGCCTCGGTGAACCGCTCGTTCTCGGCAAGGATGCGGGCATATTCGCTGGACACGGCGCCCCCGCCATCAGTGCGAGCGGGCATGAGGTCCCGGCCCCGTGTATCGGTCGAGCATCTCCCCGATCGTCAGCTGCCCGTAGCGCTGCTCCAGCCGATCCCGCGCGATCCGCCACATCGTGCGCAGCGGGCGGGGCCCGGATCGCTCGAGCTCGGCGAGCCGGATCGCTCCGAACCGCTCGATGCCGGGCACGGCCCGGAGATCGCTCGCAAGTGCGCGTGCTGCCTCGTCGAGGGTCGATTCGCGATCGAGGCTCGTGACACCGGGTGCCTCGGCCGACGCCACGGCGCCGCCGGCGGTCATGGCGGCCGAGCCGGCGCGACGCCCTGCGTCCGTCATCGCGCGGGCCGCCTCGGCGAATGCCGCCTGCGGGTCGATGGGCGGCGCGGACGCGGACCGCGACGCCTGGCCGCCGGCCTGGTTCGACGCCGGGGTGCTCGCGCTCGCCGACGCGTCTGGCGCAGCGCCTTCCGGTGCGGAGCTCGAGGTCGGACCCGTGCCGGCGGGCGCGCCGCCGCGCGGCGATCGCGGTCGGGACGAACCGCCGCCGGAGCTGGAGCCACCGCCCCCACCGGAGCTGGAGCCACCGGCACCCCCGCCGCCGCCGTCTGTTCCGCCGTCATCGGAGCCGCCGCGCCGCGTGCCGCGAGACCCCGAGCGTCCGGACACGCCGGTCCCGGCGCCGCCACCACCTGCACCGGCGGCCCCCATCGCGCCGCCGAGGAGCGCGGGCACGTCGATGCCGGTCAGCCCCTTCACGGCGGCGCTGGCCTCGGCCACCGTGCGCGTGGTGTTCTTGACCAGTTCGGATGCCCCGTCGGTCGACATCACCGTCAGGTTGTCGATCGAGGCCATCGGTTCGGCAGCCGCTCGCACGATCTCGGGCAGCATCGAAAGGACGGTCTGGATGACCGCGGCCTCGTTGAACTGCCGGTACGCCTCCGCACGAAGCGCAAGCGCCTTGGCCTCGGCCTCGCCCTTGGAGAGCACGACGCCCGCCTCGGCATTGCCTTCGAGCGTGGTCTGCTTGGCCACCGCCGTCGCGTTCACCTCGGTGACCCGCGCCTGTGCCTCGCCCTTGGTGACCTGGACCGCGGCCTCCGCCTGGCCGGCGAGCTTCACCCGCTCCGCCTCCGCCTGGGCCTGGGCGATCCGGGCGAGCTTCTCGCCTTCCGCGCGCTTCACCTGGGCATCGGCGTCCGCCTCGGCGGGCCGGATTGTCGACGCGATGAGTTCCTTCTGCTTGCGATCGGCCTCGAGCTGCGCGAGCTCGGTCTGCTTGCGCACGACCTCCTGCGTGGCCTCGGCTTCTGCCAGCGGCCCGGCCTGTGCAGCCTTTGCATTCGCGGCAGCGGTCAGCGATTCGACTTCCGCCTGGCGAAGCGACACGTCCCGCCCCGCGTTGAGCTTGACCTGCTGGGCCTCGGCCTCCCGGACCGCCGCCTCCTGGTCGGCCTGCGCCTTGGCCATGCGCGCGTCGCGCTCACGGCGTGCGGTCTCCTGCTGGCCGATGAGGTCCATGTAGCCGACCTCGTCCCGGATCGCCTGAATCGTGAAGTTGTCGATGGTCAGTCCCGACGTGGCGAGGTCGCTCCGGGCCGCGCTCTGGACCTCCTGCTGGAACTTGGCGCGGTCGTAGTTGAGCTCCTCGACGGTGAGGGTGCCGACGATCGACCGGAGCGAGCCCTCGAGGACGTTCTTCACGATCGAATCGATCTGGTCCTCGCGCTCGAGGAAGCGCTCGGCGGCGGCGCGGATGGATTCCTCGTCGCTCCCGATCTTCACCGTGGCCACGCCCTGCACGGCCACCTTGATGCCTTGCTTGGTCACGGCATCCGAGAGCTGGATGTTGATCTGGCGGGCGCTCAGGTGGAGGCGGCCCACCTTGTTGATGAGGGGCAGGACGATCACGCCCTGGCCGCGCACGACCTTGAGGCCGACCTGGCCCTGCGTCCCCTTCTCGCTGCGCCCGCTGACGATGAGCGCCTCGTTGGCCCCGGCCACCTTGTACCGGCTGCCCAGGTAGGCCACGAGCAGGACGAGGATGACGACCACGAGGAGGACGGGGATCACCCCGCCGCCGACGAACTGCAGGAAGTCAGGCACGGTTGGTTCTCCCTCGCGCTGCTGGTTCGATGCCCGCCGGCGTCAGGCGGCCGGCGGTTGGTCGGGTTCGACGACGAGCCCGGTGCCGTGCGTGCCCGTGATGCGGACCGGCGCGCCCGCCTGGAGGTCCACGGCCGCCGTCGCGGCGATCTCGTGCGTCTGGCCCTCGGCCCGGACGTACACGGTGCCGAGGCGGCCCGCCGGGATGGCCACGCTCACGGACCCGGTGCGGCCGACCAGGTCGCCGATCGAAAAGGGCGTCTGGCCCTCGGCCCCGCGGAGCGCGCGGAACATCAGGTAGGCGATGGCAAAGCCGACGGCCCCGAAGACGAGGCCGATGATCGCGGCCTGGCCGCCATGGATATCGAAGACCTGGGTCGCGAAGAGGCCCCCGACGCCGAACATCGCGATGAACGCCAGGAGCGGCGGCATGAGGGACACCCCACCGATGTCCATGCCGATGTGGAAGGAATCGAGGATGCCGCCGATGATGTCGTCGACCACGACCGTGACCAGCAGCAGGCCGCCGCCGAGCAGTGTCGCGAGAACGAAGACCAGATCCTCGATGGGAATCGTGATCGTCGGCACGGCCCCAGTCCCTCCAACCTTGCGCAGACGGTCGGGTCAGCATACCCCCGGAGCCGCACGCGATGGGCCTCCGACGCGAGGTCGCCCGGCGGGGTGAAGGGGTGGGTGCGATCCGCGGGCGTCGCCTCGGCGGCGCTACTCCTCCGGGCCGAACAGCACCTCGAGCCAGGCGTCGAGCGGCGAGCGCGAATCGACGACGGCGCCCAGCCGGTTCGAGGCCGAGCCCGGCGAATCCGGTGACAGCGACGGCGCGTTGGGCGCGAGGGCGAAGGCGATCTCGGAGGAGGATCCAAGCCGATACGCGCGCGCCTGCTGCTCGATGTAGCGGGGATCCCCGACCAGCTCCATCTCGTGCTGCAGCCCGGCCACTTCCTGGGCGAGCGCGGCGTTGGCGGCGCGCAGGTCGTCGGCATGCCCCGCGGCGGCCGATGCCGCGGCGACCTGGCGGCCGAACGAGATCACGCCCCAGGCGATGGCGACGAGCGCGACCGCGAGGAGCAGCCGGCGCGGCGAGATCCCCACGAGGGGCGGCATGGTCGGTTCCGGAGCCACCACGGGATGGGCCGGGCCGATCGGAGCCTGGCGGGTCATCCATCGATCCATGGCCCCCTCGCCGTCGCTTCCGCTCGCGCGTCGCAGGAAGGTGGGCATGGCCGAGAGGTCTCGCACCGGTCGCGCGGCGGGACGCGGCGAATCGCCCTCGGGGGCGACGGCATCGGGCCGGTCGGGACCTGGGGGCATCGTCATTGGCGCCGAGCGTAGCTAAGCGGTGAACAATGTGTCAACCACCGATTTCGGCCGATCCGTCGTGCCAGCCAAGGTGACACACGCGGGACGGACGCTCGCGCTACGCTGTGCCATCGAACACCCGTTCGAAATGGAGCCTTGCTGCGATGCGCACCTATGCCCCCGCGACCACCGCCGCCGTCCTCGACCGCCTCCTCGAGGAGCCATCCCTCGCCGCCTCCGTGCTGCACCACGAGACCCTGCCCGAGCGTCCCGCCGACACGGTCCCGTTTCCCGACTGGCTGGATCCGCGGATCGCAAGCGGACTGCGGTCGCGCGGGATCGACTCCCTCTATCGCCACCAGGCGGAAGCCATCGAGACCGTGCACGCCGGCGACGACGTCGTCGTGGTGACGCCGACGGCGTCGGGCAAGACCCTCTGCTACACGCTGCCGGTACTCCAGGCCCTCGCGGAGGATCCGTCCGCCCGGGCGCTCTTCCTCTTCCCGACCAAGGCCCTCGGGCAGGACCAGGTGGCCGAATTCGCCGGGCTTGCCCAGGCGAGCCAGCTCGCGATCTCCGCCGCGACGTACGACGGCGACACGCCCGCTCCGATTCGCTCGGCCATCCGGACGGCCGGACAGGTCGTGGTCACGAATCCGGACATGCTCCACTCGGCGATCCTCCCCCACCACACCAAGTGGTTCCAGCTCTTCGAGCAGGTCCGGGTGATCGTGATCGATGAGCTCCACACCTACCGCGGCGTCTTCGGGAGCCACGTCGCCAACGTCCTGCGCCGCCTGCTCCGACTGTGCCGCCACTACGGGTCGAACCCGGTGATCGTGTGCGCCTCGGCCACCATCGGCAATCCGGCGGAGCTCGCGGCCCAGCTCACCGGGAGGGCGCCGCGACTCGTCGATCGCAACGGCGCACCCCGGGGCGAGCGACACCTGCTCCTCGTCAATCCGCCCGTGCTCGACCCGGCGACGGGAGCCCGAACATCGGCCCTGACCCACGCCCAGCGCTGGGCATTGCCGTTCCTGCGGGCCGGCCGGCAGACGATCGTGTTCGGGCGCGCGCGCGTGGCGGTCGAGATCCTTCTGACCGGCCTGCGCGAGGCGCTTCGCGAGTCGTTCGGGCCGCGTTCCCGGGTCCGCGGGTACCGCGGCGGCTACCTGCCGACCGAGCGGCGATCGATCGAGCGCGGCCTGCGCGACGGCGAGATCCTCGGCGTGGTGTCCACGAACGCACTCGAGCTCGGCGTCGACATCGGCTCGCTGGACGTCGCGGTGCTGGCCGGGTATCCGGGCTCCGTCGCGGCCACCTGGCAGCAGCTCGGGCGTGCGGGGCGGCGCCTGGAGCCCTCCGTGGGCGTGCTCGTCGCGTCCGCGTCCCCGGTGGACCAGTACGTGATCCACCACCCGGAGTTCCTGCTCGCCCGCACCCCCGAGGAGGCGCGCATCGACCCCGACAACCTGCACGTGCTGCTCGCCCACCTCCGGTGCGCGACCTTCGAGATGCCGTTCGAGCCCGGCGAGGCGTTCGGACCGGGGCCGGCAGACGACCTGCTCGCCTTCCTCGGCGAGGAGGGCCACGTGCGCCTTGCCGCGGACGGTCGCTGGTACTGGAGCTCCGAGAACTTCCCGGCCTCGGAAGTCAGCCTGCGTGCCGCGGCCCCCGAGAACGTGGTGATCATCGACACGACCCCCGACCGGCCGCGCGTGCTCGGCGAGGTGGACCTGTTCAGCGCCCAGGTGCTCGTCCACGAACGGGCGATCTACATCCACGAATCGGTCCAGTACTACGTGGACCGCCTCGAGTGGCACGAGCGCAAGGCCTACGTCCATCGCGTCGACGTCGATCACTACACCTATGCCAACCGGGCGGTGACCCTGAAGCCGCTCGACGTCTTCGCGGACGCCCCGGCCACGGGCGGCACCCGCGTCCACGGCGAGGTGATGGTCGCCAGCCTCGTCACGCTGTTCAAGAAGCTCAAGTTCGTGACCGACGAGAACGTGGGCTGGGGTCCGATCGACCTGCCCGAGCTGGAGCTCCAGACGACGGCGTACTGGGTCACGGCCGGCGGCGCCGCGCAGGGCTGGCGTCGCGAGGACCTCGACGTGGCCCTCGTCGGCGCCGGACGCGCCATCCAGGCGATCGCTGCGGTCTTGCTCATGGTGGATCCCCGGGACCTCGGCCTCGTGGCGCAGGTCCGTTCGCCGCACCAGGAGTCCCCGACGATCTACCTGTACGAGGCGATGCCCGGCGGTGTCGGCCTCTCGGAACGGCTCTGGGCACGCCACGAGGAGCTCATCGTCGGCGCGGCGGACCTCGTGCGCGCCTGCTCGTGCGACAGCGGCTGCCCCGCCTGCACCGGGCCCCGGCTCGATCCCGCGGTCGACGCCAAGGCCCTGGCGCTCCGGCTGCTCGTGGCGCTGGGCGCCGACGCCGCCCACGCAGAGGCCGCTCCGGCGGCCGTGGCCTGACCCATGACGGTCGCGCTGGAGCGGCGGTTCGCCAACTTTCGCGAGGGCCACGCGTCGCGATCGCGGTCCGAGGTTCCCGGCGCGACCCGAGGCGCCGCCCAGGTCGGGGCCGAGCGCCTCGCCGCGGAGCTCGACGGGGAGCTCGTCCGGACCCCCCGCGGCGCCTTCGTCCGGGTCGAGCGACGGACCGCGATCATCCCCGTGGACCGCCGGCGCCTGGCCACGCTGCCCGGCCAGCCGGGACCCGACGTGCCGCTGATCTGCCTTGACACCGAGACCACCGGCCTGGCCACCGCGGCCGGCACGCTCGCGTTCCTCGTCGGCCTCGGCTGGTGGGAAGGGCCCGCCTTCCGGCAGGTCCAACTCCTCCTGCCGGACCACGCCGACGAGCCCGCGCTCCTCGACGAGCTGCGACGCCACCTTCCGGCGCACGCCTGGCTCGTGACGTACAACGGCCGAGGCTTCGACTGGCCCCTCATGGAGGCTCGCTTCCGGATGCACGGGAGCCCGGCGCCCCGGCATGCCGGCCACCTGGACCTGCTGCCGCTCGTGCGACGGCTGTTCCGGCACCGCCTGCCGGATGCGCGCCTCCAGACGGCCGAGACGCACCTCCTGGGGCTCGCCCGCCACGACGACGTGCCGGGCTGGGAGATCCCGGCGCGCTACCTCCAGTTCCTGCGGGACGGGGAACCGGCCCGCCTGCTCGGCATCGTCCGGCACAACGAGGAAGACGTCCGCTCGCTCGCGCGGATCGTGGCCCATGTCGACGCCCACCTGGCCGACCCGGCGGCCCGGCCGGCGGCGCCCGCCGGAGACCTCGCGGGCCTCGCCCGCACGCTCGCGGCGCACGGCCGCCTTGAGGAGGCGCTCGCGTGCCTCGATCAGGCGGTCGCGCAATCGAGCGCGCCGCTGCCGGCCGAGCCCGTCCTCGCGCCCACAGCCGGCCACCGGACGGGCGAGGACCTCGATCCCTGGTGGTCGCCCCGCCGGAAGGCGGACTTCGGGGGTCCTCCGCGGCGCGCCGAACCGGCGTCGTGGCAGCGGGCGGGACATCGGCTCGACGCCCCGTGGACGCCCGACCGCCTGGCCATCGATCGAGCGCGCCTGCTCCGCCGGACCGGACGGTACGACGGGGCAGAACTCGCCTGGCTGGAGCTCACCGAGCGTGGGGGCCTCATCGCCACGCGGGCATGGATCGAGATCGCCAAGCTGCGGGAGCATCGGCGTCGGGACCCGGAGGCGGCGCTCGCGGCGACGCACGCGGCGCTGCGCCTGGTCGAGCGATCGCGCTTCACCGGCCTGCCGCGACCCGGCCTCGAGCTCGACCTCGGCCGGCGGGCGTCACGACTGCGTCGCCGGATCAGCCGCCGGGCGGTTCCGTTGGACGTGCCCGCCCGAGCGAGTCCCTGAGGCGGGCCGCGATCGCCGTCAGGCCCGGCACGCCCTCAAGACCCGGCGCCTCGACCGAGAGCGATGCCACGGCGGCGGCGAACCGCAGGTCCGTACCCCGCCGGCCCGATCCGGCGAGGGGATGGCCGAGTCGTGCCGCGATGAGGGCCGCGAGGAACACGTCGCCTGCACCCGTCGGGTCGACTTCCCGCGCGGCTGCCACGGCCGGATAGCGGCGGACGTGGAGCGCCGTGTCCGCCCCTCGCTGTGCGACCACGCCTCCTCGGGATCCGTCGGTCAGCGCGAGCGTCGAGGCCCGGGGCGCCATCGCCATCAGCGCGTCCAGGCCCGGATCGCCGTCGAGGTCGTGGCGGCTGACCACCACGACGTCGGCCCGATCCAGGAGGTCCGAGCGGGCGGGTGGGCGTCGCTCCACGTGCGCGTCCGTGGGCAGGCGGCGGAGCAGTCCCTGCCACCCGAGTCCGACGATCGCGTCCGGTCCGGGCGCACGGGCCCAGGCGGGATCCAGCTCCCCGGCGACCGGTCCGAACAGCCAGGCCGCGGCGTCCGATGGGTCTGTGCCCGGCGCCCAGGCCATCGTGTCCGGCGGACCCTCGGACCGTTGCGCTCGCCCCTCCGGGCGCTCGATGTTGCGGAAGACCGGCCCGCGCTCGAGGTGGACGAGGCGGAGTTGCGCGCCGGCGTCGCGGAGCCACGCGAGCTCGACCGCCTCGGCGGCCAGGGCATCCACCCCGAGGATGATCCGCGGTGCGTACCCGAGCCGCGCGAGGGTCAGGCCTGCATAGGCGGCCGCGCCACCCAGCCGCCACCCACGAGGATCGTCGGCGACGAGGTCGCGCGAGGCTGCCCCGACCACCACGGGCGTGGTCATGCGGCCCGCCTATACTCGGGGCGTGGGTCGCGCCAGCCGGCCCCGGGACGAGGATCGTCGACGTGCATTTCTACGAGCTTCACGAGGGGGACGGGGACGTGTTCTTCGACCTGCTCCTCTTTCGCGAGGAGGAGATGGACCCGGACGAGTTCTTCCACGTCGTCCAGTCGGTCCGGCGCCAGGTCCAGGACTCGTACCAGACCGATTCGCTGATCGAGGCCATCGCCGAGGAGCTCGAGCGCGCCTACGGTTTCGTCTACGTGTCGGACGACCGGCTCACCGCCGCGGTGAACGTCTCGCGCATCGACGAGGACAACTTCCTCTCGGACCTCGAGGGTGACGTCGAGGAGGACGAGGACACGGACGATGACGACCTCGGAATGGACGCGGACTATCGCGGCATCCTCGCGGACTTCCGCCCCGACGCCTCCGACCCCAACTGAGCCGTCGCGGGCGGACAGTGCCCGCGCGATGGCGCTCCACGGGTCCGGCATGGACCGGGCCTCAGCGGCTGAACAGGATCTCGAGGACGTCGCCGTCCCGGACCCGGTAGGTGCGGCCCTCGGACCGTAGCCTGCCGGCGCGGCGCGCCTCGGCCATGGAACCGAGCGCGACGAGGTCCTCGTACGCCACGGTCTCGGCGCGGATGAAGCCCCGGGCCAGGTCGGAGTGGATGGCCCCCGCGGCGTCCACGGCGGTGCTGCCGTCCGGGACGGGCCACGCGCGGACCTCGTCGGGGCCGGCGGTCAGGAACGAGATGAGCCCCAGCAGCGTGTAGGAGAGGCGAATCACGCGCCCGAGTCCGGACTCGGCAATGCCGAGCTCGGCCATGAACACGGCCGCCTCGTCCGGCTCGAGCTCGCCGAGCTCCATCTCGATCCGCGCCGACAGCGAATCCACGAGGGACCGCTCGTGCCGGTACGGCTGGGCGATCCGGGCCACGAGCGCCGGCGCATCGGCGAGGGACGATTCACCCACGTTGAGCAACACCAGCACGGGCTTCTCGGTGAGGAAGCGGAACCCGCGGATCGCCTTCGTCTCGTCGGCGTCCAGCTGCGCGTCGCGAATCGGTCGACCGGCCTCGAGGTCCGCCTTGAGCCGGCGGAGGATGGCCTCTTCTCGCTCGTTGGCCTCGCGTTCCGCCGGCGTCCCGTGCCGGCCCGAGGACGCCAGGCGCTCGAGTCGGCGATCCACCATCGACAGGTCGGCAAGGATGAACTCGAGGTCGAGGCGCTCGAGGTCGCGGGCCGGGTCCACGCTGCCGTCCGGATGCGGGAGCGCCGCGTCCTCGAACGCCCGGACCACGTGCAGGAGGGCATCCGAATCGCGCAACCGCGCCAGGTGCTCGGCGGGCAGCTCCTCGGTGCCGACCCGGCCGTCGTGCGACGGCGGCGGCGCGGGAAGGTCCACGTAGGTGACGTCGGCCTGGACGATCTTCTTCGGGTGGAAGATCGCGGCGAGCGTGTCGAGGCGTTCGTCAGGCACCTTGACGACGCCGACGTTGAGGGTCAGTCCGCCGTAGCCGCCGGTCTCGGCGTGGCCACGGGTCAGGGTGTTGAAGACGGTGGTCTTGCCGCTACCGGCGAGTCCCACGATGGCGATCTGCATAGCCGGGGGATTCTGCCCCACGCGGCCCTCGCCCGTCGGCGGACGTCCAACCGCGATCGATTGCCTGGCTCACCCACCGAGGGCGCCGGGCGCACGCCCCGCCGCCGCGATCCTCGAATCAGTGCCGCGCGCGGTCCTCAGTACCCGGCGGACGGGTCCACCGCGTTGCGGAGCGGGGCGCCTGCGGCATACCGCCGGAGGTTGTCGCAGAAGAGCTCGACACTCCGGTCGAGGACCCGGGCCGACGACCAGGCTGTGTGCGGCGTCACGATCACATTCGGCAGGTCCCAGAGGGGCGAGGCCTGGGGCAGCGGCTCCTCGCGGAAGGCATCGAGCGCGGCACCGCCGATCCGGTGGTCGCGGAGTGCCTCCAGGAGGGCGTGATCGTCGATCAGCCGGCCGCGGGCCACGTTGATGATCCAGGCATCGCGCCGCATCGCCGCGATGGCCGGCCCGTCGATGAGACCGTCGGTCTCCGCGGTCAGGGGTGCCGCGAGGACCACGATGTCGGACGCGGCGAGGAGGTCGTGCAGGCCGTCCGGACCCACGACCCGGTCCGCGACCGGATGGAACGGGAAGGATTCCTCGTCATCGTCGCCGGCTCGATCCGCGCCCGTGCCCGCCGACGGGTTCCGGCGGAGGGCGACGATCCGGGCCCCGAAGGCACCGGCGAGCGACGCCACGGCCTGGCCGATCGAGCCGTAGCCCACGATTCCGACAGTGAGCTCGCGCAGCTCGACGCCCTCGAGCGGCTGCCAGGTTCGCTCGCGCTGCAGCTCCAGGAGCTGCGGGAGTCGCCGGCTGATCGCGAGGATCAGCATGAGCACGTGCTCGGCGATGGGCCGCGTGAACACGCCGCGGGCGTTGGTCACGACGACGCCCCGCTGGCGCGCCGCCGGGGTGAGGGCGCGCTCGACGCCCGATGTGGCCGAGTGCACCCACCGCAGCTGGGGCGCGCGGGCGAGGAGTCGGTCGAACGCCTCGGAGCTCAGCCACCCGCGCAGGAGGACCTCGACATCCTCCGTGGGCCCGTCCGCGAGGCCCTCCACGGACAGGTTGACGATCCTCGCGCCCGGGGCGGCGGCCCGGATTCGCTCGAGGTCCTGGGCGCGGACGCGCGCGGACAGGATCGGGCTCACGGCGATGGCTCGCGGCACGCCGCCCGGGCCGCTGCCGGGCCCCGGGAGGGTCATCGGGACCACCCGGCGGCGGGCCCGGAGGCGGTCGTCGCGGCCTGAGGCGCGGCGGCTGGCTCGCCACGGTGGCTCGGGTCGCGCGCAGCATCGGCGGCGATCGGGTCGCCGGCGCCCGCGGCATGGTCGCGCCCATCGAGCACGCGCGCGATCCAGTGCGCCGGGTCGGTCAGCTCGTCGTGGGTCGGAAGCGTCGCGGGGGACGTCCAGATGGCATCGAGCGCCGCGCGGCCGCGCGCCTCGGCCACGGCCCGGACGAAGGCCTCGCCGCGCCGATACTGCTCGAGCTTGAGGTCCATGCCGGTCAGCCGCAGGACCGCCCGCTCGAAGGGCGAGCGTTGCGTACGTCGGGCGTGGAAGCGCGCGGAGATCCGCTCGATTCCGGGGACCAGGCCCACGCCGACCTCGTCCATCACGTAGTCGCTGAATCCCTCGAGCAGGCTCATCGCGGCCTGCATCTCGAGGAACAGGGCGCGCTGCTCGTCGCCCATGATCCGGGTCATCCAGTGCTCGCCCTCGGCCTCGCCACGGAGCGTCCGCCCGATGGCGCGGAGGGCGTCGCGGCCCAGCGAGGACGTGGAGCTGCTGAACAGGGTCAGCTGGCGCTCGAGGTGGTCCGCCAGGTACGGGCGAAGCCACGGGTGGCCTTCGAACTCGAAGGCATGGGTGGCCTCGTGGAGCGCGATCCAGGTCCGGAACGGCCCGACCGGCACGTCGAGCGCGCGAGCCGTGGCCCGGATGTTCTCCTCCACGAACAGGAGCCGGCCGTCCTCGGATTCGGCGGACAGCAGCGCGATGTCGTACTGGCCGAGGACGCGGGTGCCCATGAAGCCCAGGAGGTAGGCCAGCTGGCGGCTGCTGACCCACCGGTTGGCGATGACCATGGCGGAGGCCGCCAGGTCGTTCCCGGGACGCACCACCTGGCCGAGGAGTTCGCCCTCCATGCGCGAGATGAGCGCCCGGAACGAGGTGACGTTGGCCCCGACCCAACCCGCCCGATCGACCACGGCGGCCCTATCGACGATGCCCGGGAGCTCGGTCCCGAGGGCTGCGGCGAGGCGCGGTGCCACCTGCGCCATGGCCTCCCGGTAGGCGGCCTCCGCCGCGCGCAGTTCGACCGCCGAGAGCGCGCCGGGCGCATGGGCCACCCGGCGGACCGCGATCCGCTCCACGTCGCCCCAGTCGATGAGTCCGCGGCGCGCCGATCGCTCGGCCACGCGACTCGCCACCGTGGCGGCGATCCCGATGGCGGATCCCAGGATGAGGCCCGTCTGCCAGCGCCGCGTGCGATCGCGTCCGGTCGTGCCTCGCTTCGGGACGTTCATCCGGCCCGATTCCTGAGCGGCGCGAGCGACGGCAACTCGATGGCGGTCACGTCGGGGAAGGCCTCGCCGAACATCCGGGCCGCGATGGCCCGGAACGCCTCGACGTCTCCGGTCGTTCGCTGTACGTGGACGGGAGGACCCGCGCGTCCCGGCGGCGGCTCGTGGCCGGCACGCCCCGCATCGGCCGCGGTGCCCCGCGAGCTGCCCGGAGCCTCGAGCCCGTTGATCGAGAGCAGGTCGGCCAGCGCCGAGGCTGTGGCGGAAGCGGAATCGACGATGGCGATGCGATCGCCCGCGACCGCCGCGATGGCCCCCCGGAGCAGCGGGTAGTGCGTGCAGCCGAGCAGCAGGGTGTCGATCCGCGCCGACGGCGGGAGCGGAAAGACGAACTCGCCGTGCGCGTCGCGCTCGCCCAGGAGCGGGGCCAGGGCACCGGCAATCGTGGCCTCGACCTCGGGGCCATCGACCTGTCCCGCCTCGACCATGGGCACGAGGGCGGGCGTCGCGTGCTCGTACACCTCCACCGCCGGGTTCTCGTCCTTGATGGCGTTGAAGTAGGCGTGCGAGCGGATGGTCGCCGGCGTCGCGATCACCCCGACCCGGCGGTTCCTCGTGGTCAGTGACGCGGTGACCGCACCCGGGCGGATCACCCCGAGGACCGGCAGGTCGTAGCGCCGCCGCAGCTCGCCCAGGGCCACCGCCGTGGACGTGTTGCAGGCGATGACGACCGCCTTGACGTCGTGCTCGACGAGCGCGTCGATGGACTGCGTGCTGAACGCGAGCACCTCGTCGTCGGAGCGCGTGCCGTACGGGGCGCGCGCGTTGTCCCCGAGGTAGATGGTGGATTCCGCGGGCACGCGCCGGACGATCTCCCGGAGCACCGTGAGCCCGCCGACCCCGGAGTCGAAGACCCCGATCGGTCGAGAATCGGCCATCCGGCTCAGCGGGCTCCGGCCGCGACCGGCGCTCGAGCCCCGAGCAGTGCCGCGACGATGCGATCGACGTCCTGCGTCGCGCCCGCCTCCGGATTCGCGAGCACGAACGGGATGCCCTGGTTGTTGGCAGCGGCGATGACCGCGCCGTCCGAACGAACCTGGTGCTCGGGCACCCGGCCGAGGGCGCGAACCATGTCCGCGGGGTCGATGCCGGCCGTCGAGTCGGCGCGGTTCACCAGGTACTGGACCTTGGTCGGCGGATAGCCGATCACCCGGAACGTGTCCGCCAGGGCGATGGTGTTGTGGATCGTCGTCGAGTCGAACGTCACGATCTCGAGGATCACGTCGGAGCGGTCCAGGATGGCGAGGTTCATCTCGTCGATCGCCACCGACATGTCGACCACGACGAGCTCGTAGAGGCGGCGCAGCAGCGAGAGGACCTTCTCGAGGTCGCGGGCCGTGAGCATCTCGGCCATCTCGATCCTCGGCGGGGCGAGCAGGATGTCGATCCCGGACGGGTCCCGCCACACGACGTCGGTGAGGTCGGATTCGACGATCCGATCGGTCGGCAGGTCCAGGATGGAGGGTGCGTCCGCCGGGACCCGCAGCAGGGCGCGGACGTCGGCGAACTGGATGCTGCCGTCCACGACGATGGCCTTGCGGCCGACGCGACCGGCCGCGACGGCAAGGTTGAATGCCAGGGTGGTCTTGCCGACGCCGCCCTTCGGCGCGAACACCGCCACGAGCTTGGATTGGGCCGCCCCGTCACGCTCGCTCGCGTCGTGGTGGACCTGGTTGACCCGGGTGATGAGGTCGTAGCCGGAGAACGGCATCGTGAGCACGCCGTCAATCCCGTGTTCGGGATCGGCTTCGACCGGCTGCTGGGGCACCGTGAGCATGATCACCGGCACCCGCGACCCGGCGTCCCGCAGCTGGGCGACCACGTTCGTCGCCTTGACCCGCCCCTGGAGCAGCGCGTCGACGATGATCACGTCGGGACGCAGTTCCGGCGTCATCGTGACGGCCTTCCCGCCGTCGGTCAGGACCTCGATCAACTTGACCTGGCTCTGGGACATCAGCAGGCCGCGCACGTACTGCGCAACCTGCGGCACGTCCTCGATCAGGAGCAGGCGAATCTGGTCGCTCGATGCCATCGGCGGAACGGTATCACGGGCTGTCGGGGCGTCGAGCCACGACGATCGTCCGGTCGGCACCGGGGCCCATCGGGGTCAGGTCGTAGTCGCCCGCGACGACCTCGACCTCCAGGCCCGCGGCCTCGGCGAACATCTCGAGCTCCTCGGCCGCGACGAGATGGAGGGCATCCTCGCGCGCGTGCCGCATCACCGGCCCGCCGGGCTCCCACTCGTCGAACAGGGTCACGAGGGTCACGGCCCGGGTCGCGCCGTCGTACCACGCGGACGCGGTCTTGGCGACGCTCCGGCCGGATTCCGGGTCGGTCCGAAGCCACTCCAGGCCGGTCCGCCCGTCGAACCGGACGAGGTCCTCGGGGACCGGCTGCCAGGCATCGATCACCACGACGCCGCCGGGGGCGACAAGGCCCGCCATCACCGTGACGGCCTCACGCTGCCGGCGGGGGCCGCCCAGGAGCAGGATCGAGTTGAGGGCCAGCACCGCGAGGCGAAAGCCGCCGGCGCCGGGCACGCCCCCGTCGAACAGGTCGGCCTCCACGGTGGTGAGATTCGCCACGGCGCGGGCCCCGGAGGCCGAGGCGAGCCGGGCGGCCCGGCGGAGCATCGCCGGGTCGAGGTCGACGGCGGTGACGGCGTACCCCTCGGCCGCGAGGGGTACGGCGATCCGGCCACTCCCGGCACACAGCTCCACGATCGGGCCGCCCGTGCGGGCCGCAAGGGCGCGATAGAGGTCGAGGTCGCCGGGGTCGACCGCGAGGTCGAGGTCGTAGAGGCGGGCCAGGGCATCGGCGGCGGGTTCAGTCACGCCTCGATCCTAGCCGGTGCCGGCCGATCCGGGACCGTCGGTCCACGCGCCGAGGCGCACGAGCACGTCGCGAAGGAGGGTCGGCCGGTCGGTCATGATCCCGTCGACCCCGGCGGCGAGCAGTCGGCGCATCGAAGGCTCGTCGTTGATCGTCCAGGCGTGGATCGGGAGCCCGAGGTCGTGAGCCGCCGCGATCACGCGAGTATCGAGCAGGGGCACGCCGCGCCACCGCGTCGGGACCTGGACGCAGCGGGCCGGACGGCGGGCCAGCGCCGCCCGGAAGCGCCGGGCCACCGGGCCACCCGCCCAGGCCGCGACCCGCAGGGCCGCGACCTCGCGCGTGCCGAGGGACGTGCACAGGTCGGAGCCAAGAGCCTCCCTGACGGCCGCGACACGGTGGTCCGAGAACGAGCCGACGCACACGCGCTCGAGGGCCCGAGCGTCCCGCAGTGCCCGGATGAGCGGCGCAACCGCCGCGTCGTGCTTGGGCTCGATGTTGATCCGGGCCGAGGGAAACGCGTCCAGCAGTTCCTCGAACAGGAGGATCGGCTCGCGCCCGCCGACGCGCGCGCGACGCAACTCCTCCCAGGTGGTCTCGGCCACGACGCCGTGCCCGTCGGTGACGCGCTCGAGCCGGTCGTCATGGAAGGCCACGAGGACGCCATCGGCGGTGGCGTGCACGTCGGTCTCGAGGTACCGATAGCCGAGGGCGACGGCGGAGGCGAACGCGGCGAGCGTGTTCTCCGGGGCCGATTCGGTGCCCCCGCGGTGGGCGAATGGAATCGGGCCGCCGTGGTCGAGGAACGGGTGGGACCCCGTCCCGGTCATCCCTCCCAGCGCACGGTCGCGCCGCCCTGCCGCTTGACCGCGAGGGCCGAGATCGCCTCGAGCGCGACCCGGTTCGCGATCATCGCCGTGGATTCGGCCCAGTCGTACGGCGGTGCCACCTCGACGATGTCCATGCCCGCCAGCTCGACGGCGCCCACGATCTGGCGCACCGCCCGAAGCAGCTCGCGCGAGAGCATGCCCCCGGGCTCGGGCGTGCCCGTTCCGGGTGCCAGCCCGGGGTCGACGACGTCGATGTCCACCGAGAGGTAGATGGCGTCCGGTCCGTCGAGCGCCTCGGCGATCGCGTCGGCGATGACGGCCTCGGCGCCGCGCTCCTCGATCTCGGTCATGAAGTGGACCCGCAGGCCCTGCTCGCGCATCCAGTCGAGCACGTCCACCGGCGGCCAGTACCCGCGCAAGCCCACCTGGACGAAGTTGCGACCGCGGACGGCTCCCGATTCGATGAGTCGGCGCATCGGCGACCCGTGGCCGGCGAGCTGGCCGTACGTATCCGGAGCCGTGTCGGCATGGGCGTCGAAGTGGACGATGCCGATGCTGCCCGGCCGGCGCACCTCGGCCACGGCGGAGGCCGACGGCCAGGTGATGCTGTGGTCGCCGCCCAGCACGATCGGGATCGCCCCGGTGGCCGCGACCTCGCGCACCTTGCGGTAGATCATCGCGTGGCCGCGTTCCCACGAGGCCGGCACGATGTTGGCGTCGCCGGCATCGACGACGGTCAGCACCTCGAACGGCTCGATGCCCAGCTGGAGGGAGTTCAGGGACCCGGTGCTGTACTGGGCTTCCCGGATTGCCCGCGGCCCGAAGCGAGCGCCCGGGCGGTGGCTGACCATGTCGTCGAATGGGGCACCCACGATCGCCACGTCCGCATGGTGCGCCGCGAGCGCGGCGGGATCGGCGATCCACGGCAGGCGGGCGAAGGTGACCGGCCCGACGTAGGTGGGAAGGTCGTAGTCGGAGTAGACCTCGAACGGCCGGTCCCAGCCGTGCATCTCGGCGAACGGATGCGAGCCCGGGTCCTGGGGGCGCTCGCTCACGCGATTCCTCCCGAGTCGGCGCGGGCGACGTGCCGGCCGTCACTCAGACAAGGACGCCGCCGGTTCGGATTCTGCCGTCCAGCGGGGCGCCGCCGCCATCCTAGCAAACGACCTCCGCGGCTCGCGGTTCTCGCCTCCGCTCCTGCCACGGCGGCGCACGGCCGTCAGGCGCGAAACGCCTCCCAGGCCGCGCGGACGAGGTCGGGATCCGCGAACAGGTCCCAGGCGGTCTGTGCGATGAGCGTGGCCGCGGTCAGCGTCGTCTCGTCGGCCCGCGGGGTCACGGCGGCATCCCGGAACAGGATCGAGTGGCCGGGGGTGCCCGTTGGCGCGATGGCCAGGTCCGGGTGGATGCTCGGGCAGACCCACGAGACGTTCGCCATGTCCGTGCTGCCGTACGCGCTGTCGTGGCCCTCGTCGGCGATCCCCCGGGCGGCCGCGTTGCGGATCCACAGCTCGCGCAGCACCGGGTTCGTGCGCATCGTTCGCGCGCCTCCGGAGATCGTCACCTCGACGGTGGTGCCGGTCGCCAGCGCGGCGGCTTCGCACAGCTCCCGGAAGTGCGCCTGCATGGCCTGGTACTCGGCCTCGTCGTCGCTGCGGACCATGAACCAGGCCTTCGTCCGCTCCGGGATGATGTTTGCCGCTGTGCCACCCTCCTGGATGATCCCGTGGACGCGGGCGGATGGCCGCAACTGCTGGCGCCACAGGCCCACCGACGTGAAGAGCAGGATCATCGCGTCGAGCGCGTTCCGGCCCTTCCAGGGATCCGAGGCCGCGTGCGCCTGGAGCCCGGTGAAGACCACGTCGATGTCGACGGATGCGAGCGGCGCGATGTCGACGTGGTTCCGGTCGCACGGGTGGTAGAGCAGGGCGGCGTCCAGGCCGTCGAAGAGGCCGTCCTCGATCATCCAGCCCTTGCCGCTGCCGCGCTCCTCGGCGGGCGTGCCGAGGAACACGATCTCGCCGGGCAGCGAATCGGCGATGCCCGCAAGGGCAAGGGCCGCGCCGACGCCCGAAGCCGCCATGGTGTTGTGCCCGCAGCCGTGGCCGAGGCCGGGCAGTGCGTCGTACTCGGCGAGAATCCCGATGCGCGGGCTCACCCCTCCCCTGCCCCCGCGCCGGACCGCGCGAATCGCCGTGGCCAGGCGACCCGCCGGCAGCTCGACGGCGAAGCCGTGCGCGCGGAGGAGGTCGGCGCAGCGGGCCGCGGCGTGGTGTTCCTCGAAGGCGGGCTCCGGATGGGCGTGGATGTCGTGCGACAGCCCGATGATCTCGTCGCGCAGCGACGCGACGGTCGCGGCGATCCGCGCCTTCATGGCCTCGGCGGGCAGTTCGGGGTTGGCAGTGCCGGCGTTCACGCGGTGCATCCTCCCGGTGGGGTCATCGCTCGACGGACAGCGCGGTCTCGGCGGTCAGGGCCAGGGCGACGATGAAGAGCCCGAGCTGCGGCTGGAACAGGCCCTGCAGGCGCATGACCACGAACAGGGTCACGAGCACGCCGGTCCACGCGCCCCGTCGCACCGCCCGGGTCCACGAACCCCGCATGGCGATGCGGCGGCTGCGTGCGAACGCCACGAGCCAGAAGAGCGGGATGACCGTGAGCCCGATCGCGAGGCCCATGAGGACCGCCCCGAGATACCCGGCCACCGGGATCGCGATCGGGTCGAGCGTGACCACGACGATGCCCACGGCGACCCACGTGACGAGCGCGCCGGCAAAGAACGCGAGGTTGCGCCGCCGGTCGCGTGTCTCCATGCGGTGAGTCTAGGCGGGTGGGTCGGGCAGGCGCCCGGGCAGGTCGCCCAGCGAGCCGAGTTCGAAGTCCGGATGATGCCCGACGCCCCGCTCCGACCGGGGCAGCGGCGTGTCGTGCTGGTGGTCCGGCAGGTAGGCCACGCGCCAGCCGGCCTCGAGCGCACCGACGACGTCGGCGGCCCAGTCGTCGCCCACGTGGAGCAGCTCGTAGGGCCTGGCTTCGAGGGCCGATTCCGCTGCCCGGAAGATGGCCGGGTGGGGCTTGATCGTCCCGACCCGTTCCGACACCACCAGGGCATCGAGGTAGGGCGACCACCCGGCGGCCTCGACGAACCGGTCGATCGAGGCGGCGAGCGGCCAGTTCGAGAGCACTCCCAGGCGAAAGCCGCGGGCCTGCAGCTGCCGGAGCATCGGGGCCACGCCGGGTGGCGCCGGGATCAGCGAGACGAACGCCGCGCTGTAGGCCTCGACGATGCGGGCCACTTCGGCGGGCTGGCTGCGCGCCGCCGCCGCGGTGTCATCCCAGGAACCGCCCGCCGGCGGCGGCTCGACGCCGCGCAGTCGCGCCAGGACGCGACGGGCACGCGGCACGAGCTCCGCCTCCCGGAACCGCGGGACCTCCTCCCGGAACTGGCGGTCGCGTTCCTCGGCCCACACGTCCAGGAACGAACGCTCGTGGACGCCGAGCTCGTCCGCGACCGCGTGCGCCGTGCGCTCGACGACGGCACGGAGCGCCCGGTGCGCGACCGGAACGAGCGTGTTGCCGAAATCGAAGGTGATGACCCGGACGGACGTCAGGCGAGTGGCGGCATCGTGCACACGCTCAGGTTGCGGCACTCGACGGGCAGATGTCACGGAACGGGCAGTAGGAGCAGGTCATGGCATCGGGCGTCGGGTCGTAGTCCCGGGCGCGGATCCCCGCGGCGGCCTGTGCGATCCGGCCGCGGGCCTTCTCGAGGCGCTCCGGCTCGACCGGGACCTGGCCGACCAGGCCGCTCTCGAGGAAATGGAGCTGGAGGGCATCGGGCAGCCGGCCCGTCATGGCCTCGTAGGCCATGGCGTAGATCTGGAGCTGGAGCGAATCCCGGGCGCGCTGGCGCGCCTTGGCCGGGTCGCGGACGTCGCTCGACTTGTAGTCGGTGATGGTGACCCGCTCGCGTCCGAGCAGCTCGAGTGTTGGCTCGACGACATCCGCGCCGCTCGTCCGGGATGCCGCGGCCAGGAGCGCCTCCGGGCGGGGCGCCGGTCCCCCGACGGGCTCGATGTCCACCCGGTCGAAGCGACCCCGGATTCGATCCCCGTCGAGGGAGAACGCGAAATCCCGCTCGATCCACGCGGGCGGGGGCGCCGCGCTCTCGATGCGGTCCGTCCGGAACCGACGGAGGGCCGCACTTGCGGCTGCGCGCCGGGCCTGCTCGTGCTCGCGCGACACGAACCCCTCGTTGGTCCACGCCCGCTCGAGGGAGGCCTCGATCTCGGCCTCGTCGAGCACCTGCCCGCGTGTCTCGGCCCGATGGAACTCCTGGACCACCTGGTGCAGCGCCGAGCCGACGACCAGGGCGTGATGCGGGGCCGTGGGGATCCGCAGGACGTGGCCGAACTGGAACCGACGCGGACAGGTCAGGTACGCGTCGATCGACGAGTGGCTCAGGGCGAGTGGCCCGACGACGGGTCCCGAATCCGCGGCCACGGGCAGCGTGGCGATCGGTGCATGCGCGGCGATGCGGGCGCGGCTGTCGGGTCGCACCGGCACGAGGCTCGAGGCCACGGCACTCGGCATGTCGAGGGCCTCCAGCACGAAGCGCGAGACGCGGCGCTGCCGCGTGCCGCCGTAGTCGGCGGCGTGGCTCAGGATGAGCTCGTCCCGGGCTCGCGTCATGGCCACGTAGAACAGCCGGCGTTCCTCCTCCAACTGTGCCTCGGCAGGGTCACCGTTGGCGCCCAGGAGCGCGTCCGGAATGGCCAGCGGGTCGCGTCGCGCGTTCGTCGGGAACCGGCCCGCGACCAGTCCTGGTACGTACACGACCGGGAACTCCAGGCCCTTGGCTCGGTGCACCGTCAGCACGGAGACCGCATCGCGGTCGGGATCCGGCTCCGCCTCGGCCGGGTCGTCGCCAGCCTCGATGAGCGTGCCCAGGTGCGGCGCGAGGAACGCGGCACGGGGATCCGTGAGGAGCCCGGTCCGGGCCCGCACGATGTCGAAGAACCGGGCGGCGTTGGCGAGCGCCGCCTCGGCCTCTGGCGTGCCGGCCTCCGCGAGCATGGCCAGCCAGCCGCTCTCGCGCAGGAAGGCGTAGAGAACCTCGCCGGCCGGTCGCCGCCGGGCCAGGTCGACGAGCCGACGCAGGTCCCCCACGAGGCGTCGGAGGATCGGCCGGCCCGCGGCCGAGACGTCGCCGGCGGGGCTCGCGTCGAGTTCCTCGAACACCGACCAGGCGGATCGGTGCGACCGTCGGGCCGTCGCGAATCCCGCCGCGAGGTCGGGCGCCGGCAGGCCGTACGGCTCGCTCGCGGCGATCGCGTAGAGATCGACGCTCGACGACGGATCGGCGACGAATCGCAGCACGGACAGCAGGACGCGGACCTCCGGCCGGGCGTACAGGCCCGCGGTCCCCGAAAAGTGCCACGGGATCCCCGAGGCGCCGAGGCTCCGCAGGATGGCATCGGCATCCGCGTTGGCCCGGACGAGCACGGCATGGTCGCGCGGGTGCGCGCCGGCAGCGACCCGGGCCCGGATGTCCGCCGCGATCCAGTCGGCCTCCTCCGCACCGGTTGCGAAGGCCTGGTGGCGAACCGGCGCGGAATCGCGGCCCGGGCGCTGGGCGCTGAGGCGCTTCGAGATGCCGACCTGGACCTCGAGCCGATGGGGATCGTTGAAGCGGATCAGCCGATGGGCGGCGTCGAGGATCGGCGCGGTGGACCGGTAGTTCCGACGCAGCACCACGGTCCGGACCCCCGGATAGGCGGACCGAACGTCCAGGATGTTCCCGAGGGCCGCGCCGCGGAACCGGTAGATGGACTGGTCGTCGTCGCCGACCAGGGTGACGTTGCGATGGCGCTCGGCGATGAGGCGGACGAGCGCGGCTTGGACGGGGTTGGTGTCCTGGAACTCATCCACGAGCACGAACCGGTAGCGCTGCTGCACGGCCGACCGGATCGCGGGATGGTCGCGCAGGAGTCGGAGCGCCCGCCACACCTGGTCCCCGAAGTCGATCGACCCCGATCGCTCGAGGAGCTCGAGGTAGCGCTCGTAGGCCGTCGCGAGCTCCCGTTGCCGGCCGGCAAGTTCCTCGAGGGCGCGCACTGCCTCGTCCGCGTCGGGGTCCGTCCCCGGCCCACGCAGGGCAGCGGCCTCCCGTGCCGCATCGGCCGCGAGTGATTCCGCGAAGGCCCGATACCGCGCGGGCGCAATGTCCTCGTCCCGGCAGCGCGCAAAGAGCGTGGCCAGCGCGCCCAGGAAGCGGGTCGGATCCCCGAGTGGCCGGTACGTCTCGAGGCCGAGCTCGAACAGGTGCTCACGGAGCAGTACCACGGTCTCGGCGCGCGACAGCACGCGGACATCCGGGGACAGCCCGGCCTCGAACGCGTAGTCGCGGATGAGGCGGTCCCCGAAGGCGTGGAAGGTGAACAGCGACGTGTCCGCGAAGCCGTACGGCACGAGCTGGTCGACCCGGACCTGCATCTCGGCAGCGGCCTTCTCGGTGAACGTGAGCCCGAGGATCTCGGAGGGTCGGGCTCGCCGGGTCGCGATGAGCCACGCCACCCGCCGGGTGATCACCTCTGTCTTGCCGGTGCCCGCGCCTGCGACCACGAGGAGCGGCCCGCGCGCGTGGACGACGGCGCGGCGTTGCTCGGGGTTCAGCCCGGCGAGGAGCGCCGCGAGCGCCGGGTCATCCGGCCCGGCATCGGGTTCGAGGCCGTGCCAGACGGGGATCTGCTCGAGCGGCGCGGGCTCGGCACGACGCCGCGGGGCGCGGATTCGGTCATCGGCGAGGACCAGCGAGGGGTCGAGGACATCCATGACCAGGATCGTGCCGGCAGGCCGTGTCACCTAGGCTGGCACGCCACCAAGGCGAGCTCAGGACGCTGGCGTGGCCGTGGTCGGGGCCTCCATCGCGCTGCGCAGGGCCGCCGCCTCCTCGTCCGAGACGTTTGCGTCGGGCGTGCCGCCGCGGACGCCCTTCGCGTAGACCCTCGTGAGGTTCCGCGCGTGCAGGCTGCTGACCACGACCCCGTCGCCGTGATCGTCGAGCAGGGCGAGCGCGAAGCTCTGGTTGCCACCCGTGTCCTCGAACGGGTTGAACCGGACCAGCCCGACCCGGGAGAACGAGCGACGGAGGTTGCGCTCCAGGATCGCCGTTCGCGCCTCGAGCTCGTCGAGGTCGTGCACGGCCTGGTGGACGCGGGCGAGGTGGGCCTCGAGGATGGCCTCGAGGCTCCGCTCGTCGCTGCCGCGGGTGAGTCCGTCGAGTCGGGCCGACAGGCGGCGCGTCCGGCGCGCCTGGACGATCAACAGGAGCGCAAGCACCACGACCGCGGCCGCCAGGATGGCGACGATCGGCTCGAGGTTCGCGCGCAGGGTGCCGATGAGATCGATGGCGGGCCTCCGGTCTGTCGGGTCGAGTCTATCCGCCCGCTGAACGACTGGCCCGGCGACGCCCGCCCGGCGACGCGGTGTATCCTTCGCCACCGGCACGACCCCGATCGCGAGGAGCACACGAGACCCGCATGGCGAAACGCAGTCGCTACCCCGGCCGACCCGGCAGCACCCGACCCGGTCGCCCGTCCGCGAAGGCCGCCCGGCCGGCGTCCCGACCAGGCGGGCTCACCGAGGCCGAGCTTGCCCGCGCCGCAGAGCTCGAGTCCGAGATCTCGGCCCGCGAGAAGGCGGCCGCCGCCGAGCAGGCCCGCCGACAGCAGCGCGGCCGGCTCGTCGAGCCACGGATCGCCCCGGATGCTGGTGTTCCCCTGTCGGTGCGTGCGGCCAACGAGTACGCCTACGTGGCGCGCGACGTCCGCCACATCGCGATCACCGGGACGATCATGTTCGTCCTGCTCGGCGTGATCTGGGCCGTCGTGAACGCGTCCGGCCTCAACCCGGTCTGACCCACGCCGGCCCCGTCGGGCGCGGCCGATCGATCGAGGACCGCTCCCGGCTCACGTAGACTCCGGACATGCCTGCCCGATCCCAGGCTCGGCCCGGTGGCGCCCGGCCCGAGGCGCTGTTCAAGCCGCCGCCCGAGCGCCAGCCGCTCGCGGCCCGGATGCGGCCGCGCACCTTCGAGGAATTCATCGGCCAGGAGCACCTGGTCGGCGAGCGCGGCCCGCTCCGACGGTCCGTCGCCCGCGGTCACCTGTCCAGCCTCCTCCTGTGGGGTCCGCCCGGCACGGGCAAGACGACCCTGGCACGGATCCTGGCCGAGGCGGTCGGGGCGGAGTTCACCACGCTGTCCGCGGTGATGTCCGGCGTCGCCGAGGTCCGGGCCGGGCTCGCCGCGGCGCAGGAACGCCTCGCGCTCAACGGGAAGCGGACGGTCCTCTTCATCGACGAGATCCATCGCTTCAACAAGGCCCAGCAGGACGCCCTCCTCCCCCATGTCGAGGACGGCACCGTCGCGCTCATCGGCGCGACCACGGAGAACCCCTACTTCGAGGTCAACTCCGCGCTGCTGTCGCGGCTGCGCGTGTGGCGCCTCGAGCCGCTCACCGACGACGACATCGCGACCGTCGTGCGCGCCGCGCTCGCCGATCCCGAACGAGGCCTCGCGGGATCGCTTGGCCCGGACGGGGGCGTGGTCCTGCACGAGGACGCGTTCGAGCACCTCGTCTCGATTGCGGGGGGCGACGCACGATCGGCCCTCAACGTGCTCGAGGGCGCCGTGGCGCTGGCCGAGGCGGAGGACATCCGGGCCGAGGACGGCCGTGTGGCACCGCGGTTGTCGGACGTCGAGGCGGCGGCCCAGCAGCGGGTCCTCGCGTACGACCGTGCCGGCGACGGCCACTACGACACGGCCTCGGCCTTCATCAAGAGCCTCCGCGGCAATGACCCCGACGCCGCCGTCTACTGGCTCGCGGCGATGATCGCCGCGGGCGAGGACCCCAAGTTCATCGCCCGGCGCCTCATCATCAGCGCCTCGGAGGACGTCGGGAACGCCGACCCGCGCGCCCTCCAGGTGGCCGTGGCCGCGGGACAGGCGCTCGACTGGATCGGCCTGCCCGAGGCCCAGTACGCCCTCGCCCAGGCTGCGACCTACATCGCCACGGCGCCCAAGTCGAATCGCGCGGGCGCGGCCTACTTCGCGGCCGCCGGCGACATCGAGGCGAAGGGCGCCCTCCCGGTCCCGCTCCACCTGCGCAACGCCGCCAATCCGCGGATGAAGCACCACGGGATCGGCGTCGGCTACAAGTTCCCGCACGACTACGAGGGTGCCGACGTCGACCAGCGCTACCTGCCCGACGATCTCGGCGATCGGCGCTACTACCTGCCGACGGACCAGGGCTACGAGGCCACGATCAGCGAACGCATGGGTCGGCGCGCGAGCGCGCGCGACGCGGCGAAGGCTGCCGGTCGCACGCCGCGCTCGAGTATCCCCGGACCCGAGATCAAGCGCGCCGACCTCATGCGGACGCGGGAGGAGAACCGCAAGCGGCTCGCCGAGACCGAGAAGCAGGACGCGTCGGGCTGACAACTCCAGACGGCCTGGCCGTCCGGCCGTTCCCCACGTCGACGGGGACGGCGTGGGCGCGTGCCCGATGTGTTCGGTCAGGCCTCGGCGTGCGGTCGACGGGCCGCCGCGGCCTCGACCCGGGACCGGACGTCCGGGAACGTCGCCACGACGCGGCCGAACTCGTGGGCGCCCAGGCGGATGAGCTCGCAGTCCGTGGCGCAGATGGCCGTCGCCGTACGCGCCTGGCCTTCGAGCAGGCCGATCTCGCCGAGGAAGCCGCCGGTCGACATCGAGCGCACGAGCGCCCCGTCGCGTTCCACGTGGACCGTCCCGGAACGGATCACGTACAGGGCGTCCGCCGGCTCGCCCTCCACCATGAGCACGGTCCCGGCCGGGGCGCTGACGTCGGTCGCGAGAACCGCCACGGCCTGGCGGCCCCGCTCGTCGAGGCCGGCAAACATCGGGATCGCGGACAGCGCTGCGGCTCGGTCGTCCATGGCGACCTGAGCATACCCGGCTCGCAGGGACGGGTGTCCCGTCGCGAAGCGGTCCGTCCGGTCGTCCCTCCGGCGTGACCGTCGTGCGCGCACTCCTGGACCGCTTCGTGCCTCGCGGCGCGCTGACCCTCGCCATCCTGTCGCTGGGCTACTTCGCGTCCGGCCTGGTCCGCAACCGCGTGTTCGCCGGGACGTTCGGGGCCGGGCCTGAGCTCGACGCCTACAACGCGGCATTCCGGATCCCCGAGATCGCGCTCGACATCCTCGTCGCCTCCGGGCTGTCGGCGCCGTTCGTCCCGATCTTTGCCCGGTTGCTGGGCAGCGGGGACGACGGGCCGGAACGCGCCGCGGCGTTCGGCCGGACGGTGCTCACGGGCGCGGTCGCCGTCACCGCCGTCGCCATGGGAGTCCTCGCGATTGCGGCACCATTCCTCGCGGACACGGTCTTCGGAGCCTTCGATCCGGCAACCCGGGAGCTCTACGTGGAGCTGCTCCGGATCAACTGCCTGGCCCAGGTGGCATTCGCCGCCTCGATCGCCCTCGGCGAGGTCCTCGTCGCCCGGCGTCAGTTCCTGTGGTACGGCCTCGCGCCCATCCTCTACACCGGCGGGATCGTGCTGGGCAGCCTCGTCCTTGGCCCGCAGCTCGGGATCCACGGCGCGGCGTTCGGGGCGCTGGGCGGCGCGCTCGCCCACCTCGGCATTCGCGCCATCGGGGCGATCCGCTCCGGCTTTCGACCCGGCCCGGCCGCCCGGATCCGGACCGCTGAGTTCCGGGAATTCATCCGGCTCATGGTTCCACGAATGCTCAGCTACCCGATCGACCCGATCGTGGTGCTCTACCTGACGGTCCTCGCGGCCCGCCAGGGCCCCGGCACGGCGACGAGCCTGTCGTTCGTGCTCGACTACCAGTTCGTGCCCGTCCAGGTGTTCGCGATCACCTTCTCGCTGGCGATCTTCCCGAGCCTCGCCGGAGCGTGGGCCGACGGCGACCGCCCCGCCTTCGTGCGGCTGCTCAGGCGCAACGTGGCCACGATCGCGGTCCTCACCTCTGGCGCCGCGCTCGGCCTCGCGATCCTCGCCGACCCGGTCATCGGGTTCTTCCTCGGCGGCGGGCGGTTCGGGCCCGACGCGGTTCGCGCCACGGCCGCGTTGCTCGCAGCGTTTGCGCTGTCCATTCCCATCGACGCACTCGCCTACCCGCTGTCCCGGGCGCTGTACGCGACGCACAACACCGTGCGCCAGGTCGTGGCCTCGATCGCCGGCCTGGCGACGCTCGTCGTGGCGGCGGAGCTCCTCGTCCCGGCCCTCGGCACGCTCGGGATTCCGGCGGCCTACGTGGCCGGCGGGCTCGTCAAGCTCGCGCTCCTGGCGGTGTTCCTCGGACCCCGCGTTCGCGTGATCGGGGCGACGGCCGCCGACGAGGCGGCGCCTACCGCCAGTCGCTAGGGAGCGCCCAGCGGACGGCTAGCGGACGATGTCCCGGCGCTGCGTCGGCACGAGGACGATGAACCGGCCGTCGCGCTCCGGATAGGCACCCTCGGGGCGCTTCCACGGGAGGAAGTTGCGGATCATCTCGGCCTCGTCCTGGAACGTGCCGGGTGGGTCCGACGGACCCCAGATCGACGAGATCGTCGGGTACCACGGGTCGAGGATGTATGCGCCGCTGACGACCGCGTCGGCGAAGACGCGCGGATCCGCATCGGCGCGATACCCCGTCATCACCCAGGTGTGGGCGCCCTTCCACGCCAGCAGGATGGCCGGCGATTCCGTCGCGGCGATGGCGGAGGCCGCGTCGTGGAGGGCCTGGTCGCGGGTCTCGTAGGCGCGGACCTCGTAGCCCGGCGCGCCGTAGGCGGCGAGCGCCTCCACCATCGCCGAGGGGCCCCAGCCACCATTGTGGCTGTCATCCCAGCTCTCGAACTCGTGGACACGGCCCGCGATCTCGCGCTGGAGATCGTCGCTCGCCGGCTGGAGGTCGAGGACGGCAAGCGCCATGGTCAGGCCGGCCGGCGAGCACCACGTGTTCCTGATCTCATGGCTGAAGACCGCCTCCGGGTCGACGACGATGTCCACGTCGACCGGAACGCGGGCAGGTGTCGGACGCGGCGTGGCGGTCGGGCCGGGCGTGGCCCCGGGCCGGAGCGTGGGCGACGCGGTCGGTGCGAGGCTCGGCGGGGCCGTGACGACGACGGTCGGGGCCGACGATCGCTCCGGCACCGGACCGGCGAGGACGCGATCGACCCGGTCGAGAAGCTTCTGCCACTGCTCGCCGGCGCCGGCCACGTCCGCCCAGATCGCCGTCGTGCCCGCGATGACCGCGACGACGACCGCAGTGGAGACGAGCGCCGCGGCGCGGCGGCGCGGACGCCGGGGCGCCGGGATGGGTTGCGACGAAGCGACGTGGTCGGCCATGGTCCCGTGTGACGGCTGGGACCGTCAGCCTGCCACGGACGGCAGGGTGACGCTTCCGGCCCGACCGGCTACCGAGCCGCAACCCTCCGCCCACCTGCACGCCGCCGCGTGCCATGCGACCATCGAGGACGCATCCACCCGCGCGAGGAGACCCGCCCCGTGAGCCGCTTCGAGCCCAACCTCCGCATCCCCGGTCCGACGAGCCTGCCGCCGAGCGTGCGCGAGGCCGGCGGTCGCCAGATGATCAACCACCGGGGTCCGGAGTTCGCGGCGCTCCTCGGTCGGATCCAGGACGGGATGCGGCCGTTCTTCGGGACGACCCAGGACATCGCGATCGTGTCGAGCGCCGGAACGGGTGGACTCGAGGCGGCGATCGTCAACACCCTGTCCCCGGGCGATCGGGTGCTCGGAATCTCCATCGGCGCGTTCGGCGACCGGTTCGCCAAGATCGCGCAGACCTACGGCGCGACCGTTGACGTGGTCAGCGCCGAGTGGGGCTGGGCGGCCGATCCGGACGAGGTCCGGGAACGCCTCGGCGCCGGCGACTACCGGGCCGTGCTGCTCACCCACAACGAGACCTCCACGGGCGTGATGAACCCCATTCCGGAGCTCGCGGCGGCGATCCGTGACCGCGCCCCGGACGCGCTGATCCTCGTCGACAGCGTCTCGGCGCTCGGGGCCGTGCCCTTCGAGATGGATGCCTGGGGCGTGGACGTGGTCGTCACCGGGTCCCAGAAGGCGTGGATGTCGGCTCCGGGCCTGGCGATGATCGCGGCGTCCGAGCGCGGCTGGGCGGCGATGGAAACCGCGCGGATGCCGCGGTTCTACTTCGACCTGCGCAAGCACCGCGAGAGCGCGCGTTCCGGCGAGACGCCCTGGACGCCCGCCGTGGCCGTCGCCTTCCAGGTGGACGAGGGCCTGCGGCTCATGACGGCAGAAGGCCCGGCCGGCATCTTCGCGCGCCACGAAGCCTGTGCGGCGGCAACGCAGGCCGGCCTCGAGGCGCTCGGCTTCACGCTCTTCGCCGACGCGGCCAATCGCTCGAAGACCGTCACCGCGGCCTGGGTTCCCGAGGGCCTCGACTGGAAGGCGTTCAACGGCGACCTGAAGCGACGCGGCGTGGTCCTCGCCGGGGGCCAGGGCAAGCTCACGGGCAAGATCTTCCGCGTCGGCCACCTCGGATCGGTGACCCTCGACGAGATCCTGGGTGCGCTCGCCGACCTCGAGGCGGTCTCCGTTGCCCATGGTCGATCGGTCGACCTCGGCGCGGCGGTCGGCGCGGCGCAGCGCGCGGCGGTGCATGCGGCACAAGCGGGCGTTGTGGGGGCCACCCCGGCGGGCGCCGCGGCCGGATGAGGATCCTCGTCGCCGAGTCCATCGCCGAGGAGGGGCTCGCCCGCCTCCGCGAGGGCCACGAGGTCGACGTCCGGACGGGCCTGTCGCCCGAAGCCCTGCGCGACGCCATCGGGGCGTACGAGGCGCTGGTCGTGCGCAGCCAGGTCCAGGCCGATGCCGACCTGATCGCGGCCGGCACGCGGCTCCAGGTCATCGGGCGGGCCGGAGTCGGCGTGGACAACGTGGACCTCGAGGCCGCGACGCGATCCGGGATCACGGTCGTCAACGCCCCAACCGGCAACACGATCGCGGCCGCCGAGCACACCATGGCCCTGCTGCTCGGGCTGGCCCGGCGGGTGGCCGCGGCCGACGCCTCGATGCGACGCGGCGAGTGGAAGCGCGCACAGTTCCAGGGCGTGGAGCTCAGGGGCCGGACGCTCGGGATCGTCGGGCTGGGCAAGATCGGGATGGCCATTGCCGACCGGGCCCGCGCCTTCGAGATGACCCTCCTGGGCAGCGACCCGTACGTCTCGCCCGAGCAGGCGGCCCGCCACGGGATCGAGCTCGCGGATCTCGACACGCTCCTCGCCCGCGCCGACGCGATCACCGTCCACGTGCCCCTCACCCGCGCCACCCGTGGCCTCATCGACGCGAAGGCCCTCGCGCGGATGAAGCCCGGCGCCTTCGTGCTCAACGTGGCCCGCGGCGGGATCGTCGACGAGGCGGCCCTCGCGGATGCGCTCCGGTCGGGCCACATCGGCGGCGCCGGCATCGACGTGTTCGACGCCGAGCCACCGGTCGGGTCTCCACTCCTCGAGGCCCCCGGCACGCTGCTCACGCCGCATCTCGGGGCATCGACGGCCGAGGCGCAGGTGGCGGTCGCGGTGGAGGTGGCCGACCAGATCGTCGACGTGCTCGCCGGGCGCGCCGCGCGCTATGCGGTCAACGCCCCGCTCGTGCCGCCCGAGGCCGCGGAGGCGATGGGGCCCTACCTGCCGCTCACCGAGCTCCTCGGGCGCTTCTTCATCCAGTTCGCCGGCTCGGGCGTGAAGACGGTCACCCTCGACGTGGCCGGGCCCCCGGCGGCATTCGACAGCGCACCCCTGGCCGCTGCGCTCCTGCGGGGCATCCTCGAGCGAGTCACCACCGAGCGGGTGAACCTGGTCAACGCCGGTTTGCTCGCCTCGGCCCGCGGCCTCACGGTCGTCGAGCGACGGACCCGCGACGACCACGACGCAGCCGAGATCACCGTCAGCGGCACGATCGACGGTCGGGCGGTCGCGGTCGGCGGCACGGTGGCCAACGGCGAGCCGCGGATTACGCGGCTCAACGGCTACCGCCTCGACATGGAGCCGGCGCCGGTCATGCTCATCACCCACCACAACGACCGGCCCGGCATGATCGGGCGGATCGGGAGCCTGCTCGGCGCGGCCGACGTCAACATCTCGGCCATGCACGTCGCACGGTCGGCACCCCGTGCGGACGCCCTGATGGTCCTGGCGCTCGACGACGACGTCCCCGAGGACCTTGCCCGGTCGATGCAGGAGCACGAGGGGCTCATCGAGCTGTGGACCATCCGGCTCGACGCCGACCGATGACCGGGCCCGACAGCGGCGTGGGCCGCACCGACCATGCCGCAGGCCGCACCGACGGGTCGCCCACCACGGCGAGCCTGATCCCGGCGGGCCTCGACGCCACGATCGTCCTGCTCCGGCATGGCGAATCGACCTGGGTCGCCGAGGGCCGGTTCCAGGGCCGCGGGGACCCTCCGCTCTCGACGCTCGGCGAGCGCCAGGCCGGGCTCGCCGCCGCTCGCCTCGGGCAACCCCACGCCGTGCCGGCGCTCCCCGTGCCGGCCGGGCCGCCGATCGAGATCCGGCACTCCCCCCTCGGTCGCACCACGGCCACGGCCCGGGCCGTCGCGGACTCGATGGCCCGTCCGGACGGCCTGGCCGCGACTGTCCCGACCATCGCCGATCCCGGCTTCCTCGAGATCGGGCAGGGCGACTGGGAGGGTCGGTTCAGCTCCGAGATCGAGACGCGCTGGGCCGACGTCATCGCCGGCTGGCGGGCGGACCCGCTGACTGCCTGGGCACCCGGCGGCGAATCCCTGCTCGAGGTGGATGCCCGGGTCCGTGCTTCCCTCGGGGCGATGCTGGCGGATCTCCGGACGCGTACGCCGGGCACCACCACGCTCGGGTCGCAGGTGCTCGGCTATGCCACGCCGTCGGCGGAGATCCCGTGGGCGGTGCTGGTGGGGCACGACGGGGTCTTCAAGGTCACCCTGCTCGCCCTGTTGGACCTGCCCCTGGCGCGGTTCTGGCTCATCCCGTTCGCCCTGTGCGGGATCACGGTCGTGGAGATCCGGGCGGGGCGGGCACGCCTGCGGGCCCACAACCTCACCGATCACCTCGCGGAGCTCGAGACCGAGCAGGAACGTGAGCGCGAAGCCGCCCGCAGCCGGAGCGGCGCTCTCTAGCGGATCCCGCGGGGCCCGCGCCGCCGAGGTCGCCGGAAGGCGAGTCGCAGCAGCCCGAGCCGGAGCCGGCGATGGGCCTCGGCAACGGCGCGGAGTCGGTCGTCGCCGAGCTGCCGGCGCCCATAGGCGATCTCGACCTTGGCGTGGGCCACGGTCGAGAGCTCGGGCCGGACCCCCGGAACCGCGTCGCCGAGCGCACCCGCGTACTCGTAGACCGTCTGGGACGCCCGCGGTGCCAGGCCGAACCGCGCCGCCAGCGCGGCAATGGAGCCCCAGGCTCGGTCCGGGTGCATCGGCCGCGGGCCGCGCCGCCAGGCGATCGACGCCAGGGCGATGGCCCCCACGAGCAGCAGGACGCCGATCACGATGAACGGCCCGCCCGCGGGTCCATTGCCGCTCCCGTCCGTCGGTCCGCCGGCTCCGGATGCCCGCGGGCTCGCGCCGGGTCCGTCCTCGTCGGTGAAGCCCGGGCGATCGGTCACGAGGTTGAACGACGGGCGCGGCGTGGGCGACTCGGCGGGGCCGTTGACGATGTCCGGGGGATCGCCGACGCCACCGCCCGTGGGATCGAACTCCACCCAGCCGTAGCCCGGGAAGTACACCTCGACCCACGCGTGCGCGGCCGCATTGCGGACCGTCTCGGTCCCGCCGGGCGTGCGTTGCCCCGGCAGGAACCCCTGGACGAGCCGGGTGGGAATGCCGTGCTCCCGGAGCAGGATCGCCATCGTGCTCGCGTAGTACTGGCAGTAGCCCTTCCGGATCAGCGCGAAGCACTCGACACTCGAGATCCCGGCGCATCGCTCCTGGATCGCGTCGACGATGTTCGCGTCGTACGTGAAGTGGGAGGGGTCCAGCAGGTAGTTCTGCATCGCGAGCGCAACGTCGTAGGGGTTGTCGTCCGGCGTGCGCGAAAGCACGTCGTCGAGCACCGCCCGGGCGGCCGGCCCGATGGCCCCATCGGGCACGGCGAGGTAGAGGCGCTGGATCTCGGTGCTGTAGTCACGGCTCGCGACGCGCAGCCGATTGGCCGTGATCGAACCCTCCGAGATGCCGCTCTCCGGGATGAGGGCGTCGACCGTGTAGGTCGAGGCGCCGTCGATGGTGACGGTCGAGAACCAGCGGGTCGTCCCGATGGTCGTGACCCGGGCGGCCTGGTCGATCCATCGGATGTCGGCGGGACTGACCACGTAGGAGCCGGACAGGCTCTGGGGGGTGACCTGGGCCCGGACCTCGCGCCGAGCTGCCAGGTCGAGTGGGTCGTCGGCGAAGTCGGCGAGCAGGTCGTCGCGGGCCGTGACCTCGGTGGTCCGGGTCGGGTCACCGTAGCTCCAGGAGGTGAGGTTGAACTGGGCATACGCACCAACCCGCCACTTGAACGCAGGCTCGCCGACGGGCACCTGGGCCGTGAAGGCAATCCGGTCGCTCTGGCTCCAGGAGCCGCTCAGGGCCGCCGTCTCACCGAACACCACGACCCCGGGATCCCGCGAGTTGCCCCCGAGCGGCAGGTACCGCTGGAGCCACTGCGAGGCGTCCACGAGCATGCCCGGCACGTTCCGCCAGAGGCCCTGCAGCGGCGCGCTCGATGCCGTTGCCGTGAGGAACAGCGATCCCACCACCGCGGCGCTGATGAAGATGGCGCCGCCTCGGAGGTACAGGCGGGTGACCGTGGCGGGATCGCCGATGCGCCGGCGCAGCCAGGTCGTCTGCTCGTCGAAGGCGTGGCCTCGGGCCAGCAGCGCGAGCGCCGCCATCGTGTACAGGACGATGAGGTGGAGCTGGTCGTTGTCGGTGATCGACATGTTCGCGATCAGGACGAGCCCGACCACGACCACCGCGTCGAGCGCGCGTCGGTGCCCGAACACCGCGTAGGCCGCGAACTGCCCGGTCGCCCACAGGATGGCGCCCAGCGCGATGAAGTAATGGCCGTACTGCGACGTCAGCGGCAGGCCGCGGATCCCGAGGTCCACCCACACCGCCACGACGACCTGGGCCGCCTCTCGATACCGGGCGGCCAGCGCGCCGGGCCCCCAGCCGGTGACGGCGTCGCCGAGGACGAGGCCGCCGGCGATGATCGGGAGGACGATCGCGGCAAAGGCGATGCCGAGCGCGTGCGTCGTCCAGCGGCCCCAGCCGAGCTTGGGACCGGCGAACCCGAAGGCAATGCCGGCGAGCCCAGCCAGCGGCAGGAAGTCGGTGACGCTGTCCACGCCGCGGACCCACTTCGCGTCGTCGATCGACCAGCCGACGGTCGTGACGAGGACGACCACGCTGAAGAGGGTCAACCAGCCCTCGGCCGGTCCCGCAAGCAGGCGGCTCAGGCGGGACTCGCGCGCTCCCCACGTGGCGCCCGTGACCGCGGCGCTCATCGGGCGAGGATCTCGCCGAGTGGCCGCGCAGGGACCACCTCGTGGACCTGGACGTCGAATTCCGAGAGGGCGTGGCGCAGGGTGCGCTGCTGTCGGACCAGGTCGCTGTCGCGGGCCACGTCGTCGGGCTCCGGCGGCAGGCCGCGCGCACGCAGCTCCTCGTCGTGGGCATAGCGGCGGAAGGCCTCGACGTCGAACATCACGACCACGCACCCGACGCCGCGCGCCCGCAGCGCGCTGAGCGGGCGGACCCACTCGCGTTCGAGCGAGGGCGTGATGACGACCGCGGTCATGCCCCGCCGGATGCGCGGGACCGTGGCCACGAGGGCCTCGGAGAGCGGGCTCGCGCCATCGCCGTCGACCGCCGCGAGGAGCTGCATGATCTTGAGGTGCTGGCGACCGCCGCGGTCCGGCGGCAACTGGGCGAGGCGATGGGCGTTGACCGTCAGGCCCACGGCGCGGTTCTCCAGGATCGCCTTGTCGGCGATCGAGGCCGCGGCGCGGACGGCCACCTCGACGGTGGATTCGTCGCCCCGTCCGAGTTGGGCGGCCCGCTCGAGGTCGAGGATGATCCAGGCGTCCGCGGTCTGCTCGAGATCGAACTCCTTGACCTGGATCTCGCCGTGCCGTGCCGTGGCCTTCCAGCTGATCCGGTTGAAGGCGTCGCCCGGTGCCCAGGGTCGTACGGTGGTTGCGAGGGGCGTCGTCTGGAGCGTCCGCTCAGGCGTGGCGTGGCTGCCGTCGACGTTCGCGGCCGGGAGCTTCCAGAGCGGCAGCGCCTCGACCCGCGGGTAGACGACGGCCGTGACCCCGGTGCCCACCGCGGCCGAGGATTCGAAGAACCCGAACGGATCGCCCGTCCGGATCTGGAGCGGCTCGATCCGGAAGTGCCCCCGCCGGGTCAGCGGGGTCCGGACCAGCCAGGAGCGCTCGGTCCGCGGGCCGAGGGACAGCGCGCGACCCGGGAGGCCGGCCGGCAGCGAGGTCGGGTTGTGGACCTCGAGCCAGAACTTGGGAATGCGGCTCGTGTTGCGGAGCGTGTACGTGACCCGGAGCCGATCGCCCACGTGACCCGAGAGCTGGTTCACCGCGTAGCCCGCCTCGAGGTCGGACAGGCCGAGCCGCGTCAGCACGTACGACCCGCCGATCACGAAGATCGCGAGGTAGACGAGGTAGAACAGGAACGGCAGCGCGGTCGAGAACGCCGCGATCAGCAGGACCAGGGCGATGACGACGAGCTGGAGGCGACGCAGCATCGGCTGGCCTCGTGCTGGAAGGTACGCTCAGGCCTCGGACGCCTGCGCCCTGGCGGTGACTTCGCGGGGACCGCCGCGCGTTCCCGATCCCGTTGGGTTGATGCCCTCGACCGCGGTGGTCTCGAGCAGCTCGGCCACGACCTGGTTGGCCTGGATGTCGTGGATGGAGGAACTCGTCTTGATGATGAGCCGGTGGGCCAGGGCGGCCTCCGCCACGGCCTTCACGTCGTCCGGGAGCACGTAGTCCCGTCCGAGAAGGCCGGCGAGCGCCTGGCCGGCGCGATACAGGGCGATGGACCCGCGCGGCGATGCACCCAGGTACACGTCCGGATGCGTCCGCGTGGCGCCCACGAGCCGGACGATGTATTCCGCAACCGACGGGTCGACGTACACCTCGCGGACCTGGGACTGCATCACGTGCAGCTCTTCTGCGGAGACGACCTCCTCGAGGGCGTCCACCGGGTGGGTCCGCTTCTGCTCGTCGAGGATCACGAGCTCGTCAACCGCCGAGGGATAGCCGAGGCGCACGCGGAGCATGAAGCGGTCCAGCTGCGCCTCGGGCAGGGCGAACGTCCCCTCGTACTCGATGGGGTTCTGCGTCGCGATGACGAGGAAAGGGTCGGGCATCGGCCACGTGGTGCCGTCGACGGTGGCCTGGCGCTCCTCCATGCACTCGAGGAGCGAGGACTGGGTCTTCGGGGTCGCCCGGTTGATCTCGTCCGCGAGGACCACCTGGGCCATGATCGGGCCCGGCCGGAACTCGAACTCCTGGGTCTTCTGGTTGTAGATCGAGAGGCCGGTCACGTCGGACGGCAGCAGGTCCGGGGTGAACTGGATTCGCCGGAACGTGCAGCCGAGGCTCTTGGCGATGGCCTTGGCGAGGACCGTCTTGCCGGTGCCCGGGACGTCCTCGATGAGCAGGTGGCCACGGCAGAGCAACGCGACGAGGGCCAGGCGGACCTCGCGGTGCTTGCCGACGATCACGCGTTCGACGTTGGCGAGGACGCGGTCGCCGGTCTCCTGGATGGTCGTCATGGTTCCCTCGTTGCGTGGCGCCCGCGGTCGGGTTGGCGGGGTCGCGGCGTCGATGGATGGTACGCCCGAGGCGCCCGAAAGGTTCCCTCCGATCCGGCCCGGAGTCGTGGCTGGGGCGGCTGGCGGGCGTGGGCCGGACGTGGAGTGCGGGCCGGGCGCGGGCGGCCTGCTCGGAGTGACCGACCGTTCGGTCATTGGGCGACGGACCGCACGCCGGACCATCGATCGACCGAGTTCCCACGCCGATTGACCGCGATTTCGGTCACAGGCCGCCCAGGCGAGGCTGCCGGGCCGGGCTCCTTCGTCGGACGCGCGACATTTCGGACACACCTCGGGAGGTCGCACGTGGGGACCGACGCACGTGGGCGGCCGGCCCCATTCAGCCTCGGCGGGCCGCGTTCGCGCCGGCCCATGCGGTCATGAGCGCACCGATCCCGGCCATGATCGCGAGGAATCCCTCGCCGCCGACCCAGGAGGCCACCCCGAGCACGCCGAACAGGATCGCCATCACCAGGGCCACCGCGGCCATGCCCAACCGCTCGATCAGCGGGCGCCTCGCGGCGGGCTCCGCAGCTTCCCCACCCTGCGGTTCGGCGCCCCGGTCGGCCGGCGGATCCTCCACCGGCCCCCGCGTGGCCGTGTCCCGCACCGCCTCGCGCTCCGGTTCCGGCCCCGGCCCGGCTCGTCTGTCGGTCACCGGCCCGCCCACGCCTTCCATGCCGCGAACATCGCGCCGGCGATGGGCGCCGCGCGCTCGCTCCCCCGCCCGCCCTGCTCCACCACGACGGCGATCGCGACCTCCGGCCGGTCCGCCCCCGCGAAGCCGATGAACCAGGAGTTGGGCTCGCCTTCCCCGCCGAGCTCCGCAGTCCCGGACTTGCCCCACACGTGCAGGCCATCGACCCGCGCACCCTTCGTGTAGGCGCGACCGAGCTTGCCGTTGACGGCCGCGTCCATCGCCGCGGCGACCTGCCCGGCGATCGACGAGGGCAGGACCCGCGAGAGCACCTCGGGATCGACGCCGCGCGTCCCCGCCCGACCGGTGAACGCGCGGACCAGATGGGGCCGCATCAGCACGCCGTCGTTCGCGACCGTACTCGCGACCATCGCCATCTGGAGCGGCGTCACGAGCGTCTCGGCCTGGCCATAGGCCGCGTTCGCGAGCTCGACGGCATCGGCGAACCCGCCACCGAACGAGCCGCCGCCGTTCGTGAGCTGAGACCGGGCAGTCGGCAGGTCGAACGGCAACGTCTGCCCGAAGCCCAGTCGCGCCGACCACTCGGCCAGGCGGTCGCCGCCCGTGCGCAGTCCGGCCAGCGCGTACCAGATGTTGCAGGAGACCTCCGTGGCGCCGAGGAAGTCGAGCGGCCTGGCACCCGTGGCCGGGTGGTGCCCATCGCGGACACGGAAGCCCGACACCAGCAGCCCGTCCGCCTCGGCCGCGGGTTGCTCCTCGAACGTGGTATCGGCCGCGACGGCACCGGATCCGAGCGCGGCGATGGCCGTGACGACCTTGAACACGGACCCGGGCACGTACCGGCCCTGGGTCGCGCGCGGGAGGAGCGGGGACGCCGGGTCAGCCTGGAGGACCGGCATCGTGGCCGATGCGGTGGCCGGATTTGCGACCGCGGACGCATCGAATGCGGGGGTCGAGACGAGCGCGAGCACCTCGCCGGTCCGCGGGTCCATCAGGACCACGGCGCCGCGATCGGAGCCCAGCTGGCGGACGGCCTGGGCCTGCAACGCGGCGACCATCGTCGTCGTGATGGCCTGTGGATCGCTCGGGTCGGCCCGGAACTTCTTGACGAGCTCGAAGACGGGATCGGCCGCCACCACTCCGGTCAGCTCGGCGTTGTAGGCGCGTTCGAGGCCGGCCGTGCCGAAGGCGCGCGATGCGTAGCCGATCACCCCGGACCAGGCGTCCGACGCGTAGACGCGGTACGGGTCGCCGTTGCGATCGCGCTCCGACCAGGCCAGCCGGGTCCCGTCCCGATCGAAGATCTCGCCCCGAACCACGCGCCGCGCAGCGGCGATGACCGCGGCATCGTCCGGCGCCGACGACAGGTCCGACGACCGGACCACCTGCCAGTACCCGGCGCCGGCGGCGATCGCGGCAAAGGCGATCGATACGGCCAGTCCGACCCGGCCGAGCGTCGCGCCCACCGGGGGCCGCTCGATCAAGGGCTGCTCGGGGCGGCCGCCCGGCGAGCGAGCGGCGGTCACGCGACCACCGCCGGCGGCGCTGGCGACGACTCCGGCTGCGGCCGGGGCCGCGGATCGGGCGAATGGCGAGGGTGCCGCCGCATCCGCGCCGGCGGCTCGGCACCGCGATCCGAGAGCGCGATGAGCACCCCCACGACGATCCCGTTCGTGAGCAGGGACGAGCCGCCGTAGGAGATGAATGGGAGCGTGATGCCCGTGAGCGGGATCAGCTTGAGGTTCCCGGCCGCGATGATGAACGCCTGGACCCCGATCACGAGGCTCAGCCCCGCCGCGAGGATGGCCCGGAAGTCGTCCGCGGAGGAGGCCGCGATTCGCAACCCGCGCTCGATGACGACGAGGTAGAGGCCCAGCACGGCGAGCACGCCGATGAGCCCCAGCTCCTCCCCGATCGCCGCGAGCGGGAAGTCCGTGTGCAGGGCCGGGATGGGCGGCGTGCCCCCGACGGATGGCAGGCCGCCGCCCAGGCCGGTGCCGAGGATCCCGCCGCGTGCGAAGGCATGGAGCGCCTGGACCACCTGGTAGCCGGCCGTCTGGGCGGTCGCGAACGGGTCGATCCAGATGTCGATGCGGGTCCGGATGTGCGGCACGATCGAGGCCAGCACCCAGCCGCCGGCGATGAAGGCCACGAGGCCGAGGGCAACGAACGAGGCCCGTCCCGTCGCGACGTAGAGGAGCATCAGGAAGACGAGGAAGAAGAGCAGGGCGGCCCCGAGGTCACGCTGGACCACGACGATCGCGAGCGCCAGGGCCCACATCGCGGCCATCGGCGCGAGGTACGGAACCGGGGGCAGGCGGAGGGGTCCGACCCGCGTCGATTCCTCGATCAGCAGCGGTCGATGCTCGCTCAGGTACCCGGCCAGGAACACCACGAGGATGACCTTGAGGAGTTCGGACGGCTGTCCCGAGAGCGGCCCGATGGAGAGCGTGAGGCGCTGCCCGTTGACGTCGTGGCCGAGCACGAACGTCAGGAGCAGGAGTCCCACCCCGAACGCCGCCCACGTGTACTTGTAGAGCCGGAGCCGGGCATCCGACGTCGCGAACGCCGCGATGGCCGCGATGATGGCGATCGAGCCGAGCAGCCACAGGAGCTGCGTCCGGCCGAGCCCGAGCCCGCCCGCGAGGTCCTGGGGCAGGCGGGTCATGAGCAGCAGGCTGATCCCGCCGAGCAACCCGATCGTGGGCAGGAGCACCTGGTCCGTCCGCCGGCCGGTGAGGATGAACAGGAGGTGTGCCCCGAACAACGCGCCCAGGTAGGCCGCGAGTGCCGGGCCGTCGGCCAGCGCGAAACCCTCCCCGAGCGGGTCGGAGCCGGCCGCGAGCGCCCGCGTGGCGGCGAGCGATGCGCTCCCGAGCAGCAACGCCACCGTGACCACGAGCAGGAGGCCGAGCTCCCGCCGTCGCGGTCGCGGTCGGAAGCGGGCGATCACCACGTCGGCGCGGGCCCGGCCAGTGTCATCGTCGGGCCCGCTCCAGCCGGAGGCGGACGTTGCCGACCTGGAGTTCGTCGCCGAAGGCCAGCGGTGCGATGTCCTCGACCGGGGAACCGTTGACGTAGGTCCCGTTCGTCGACCCGAGGTCCTCCACGAACCAGGCCCGCCCCCGGTACGTGAGGACCGCGTGACGGCCCGATACGAAGTCGTCCTCGAGCACGATCGCGTTGTTGACGTCCCGCCCGAGCGTGGTCACGGCATCGAGTGCGAAGCCGGCACCCACCGGCGGCTCGTCCGTGGGCGAGGCCAGGACCACCAGCCGCCCGACCTCCGCCGTGGGCTCGCGGGCGGCCGCCCGCAGGTCGCGCAGGAGGACCCTGACCACGGCCCACAGGAAGAGGTAGAGCATGGCCAGGAACCCGAGCCGGAGCAGCCAGACGGCAAGGACGGCAGGGTCCATGGTCAGTCGGACGCCTGGCGCGTGGCGGCGGTGGCGTCGATGGCGTCCGGCCGCCCATCGTCGAGCGCCGCCACCTCGATCGTGGTGTCGCCGATGTGGATGCGGTCCCCCGCTCCGAGCGCGATCTCGCGGATGCGCGAGCCGTTCACGAACGTCCCGTTGGTCGAGTCGAGGTCGGTGAGGATGAGCGCGCCGCCACGCGCCTGGAGCCGGGCGTGCTGGCGTGAGGCACGGCGATCGTCGAGCAGCAGCCCGTCACGGACCGCCCGCCCGATCGCCAGGGAAGCGCCGTCCGTGACCACGGTGCGCTCGCGACCGCGTGGATCGCGGATGACCAGGGTCGCTCGCGGACCGTGGATCACCGGGACCTCGAACGCCCGGGTCGCGCCGTCCGCGGGCACTGGGGCTGCCGTCCCGGGCGCACCGGTGAGCGGCGTCCCGGCGGGACCCATTCCGTGCGGGTCCGTCTCCCGGGCCGTGACGACGACGTCGCCCCGGCGGAGCGCGGCATCCGGTGCCAGGGCGACGGTGGGCCGGGCCACGACCGCGTAGCCGTGCCGCCGCGCGAACGTGAGGGCATCCGTCGCGAGTCGCGCCGCGAGGGCCTCCGCGTCACCGAGGTCGGCCAGGTCGGCCGGATGGATTCGGACGCGGTAGTGGTCCGGCACCGCGACGAGCGTCCCGGATCGACGTCGCCCGAGCTCCATCGCCCGTTCGAGCCGGCGCTGGACGTGGGTCGGGCGAAGCCGCGGCCGGAAGAGCCGCGCGCTGGGCCGTTCGATGAGCCGCTCGAAGAACAGCTCGACGGCCGCAAGGGGTCGCATTCGCCGGAGCCTACCAGAGGCTCGCCGGACCACGGTTGCCGCGTCCGAGCCCCGGACGGTTGGCCCGCCCCGCTGGTACCTGCTGCCGATCGGATCCGGGCCGACCCTGGTCTATACTCGCAACCCGTCGCGGACGGGCCGTGGACGCACGGAGCGAGCTCCGGGGGCATATGACCGAGATCCTGACCGAATCCTTCTGCGAACGGTGTGGCACGCGCTACACCTTCGAATCCGGCGCGCCGCGCAAGGCACGGCTGCGGAACATCCGCACGCTCGGACGTGGCCTGCGCAACTTCGTCCTGTCCGACGATTCGTCGCTCGACGAGGCCCTTGCCGCTGCCCGCTCGGACGCCGAGCGCGAGATGACGTCGATGCAGCTCGACGCCTTCCACAAGACGTTCAACTTCTGCATGTCCTGCCGGCAGTACACGTGCGCGAACTGCTGGAACGAGCCGGAAGGTCGCTGCCTCTCCTGCGCGCCGCTCGAGTTCGCGGAGCCGCCGGCGATCGAGGCGGTGGATCCGGACCGGCTCCTGCGCTTCATGGGAACCCCGGACGAGGCCGAGGACCACGTCCATGTCGCGGCCACCCACGACGAGCCGGCGTGGCCCGCGGCATCCCTGCCCGACGCCGTGGTGGCCGAGACCTCCCTGCAGGTCGCGGCGGGTCTCGAAGCGGCACTGGACGCCCCGGCCCAGGCGTCGGCTGCGGTGGGCGCGGACGCCGTGGACGAGCCCGACGCGGCCGTGGCGGCCGACGAAACCGCTCCATCGACGATGGACCTGGTGGACGAGCGCGTCGCGCCGGACGCCGACGAAGCCCCGCTCCAAGCCACGGCGGCCTTCGACGCCGAGGCAGACGCGTCGGCGGACATCGAGCTCGAGACGGCCGCGCTGGGCGGTCTCGCACCCGGCCAGTCGCTCGATGACGCGATCGCCGCCTACGAGGCGACGCTCGCCGCCGAAGAGGAGGCACGCCGCGCGCCCGAGACCGAGGCGACCGACGCGCTGGCCGCCGCAGCAGCGACCGAGCGGGCAGCCCAGGAACACCATCCGGTTGCAGCGCCGATCGCGGGCAGCGATGAATGGGACTCCGAGGCCGCCGAGGGCGCGGCCGTCGAGGGCGCGGCCGTCGACGCCGCAGCCGCCGAACAGCCCGAGGCGTCGCCCGCGCTCGCAGATGAGGCAGAGGTCGAGGAGCCGATCTCGACCGCGGAGCCCGAGGCGCCGGCTGTCGAAGCGGCAGCGGAGCCCGAGGCGTCGGACGGTGCAGCAGCCGCGCCGGCCCGGCCGGATGACGTCGTGGTCCAGCCCACGTGGCCGGTCGCTGCGCCGGCTGAGGCGCCCAAGGCGGATGAGCGCCCACTGCCCACGGCACCCGGACCCTCCGACGGGGCCCCGCCCGCGTGGCCGACCGGGCCCCGCTGGCCGACGGCAATCACCGCCCGCCCGACGACATCCTCCCCGCAGGCTCCGGCAGCCCAGGGCGAAGCCGATCCGCTCGCGGCCCTCATGGCCAGGTCGTCCACGGACGCGATGTGGGCGGCCTCGGCGCAGGACGTGCTCCGAGCATCGACCCCGGCCCGGCCGGCCGCACCCGCCGCGGCCGCGAATCCGACCGTGCAGCCGTGCGTGAACTGCGGAATCTCGCTCTCGGCGACGGCGCGGTTCTGTCGCCGTTGCGGCACCCCGCAGGGCTGACGCCCGACCCGAGGCCGGAAGCTCAGGAGCGCGAGCTGCGCTGCGCGACCCAGGCCGCTCCGAGCAAGACCGCCTGGAACGTGAGCGACAGCCAGGCCAGCGCGGCAAACGCGGTCGCGAGCGTCCCGACGGCGGCCGCAGCCCCGATCAGGCGCGGGGCGAGGAAGACGAACGCGCGGGCGAGCACGCTCAACGTCACCGCGACGACGACCCCGGGAAGCCAGGCTGCGCGCCAGCTCGGGCGCTCCTCCGGCACGAAGCGGTAGACCAGGAGCATCGCCAGGACGACCATGGCCAGCGGCAGCAGGTCGAGGGCGAGATGGGCGGCCGCGGTCAGGGCGGCACCGGCAAACGGCGTGGCAGCGAGCGCGTCCGCGAAGGCCGACACGCCGGCGAGGATCGCGCCCGCGACGAGGGCCACGATCAGGGCGAGCACCGCCCCGAGGCCGATGAGGTTCTTCTGCACCACGTTGCGGCTGGGCACGTAGCCACTCATCCGGGAGATGGCGTCCGAGAACGCCACGATGAACCGACTCCCGCCCCATAGCAGCGTCACGAACCCGATGACCGACGCGGTGCCGGCTGAATCCGAGGCTTCCTGGAGGATCGTGCCGACGAGGTCCCGCATCGGGGGCAACGTGGCGCCGATGATCTCGACCACGCGCGATCGGACCGCCGGATCGTTGACGAGCAGGCCGGTCAGGCCCGTGGTCGCGATGAGCAGGGGGACCAGCGCGAACAGTGCGCTGTAGGCGAGGCCACCGGCGAGCAGCCCCCCGCCCGAGGCACCGTACCGCTCGAACACCGCGCGAAGGGTGGCAACCGGGCCCCAGCCGAGGAACCGCCCGATGCGGTCAAGCACGCGACCGCGCCACCCGCCGGTCAGTCTCGCAGGTCCTCGAACAGGCCCGGCTGGACCGCGTCGGCCCGGACCCGCCGTGGCGGCGCGATCAACGCCCGAACCTCGCCCCGCCGGACGAAGCGGCGACCGCCGAGCTTGATGCTCTGGAGGCGGCCGCGCCGCGCCCAGCCGGCAATCGTGCCGGTCGTGAAGTGCACGTTGGCTGCCGCGAGCAGGTCCCGGGCCTCGGCAAGGCTGATCCAATCGGCGGCGGCCATCGTCAATCCGTCGCCGCGGGGGCGCTCGAGGCCGCCGACGTAGCGCCGCTCGAACCGGATTCAGCCGCCGGCCCGGCCGCGTCGGCGCTGGGTTTGGAGGTCGGGCCTTCGGACGTTGATTCCGTCTTGCTGGCACTCGAACTGCCCGGGCTGGAGGTCGCGGAGCGATCCTTCTTGGCCCACCCGGAGCCCTTGAAGTGGATCGCCGGCTTGGCGATCGCCTTGCGCATCGTGCCGTCGGCGCCGCAGGACGGACAGAAGCGCGGGCCGTCGTCGTGGATCGAATGCACGACCTCCACGGTGTGCCGACAGGCCGAGCAGGTGTAGTCGTAGATGGGCATGGGCGATCCGCTCAGCCGCGCAGCAGCCGCATGCCGCACTTCGGGCAGTAGAAGGCGCGTTCGTGGGCGGACTGGAAGCCGCAATGCGGGCAGACCACGCCGCCGTGGCCGTGCGCCACCGCGGGCCGCTCCACGCGGGTGAGCCCGAGGGCGTACTGGCTCGCGAGGATGTTGCCGAGCACCGATGTCAGGAGGCGGGCACCGATCCGGTCGGTGTCACCGCGGACGCCGCGGCCGCCCCACCCCACGACGCCGCGGACCACCATGTCGCCCGTGACCTCGTCCCAGTGCGCGGCGACGCCGCCGACGATGGCGTTGTACTCGGGGTAGCCCGAGGTGTCGATCTCCCCGTCGAGGAGCGCGCAGACGAACGTGTCGAACGCGAGGTCGACCGCGTCGATCGACTCGAGCACCACCAGGGCGTGCCGGCCGATCGGCGAGAGGGCGTGATGCGCGTTGAGCCACTGCATGGCCTCGGAGGGCCGCGAGATGGTCGGGGCCGCCTGGCTGAACTCGATCGGCAGGGGCTCGATGACCTCGATCTCGCTCTTGGCGATGCCGGCCAGCATGGACGGCAGGTCGGCGAGCGCGGCCGGGCCGGCCTTGATCCGGACGCCCTCGCTGGTCTTGCCCGCGTAGTTGAGCCGAAGCTGGTGCTCCTGGGCCACGACCTCCTCGGGCATCGCCGTGCCGGCCGTCGTCGGCACGGGAGCGGCGGCGGGCGCGGGTGCAGGATCCTGGCCCCGGCGACGGAGGAACTCGAGCGGCACGGACATCTCCCGGAATCGGCGTGGTTTCGACCCTTCGTATCGTAGCAGCGCCGTTCAGGGGAGCCGGCCGCCCCGCGGGGGCCAGGCATGGCGCGAGGGGCCCACTGGTCGGCTCGTCCCGGACGGCACGACGCACGGGATCCTGGCACGGACCCGTTCCCGCCATGGGCCTCATCCGGCGCCCTCCGGATCGATGGCCGACACTGGGCCCATGACACACGACGACGTCGCCCCGGACCTCGCGCGCTCCGCCGCCCTGTTCTCGGGCAGCCGCGTCCTCCGGTACCGCGCGACCTCCGACTTCGTTGCGGCCGAGCGCGACGGATGGTTCGAGGACGACACGCGGATCCTGTCCACGTGGGCGTGGCGCCTCGACGGTCGCCCGCCCGGATGGCGCCCGGGCCGCGGCAATGGGACCACGAGGGCCCGCTGGCGGGCGCTCAGCGCGCGGAGCTCGTTCACGCTCGAGCGGTCGCTCACCGCCCGGGGCATGCGGGAGCGCCTGAGGATCGAGCCGGTGCGTGAGGGCGCGGAGCTGCTGGAGCTGCGGTTCGCGAGCGACTTCGCTGACGTGTTCGAGGTCCGGGGCCTTGCCCCACTGCGTCGCCGGCGAGTCCAGCGCACCGTCGACCCGAAGACCGGCCGTGTACAGCTGGTCCACCTGGCGCCCGGCTGGCGCCGCGGCCTCGAGATCGCCATCCGGACCGACCTCCCGGTCGAGGCCACCCGGACCGGCCTCCGCGTGCGGCTTCCGCGCGACGGCACGACCCGTGCCGAGATCCGGCTTGACCTCAGGCCGTGGCCCGGCGCGGCGCGACCGGCTGCGCGGGCAGCTACCCGGGGTCGGGACGAGCGACTGGCGCGCGACCGTTCGACCCTGCCACCGCCCACGACGCGGCTCGGGACGTCCGTCGCCGGGGCGAGGCGGGCGTGGGTCCGATCGCTGCGCGACCTCGACGCCCTCGAGATCCGGCCGCCGGACCACCCCGAGTGGGTGGCCTACGGCGCGGGAATTCCCTGGTACGCCACGCTCTTCGGGCGCGATTCCCTGCTCGCGGCGATGCTCGCGCTCCCGGTCCGACCGGCCGTGCTCCCGGGAACGCTGCGGTGGCTCGCGGCGCTGCAGGCAACCGAACCGGATCCGTCGCGCGAGATGCAACCGGGCAAGATTCCGCACGAGCTGCGCCGCGGCGAACTCGCAACCAGGGGCGTCATTCCCTTCCGGCCGTACTACGGGAGCCACGACGCGACCCCGTTGTTCCTGATCGGCCTCTCGGAAGCGTGGCGGGCCCGTGCGGACGCGGCGCTGGTCCGCGAGCTGTGGCCCGCGGCGCTCCGCGCACTCGACTGGATCGACATGTCCGGTGACCGAACCGGCGACGGCTTCCAGTCGTACGCCCCGAGCCACCCCGGCGGCTTCCCTCACCAGGGCTGGCGCGATTCCGCGGACGGGATCGTGGGCGAGGACGGGGCGCCACCGGCCCACCCGATCGCCCTCGCCGAGCACCAGGGCTACGTCGTGGACGCGCGCCGCCGCATGGCGGAGCTCGCCCGCGTCGTCATCGACGACCGTGCCCTGGCCGAGCGCCTGGACCGCGCCGCGAGGGCCCTCGATGACGCGACGAACGCCCGGTTCTGGTGGCCCGAGGCGGGCACGTACGCGATGGGCCTCGACGGCAACGGAGTCCAGATCCGGACGATCACGTCGGCGCCGGGGCACCTGCTGTGGTCCGGGATCGTGCCGCCCGAGCGGGCCGCATCGGTGATCGAGCGGCTCGGCCTCGAGGATCTCGACAGCGGCTGGGGCCTGCGGACCCTCGCCCAGGGCCAGCCCGGCTACGACGCACACTCCTACCACCGGGGCAGCGTGTGGCCGCACGACACGGCGATCGCGATCCGGGGCCTGCGTCGGTACGGAGCCCTCGACCTCGCCGACCGCCTGGCCGCGGAGCTCCTGGCAGCGGCGCACGGCTTCCCGCAGTCACGGATGCCGGAACTCTTCTCGGGCGATGCCAGAGTGCCCGGGCGCGGACCGATTGCCTTTCGGCCCTCGACCGGCACGGAGCCCGCGACGTGGGGCCGGCGCGCGCGGCGCACCGCCACCGGGCGCGGCCTGCTGACCGACGCCAATGGCCCGCAGGCCTGGGCTGCCGCGGCCGTGGTCGCCACCCTGGCCGACCTCGGGGCGACCGACTGAGGCTGGCAGCACTGGTGCCGGTGGCCCGGCTCCCAGGCACCGTTGCGAAACCTTGACGGATCCTTCGTGAACCGTTAGTAATACGTGTTACTGACGCGAGTCAC
>CAZVDO010000001.1:45116-49348 GCA_964625345.1 uncultured Anaerolinea sp. | reverse complement strand
CTGTCCACCGCCGCCCGATCCGCGCACTTCCGCGTGCTGGTCGAGGCGCTCGGTCCCAACGAGCACACCTATGGCGACCTCGTCCGGACCGGACGGGCCGACGGCGCCATCGTCTCGGGCCCACTGTCGGACGATCCGGAGCTCGCCGACCTCGTGGCCGACGGGTTCCCCGTCGTGATCCAGGGCCATCTCCCGGGCCTCGACGCCCCGAGCGTGGACATCGACAACGTGGCCAGCGCGCGGGCCGCGGTCGACCACCTGCTCGAGCTCGGCCACCGCCGCATCGCCATCATCACCAACGCCCCGCTCACCTACACCTCGGCGATCGACCGCCTGGCCGGCTATCGCGCGGCGCTCGCCGCGGTCGGCGTCGCGGACGATCCCGAGCTCATCGCCGAGGGCGCCTTCGATGCCGCGAGCGGCCATCGGGCCATGGCGTCCATCCTCGAGCGGACGCGGCCCGATGCCGTGTTCTGCGCCAGTGACGTCATCGCGCTGGGCGCGATCGGCGCGATCCGGGTCGCCGGCCTGGGTGTCCCCGACGACATCTCCGTCGTCGGATTCGACGACATCCCGCTGGCGCCCTTTTTCGACCCCCCATTGACGACGATCCGCCTGCCAGCACACGAGCTCGGCCTGGCGGCTGGTTCCGCACTGCTCGATGTCGTGGCAGGACGGGACGTACCGCTCCGAACGTTGCTGGCGACGCGGATTGTCGTTCGGTCGTCGACCGCTCCGCGGCCGACGTGACATCAGCAGGGGCCCTTACCGGTCGACGACCGAGGGGACAGGAGGAGTGGCCGGAAATCCGGCCAGAAAGGAGACTGCGGATGCAGAGCTCTCGGATGGGCTGGCGACGGCTCGCGGGCCTTGGGGCCGTGGTCGTGCTGGCCGCAGCCGCCTGCAACAACGGCTCCACGGCGTCGGGCGGCACGAAGGTGTCCGTCATCGGCACGTGGGGCGGCGCTGAGCAGGAGTCCTTCCTTGCCATGGTCAAGCCATGGGAAGAGAAGACCGGGAACACGGTGCAGTACACCGGCACCCGGGACATCAACGCGGTCCTGACGACCGGCGTCGCGTCGGGCATCCTGCCCGACCTGGCCGGCCTGCCGGGTCCCGGCCAGATGGTCGAGTGGGGCAAGTCGGGCGCGCTCAAGCCGCTTGACAACGTCCTCGACACGGCCACCTACAAGGCGGAGACGTCCCCCGCGTTCGTCGACCTCGGAACGGTCGACGGCAAGATCGTGGGCGTCTTCATCAAGAGCGCCCTCAAGGGCCTCATCTGGTACAACCCGATGGACTACACCGGCGGCGCGCCGGCGACCTGGGACGACGTGATGAACACGCCGACCGGGAACGCCGAGGCGCTCTGGTGCGTGGGCCTGGAGTCGGGCGCCGCGTCCGGGTGGCCGGGCACCGACTGGATCGAGGACTTCGTCCTCCGCCAGTCCGGTCCGGACGTCTACGACGCGTGGGTCAACGGCACCCAGGCGTGGGCCTCGCCCGAGATCAAGTCGGCCTTTGAGGCCTTCGGCAAGGTCCTCGACAAGAGCTACGGCGGCGCCAACACCGTCGTGAGCACCAACTTCGGTGACGGCGGCAACCCGCTGTTCACGAGCCCTCCTGGCTGCCTCTTCCATCACCAGGCGAGCTTCATCACCGACTTCTTCAAGAACCAGGGCGGAGCCGCCGACGGCGACTTCGACTTCTTCCCGATGCCGGACATCAACCCGGCCTACGCCGGTGCCTTCACGGGCGCCGGAGACCTGTTCGGCATGTTCAACGACACGCCGGCGGCCCGCGACCTCCTGAAGTACCTCGTCACTGCCGAGGCACAGCAGATCTGGGTTTCGCGCGGCGGCGCCCTCTCGGGCAACACCAAGGTCACCGAGTACCCGGACGACGTCTCGAAGCGCTCCGCCGAGATCCTCGGCAGCGCCAAGATCTTCCGCTTCGACGGCGGGGACCTGATGCCCACGGCATTGCAGTCCGCGTTCTTCAAGGCGATGGTCGACTTCGCCCAGGACCAGAGCAAGCTCGACGAGATCCTCGCGGGCCTTGACGAGGCGTCGGCCGCAGCGCGCGGCTGATCGCTTCCGGGGGGACCGGTTCGCCGGTCCCCCCACCCATCGTTTGACGCGGAGGGACCCATGGATCAACGGATTCTCACCGCCGCGATCGTGGTCGTCGGCGTCCCCGCCGTCCTCGTCGGCTACGTCCTGCTGGGCGAGCGCCTGCTCGGCCTGATCGCGGAGCGGAGCCGGGCGCGGGTGCGCCCATGGCTGTGGATCGCCCCGGCCATGTTGTTCCTGATCGTGTTCCTCATCTACCCGACGATCAACACCGTGATCCTGTCCTTCCAGGACAAGACCGGCCAGACGTTCGTGGGGCTGGACAACTACGCGTACTTCTTCTCGAGCTCGGCAACGCTCGTCTCGCTCCGGAACAGCGTCCTGTGGGTCGTGTTCATGACCGTGGGCGTGGTGGGGCTTGGACTGCTGATTGCCGTCCTGGTGGACCGGGTTCGCTACGAATCGGTCGCGAAGTCCGTGATCTTCGTGCCGCTCGCGATCAGCTTCGTGGCGGCGTCGATCATCTGGACGTTCATGTACCAGTACCGGGCGCCGGGATCGCCCCAGACCGGCACGCTCAACGCCGTGCTCGGGATCGTGGGCTTGGGCCCGGAGGCGTTCATCCAGACGGCGCCGTTCAACAACGCGTTCCTGATCATCGTCGGCATCTGGATGTGGACCGGCTTCGCGATGGTCATCCTGTCGGCCGGCCTCAAGGGCATCAGCACGGAGCTCCTCGAGGCGGCCCGCGTCGACGGGGCCAACGAGTGGCAGGTCTTCAAGGGAATCATCTTCCCGCTGCTCCTGCCGACGGTCTTCGTGGTCGGCACCACGATCGTCATCACGGCCCTGAAATCGTTCGACATCGTCTACACGATGACCAGCGGTAACTACGACACCGACGTCATCGCCCATCGGATGTACCAGGAGATGTTCATCAACGGGCACTTCGGCAGGGCGAGCGCGGTGGCCATCGTGCTGCTCGTGACGATCATCCCGTTCATGGCCCTCAACATCCGCCGCTTCCGCGAGCAGGAGGCCATCCGATGACCGCCCTGACCAAGCCAGCCGGCGCGCGCCGGCCGATCTGGGGCCGCATCGGGCTCCACGGCGTGATCCTCGGCCTGATGTTCATCTGGCTGATCCCAACGCTGGGCCTGTTCATCAACTCGTTCCGGCCCGCGGCCGACGTTTCGAGCTCGGGCTGGTGGACGTCGCTCGCGCCGCCCTTCGACTTCACCCTGGAGAACTACGAGCACGTCCTGACCCGGAGCGGCCTGGGCGAGGCGTTCATCAACAGCCTGTTCATCACGATCCCCTCGACCGTGATCACGGTGATGGTGGCCGCGTTCTGCGCCTACGCCTTCGCATGGATGGACTTCCCCTTCCGGAACGTCCTGTTCGTGATCGTCGTGGGCCTGCTCGTGGTGCCGCTCCAGTCGACGCTCATCCCGGTCCTCCGGCTGTTCGCGTCGACCGGCGTCGCCGGCTCCTTCCTCGCGGTGTGGCTCGCGCACACCGGATACGGCCTGCCGTTCGCGGTGTACCTCCTCCGGAACTACATGGGCGGCCTGCCTCGCGAGGTGTTCGAGTCCGCGGCGATCGACGGGGCAACCCCGACCACCGCGTTCTTCCGGCTCGCGCTCCCGATGAGCGTGCCGGTCCTCGCTTCCCTCGCGATCTTCCAGTTCCTGTTCGTCTGGAACGACCTGCTGGTCTCGCTGATCTACATCGGCGCGACCCACCAGGAGAACCTCCCGCTGACCGTGGTGGTGGCGAACCTCGTCAACTCCCTCGGCGGCGAGACCCACTTCCTGACGGCGGCGGCCTTCGTGACGATGGCCCTCCCGCTCGTCGTGTTCCTCGCGCTCCAGCGCTACTTCGTCCGTGGCATCACGGGCGGGGCGGTGAAGGGCTGAACCGTTGACCGCGTGACCCAGGGCACGAGGCCGGCCGCGGCGACGCGATCGACCTCAGCCCGCCAGTCGGGCCCGAAGCCGTTCCACGGCCTCGCGGAGCTCCTCCTCTCTCGCACGCGCCCCGGCGACCACCGACGCCGGGGCGCGTGACACGAATCGCTCGTCGGCGAGCCGTGCCTGCGCCGCCGCCAGGTGGCCTTCGGCCTCGGTGAGCTCCTTCTCCAGTCGCGCGCGATCGCGT
>CAZVDO010000001.1:28981-45016 GCA_964625345.1 uncultured Anaerolinea sp. | reverse complement strand
TGGAGCAGCCGGAGGTACGTGTCGAGGGCCTCGACGAGCGTCCACCAGGTCGCCTCCCGCACCGCGCGCGGCTGCGATGCGTCCGAGAGCCGGACCTTGGCGAACTCGAGGCCCCAGTCGCAGAACTCCGTCCAGATGCCCTCGTACGCGGCCCGGGTCGCCTCGGCGAACTGGAACTCGCGGATGGCCCGGTCCACCGCCTCGGCCGTCCCGGCGGCGCGCGATCGGATCCAGCGCTCGGCGGGACCGAGGTCGTCCGCAGCAGGGGCGACCCGGCGGGCCGTCGCCGGGATCGACTCGGGCCGCGCGCCCAGGACGAACCGCGTGGCGTTCCAGAGTTTGTTCGCGAAGTTCCGCGCGTTCTCGACCTTGGCCAGGCCGAACTTCTGGTCCTGGCCGGGGGCGGAGCCGTGGATGAGCGCGAACCGGAGCGCGTCGGCGCCGGTGGTCGAGATGAGCTCGAGCGGGTCCACCACGTTGCCCTTGGTCTTGGACATCTTCTGCCCGTAGGGATCGCGGATCAGGCCTGACAGGTACACGGTGTGGAACGGGATGTCCCCCGTCAGCTCGAGGCCCAGCATGACCATGCGCGCGACCCAGAAGAAGATGATGTCGTAGCCGGTCTCCATGACCGATCCGGGGTGGTAGCGGTCGAGATCCGGGGTGGCCTCGGGCCAACCGAGCGTCGAGAACGGCCACAGGCCCGAGCTGAACCACGTGTCGAAGATGTCGGGGTCCTGGACCAGGCGCTCGGACGGCCGGCCGCATGCCTCGCAGGCCGAGGGGCCGTCGGGGTCTTCGGTGACGGTCACGTGGCCGTCCGGGCAGTACCAGGCCGGGATCCGGTGGCCCCACCAGAGCTGGCGGCTCACGTTCCAGTCCCGGATGCCCGTGAGCCAGTGCTCCCAGACCTTCTCGAACCGCTCGGGCAGGATCCGGATGCGCCCGCTCCGGCTCGCCTCGAGCGCGCGCGCCGCGAGGGGCTCGGTGCGGACGAACCACTGGGTCTTGAGACGCGGCTCCACGACGTCGTCCGAGCGCTGGCAGCGCCCGAGCACGAGCTCGTGCGGTCGCTCGCCTTCGAGGTCGCCGAGCGCGGCGAGGTCCTCGAGGACGCGGGCCCGGGCCGCGAACCGATCCAGTCCGGCGTAGGGACCCGCGACGGCGTTGAGCGATCCGTCGTCCTGCATCACGTCGATGGCCGCCAGGCCGTGCCGGTGGCCGATCTCGAGGTCGGTGGCATCGTGGGCGGGAGTCACCTTCACGGCACCCGTCCCGAAGGCGCGGTCCACGGCCTCGTCGGCCACGATGGGCACGTCGCGGTCCACGAACGGGATCCGCACGCGCCGGCCCACGAGCGGGGCGTAGCGCGTGTCCTCGGGATGCACCGCCACGCCCGTGTCGCCCAGGATCGTCTCGGGCCGGGTGGTGGCCACGGTGATCCACGCGGCCGGGTCGGGTGCCGCCGTTGCCTCATCGATCAGGTGGTAGCGGAGCGTCCAGATCGACCCCTGGGTCGGCGTCGCGATCACCTCGAGGTCGGACAGGCTCGTCCGGCAGCCCGGGCACCAGTTGACGAGCGCCTCGGTCCGGTAGGCCAGCCCGGATCGAAAGAGCCGCGCGAACGCGTGGCGGACCGCCGTGGCGCTGCCATCGTCCATCGTGTAGCGGAGCCGGCCCCAGTCCGCCGACGCACCGACCCGCCGCTGCTGGCCGAGCATCACCGGCTTCGTGGCATCCGAGAAGGCGCGCATGCGCTCGAGGTATCGATCGCGCCCGAGTGACTGCCGGCTCTCCCCCTCCTTCGCCAGGATGCCGTCGAGGACGAACTGGGCGGCGATCGAGGCGTGGTCCAGGCCGGGCAGGAAGAGCGTCGGGCGTCCGGCCATGCGGGCCTGGCGGACCATCAGGTCCTCCACGGCGGTCCGCTGGGCGTGCCCGAGGTGGAGCGAGCCGGTGACGTTCGGGGGCGGCTGGATGATGACGAACGGCGGCTGGGCCCGGTCGGCCCGGCTACCCGCGCCGTCGGGGGCGAAGACGTCCGCGGCGAGCCAGCGCTCGTAGACGCCGGGCTCGACATCCGACGGGCTGTACGTCTTGGCGAGCGGCTGGTCGGACATCGTGATCGCGATCTCCCTGCTGCGACGCGGGTCGGGGAACGGCGTGCGCGCCGTCCCGAAACGACAAACGCCCCGCTCGTCCAGCGGACGAACGGGGTCGTGGTACCACCTGCTGGTTCGAGGTCCCGCCGGGCCCGCTCATCGCGGTCCGGGCCGTCGCGGCGCCGGGGCCTCCTCGTGGCGCGCTATCGGGCGCCGACCGCACGGCTCGCGAGCGACCTTCGGATCCGTCGTGCCTGCGCGGCTCGCACCGTCCCGCGCTCGCTCCGTGGCCGACCCGGCCCTACTCCTCTCGGTCGTCGCCGTGAGGGCGCGAGTGTAGCACCCGGGTGAACCGCCACCGCCGGTCGACCGTGGCCGCGGTGGCCCGGGGCGCCGCCGAGTCCAGGCGTCAGCCGACCAGCGAGGCGTAGAGGTCGACCGTCTGGCGTGCGATCGATGCCCAGCTGAATTGCTCGATCGCCCGCCGCCGCCCCGCGCTCCCCATCGCCGCTCGTCGCGCCGGGTCGGCCATGAGCGCGTTGATCGCCGCGGCCAGGCCGCGCTCGAAGGCGTCGGGATCGGCCGGCGCGAAGCCGCCGCCGGGTGCCGGCGCGAACGGGACGAGCAGCCCCGTCTCGCCGTCGACGACCACCTCGGGGATCCCGCCGACCGCACTTGCCACGACCGCCGTCTCGCAGGCCATGGCCTCGAGGTTGATGATCCCGAACGGCTCGTACACCGACGGGCAGCAGAAGACGGCGGCCCGGCTGTACAGCTCGATGACCGTGGGCTTGTCCACCATCTCCGGGATCCACACGACGTTGGGCCGCGAGGCCTGCGCCTCGGCGACTCCCGCCTCCATCTCGGCGGCGATCTCGGGCGTATCGGGTGCCCCGGCGCACAGCACCACGCCGATCCCGGGATCGAGGTGCTGGATGGCCCGCACCAGGTGGACGATGCCCTTCTGGCGGGTGATCCGGCCCACGAAGAGCACGAACGGCGCCGTCGGGTCGATGCCGAACCGCTCCATCGCGGCCGACGTGCCGACGGGTCGGTACTCGTCCGTGTCGATCCCGTTGTGGATCACGTGGAGCCGTTCCGGAGCGACGGTGAAGTGCCGTTCCACGTCCGCGCGCGTCTCGCGGGAGACGGCGATGACCGCATCGGCCATCTCGATCGCGGTCCGCTCCACCCAGGCCGAGACCTCGTAGCCGCCGCCGAGCTGCTCCCGCTTCCACGGCCGGAGTGGCTCGAGGGAGTGGGTCGTGATGACGAGAGGGATCCCGTACAGGAGCTTTGCGAGGACCCCGCCGAGGTGGCTGTACCAGGTGTGGCAGTGGACCACCGAGGCGTCGACCGGCCAGGCCAGGAACGACAGGTCCCGGCTCAGCGGCCCGAGCGCCCCCGCGAGCCGCTGGTCGACCCGCGTGAAGTCGTGGGCCGCGTGCACGCCCCGCACGGCGAGCCGGCCCTCGTGCGACGCCTGGTCCCCGAAGGCTCGGACATCCACGTCGATGAGCTTGGCGAGCTCCCGGGTGAGGTAGTCGACGTGGACGCCCGCGCCCCCGTAGACGTTGGGTGGGTACTCGTTCGTCAGGACGAGGGCGCGCACGGGTTCGCTCAGCCGCGCAGGAGGCCGGCGATGCCCGAGAGCGGGATCCCGACCCACGTGGGCCGGTTGTTGAGTTCGTAGTCGAGCTCGTAGAACGCCTTCTGGAGCAGGAGCGCGTCGAGGAACGAGGCCCAGGCCTCGTCGTCGACCGGCAGGAACCCGGCGCCCCGGGCCGCCTCGCGATACCCGGCGAGGTAGGCGCCCGAGACCCACGACGCCCACGCCTCGGTCCACGGCTCGAGGGCAGCGACGTCCTCGGGCCGGATGGCGCCCGATGCGGTCCGCTCCACGAGGGCGCCGCGCGCCGCGTAATGGAAGGATCGGAGCATGCCGGCCACGTCCACCAGGGGCGTGCGCTTGATCCGCCGCTCGCTCAGGGGACGGCCGGGCTCGCCCTCGAAGTCGATGATCAGGTAGTCCCGGCCCGTGTACAGCGTCTGGCCGAGGTGGAAGTCGCCGTGGCAGCGGATCTTCTCGCCGCCGAGGTTGCGCCGGACGAGCGGCGCGAGCATCGCGCCGACGCGGCCCTCGAGCCCGAGGGCATCGTCGACCGCCGCCTCGAGGCCGGGGGCCAGCGTGTCGCGTCGCCGCCGGAGCAGTTCGAACGCCAGGCGTGCCGATGAGCGGATCGACTGGTAGACCGACCGCTGGTAGAGCGATCCGGCACGCTCCGGGGCGAAGGCGGGCGAGACGGGATCGGAGGCCAGCGCGAGGTGGAGCTCCGCCGTGCGCTCGCCGAGCAGGCGGGCCTGGTCGAGGTAGGCGCCCACGGCCTCGTTGACCATCGGGTCGACGGGCGCCCCGGCAAGCTCGAGCAGGCCGGCGGCCGTGCGCGGCACGGCGGGCGCGGCGTCGACCTGCGTCTTCGCGCGATCGAGGTAGTCGCCCAGCACGTCGAGCGCGTGGGACCAGCCGTCGCCCTGGTTCGGCACGAGCGCCTGGAGGGTCACCGCGGTGGCCCGCTCGAGGCCCGGCCGCTCGAGGTCGATGGAACCGGCCAGGGCCGGCACGTTGGCGAAGCCCCGCTCGGTCAGGAACCGCCCGATCTCGACATCCGGGTTGGTGCCCGCCTCGAACCGGCGGTACAGCTTGAGGATGAACCGATCCCCGATGAGGACCGAGCTGTTGCTCTGCTCGGCCCGCGACGGCTGGCCGACCAGGGTGCCGCTCGCGCCGCCGAGGGCCCGGAAGGCCCGCGTGGGCTGGGCCTGGGCGAGGATGCCGCCGCGGCGCCAGCGCCGGCGTTCCCCGATCGCCCGGGTGAGCTGCTCCGCCACTGCCCCGAGGCTCATGGCGTCGACGAGGATCTCGTCGGAGCCGAGCCGCGCGATCGGCGGCGTCACGGGTGCAGACTTGCCGCGCACCTTCCGGGGCGCCCGCGTGACCGGGATCATGTACTCCTCGCCCTCGCCCTCCGCGTACTGCACGGCGAGGACGATGAGCAGGACCTCCCGGCCATCGAAGTCGAGGGGCAGCGTCGCGGTGATGTCGGCGCTGCGGATCCGCCTGGCCTTGCCGCGATACCAGCGGCGACCGCGCATCCAGCGGGCGAGGATGCCGGCCAGGCGCTCCCCGTCCTGGCCGGTGGCGAGGTCCGCGAGCGACCCGGCCGCGGGCAGCAGCGGGGCCTCGCGATCGGCCTCCGCATCGGCGTCGAGCGGCTGCTCGATGGTGAACCACATGAACGCGTGCGGGCCGAGGACCAGCCGGTACGGCTCGGTCGTGATCCGCGGGAACTCCCCGCCCCCGAAGACCTCCACCGGCAGGCGGCCCGCGTAGGCGGACAGGTCGAGCTCGAAGGGCTGCGAGAACCGCGAGAGGTTGGCCACCACCAGGAGCGTGTCGTCCTCGTGGTGGCGGGTGAAGGCAAGGACCCGCCGGTTCTCGGGCTGGAGGAACTCGATGGTGCCGCGCCCGAACGCCGGGTGCCGCTTGCGCAGGGCGATGACCCGCTTCATCCACCACAGGAGCGAGTTCCGGTTGGCCTGCTGGGCCTCCACGTTGACCGCTTCGTAGTGGTACTCCGGGTCGGTGATGACCGGGAAGTACAGGGACTGGCGGTTGGCCGAGGAGAACCCGGCGTTGCGGTCCCCGCTCCACTGCATCGGGGTGCGCACGCCGTTCCGGTCGCCGAGGTAGACGTTGTCGCCCATCCCGATCTCGTCGCCGTAGTAGATGACCGGCGTACCGGGGAGGGAGAACAGCAGCCCGTTGAGGAGCTCGATGCGGTGCCGGTGGTTGCCGAGGAGCGGGGCGAGCCGGCGCCGGATGCCCACGTTGATCCGCATCTGCGGGTCCTGGGCATAGACCCGGTACATGTAGTCGCGTTCCTCGTCGGTGACCATCTCGAGGGTCAGCTCGTCGTGGTTGCGCAGGAACAGCGCCCACTGGGACGTGTCCGGAATGGCCGGCGTCTGGGAGAGGATGTCCACGATCGGGAACCGGTCCTCGAGGCGCAGGGCCATGTACATCCGCGGCATCAGCGGGAAGTGGAACGACATGTGGCACTCGTCGCCGTTCCCGAAGTAGGCCACCGAATCCTCGGGCCACTGGTTCGCCTCGGCCAGGAGCATCCGGTCGGTGAAGCGCTCGTCGATGTGCCGGCGCAGCTCGCGCAGGAAGGCGTGCGTCTCGGGCAGGTTCTCGCAGTTGGTGCCGTCGCGTTCGAACAGGTACGGGATGGCGTCGAGCCGGAGGCCGTCGACCCCCATCTCGAACCACTGGTCCATGGTGTGGATGATGGCTTCGCGGACCTTCGGGTTGTCGAAGTTGAGGTCGGGCTGGTGGGAGAAGAAGCGGTGCCAGAAGTAGGCGCCCGCGACCGGGTCCCAGGTCCAGTTGGAGGTCTCGGTGTCGGTGAAGATGATCCGGGCCTCGCGATACCGGTCCGGGGTGTCGCTCCACACGTAGAAGTCGCGCTGGGGGCTGCCCGGCTTGGCGCGGCGGGCGCGCTGGAACCATGGGTGCTGGTCCGAGGTGTGGTTGCACACGAGCTCGGTGATCACCTTGAGGCCGCGCCGGTGGGCCTCGCGGATGAAGGTCTTCGCGTCGCGCAGCGTGCCGTAGTCGGGGTGGACGCCCGCGTAGTCGGCGATGTCGTAGCCGTCGTCCCGCAATGGGGACGGATAGAACGGGAGGAGCCAGACCGCCGTGACGCCGAGGTCGACCAGGTAGTCGAGCTTCTCGGTCAGCCCCGAGAAGTCCCCGGTCCCGTCCCCGTCGCTGTCGCGGAACGCACGGACGTGGACCTCGTAGATGATCGCGTCCTTGTACCACTGGCTCGTGGCGCCGATGACCGACGACCGACTGCTGCGCCGCCCGTTGCCGGAGGGGCGGCCGGTCCGCGGCGCGACCGCTCGCGCCGTCACAGGTAGGCCTCGAAGTCGCGCTCGGAGCGGGGCCGCCGATGGAGCGCCCACATCCGCGCCGAACCCGTGAGCGTCCCGGCCGACGGATCGAGGCGCACCTCGGCGCGGCCGCCGTGCCACAGGGCGGTTCCTCCGCCGAGGAGGTCCTCCGCCTCGTAGGGCGCGTCGTGGTCGAGCCCGATCACCCACAGCTCGAGGTCGACGCTCACCGTCCGGGCGGTGCCGGGATCGAGGTTGACCACCGTGAGCACCACGTCCGATCGGTCGGCGTTCATCTTCGTGTAGGCGATGGCGAGCTCGTCGTCGACCGCGTGGAAGCGCAGGCCGTCGTTGGCCTGGAGCGCCGGATGGGCACGCCGGATCCCGTTGATGCGGGTGATGAGCGGGGCGAGGCTGCGGGGATCCTCGAGGTCCCAGGTTCGCTGCTGGTACTTCTCGGAATCGAGGTACTCCTCGCTCCCCGGGCGCAGGGCCACGTGCTCCTGCAGCTCGTAGGCCGGCCCGTAGATCCCATACGTCGCCGCCAGCGTGGCGGCCAACACGAGGCGCGACTCGAACATCGGCCGACCACCGTGCTGGAGGGTCTCGTGGAGGATGTCCGGCGTGTTGGGCCACACGTTGGGGCGGAAGAACTCGCTGACGGGCGGCGTGCTGAGCTCGCGGAAGTAGTCCATCAACTCCTGCTTCCCGGTGCGCCAGGTGAAGTACGTGTAGGACTGTGAGAACCCGAGCTTGGCCAGGCCGTACATGACCTTGGGCCGGGTGAAGGCCTCGGCGAGGAACAGGACATCCGGGTCGGTCCGCTTCACCTCTGCGATGCACCACTCCCAGAAGGGCAGCGCCTTCGTGTGCGGATTGTCGACCCGGAAGATCCGGACCCCCCGTGCCATCCAGAACCGGATCACGTCGAGCAGCGCGGACCACAGCCCGCGCCAGTCCTCGGACTCGAAGTCGAAGGGATAGATGTCCTGGTACTGCTTGGGTGGGTTCTCCGCGTACTGCACGGTGCCGTCCGGCCGCTGCCGGAACCACGTCGGGTGCTCAAGCACGAACGGATGATCGGGCGACGCCTGGAAGGCGATGTCGAGGGCGATCTCGAGGCCGGCCTCGCGGGCCGCCGTGACGAGCGCGGCGAAGTCGTCGAGCGTGCCCAGATCCGGATGGACGGCGGTATGGCCGCCTTCTGCGGCGCCGATCGCCCACGGCACGCCGGGGTCGTCCGGTGCCGCCTCGGTGACGTTGTTGGGCCCTTTGCGGAAGGTCCGGCCGATCGGGTGGATCGGCGGGAGGTAGAGCACGTCGAAGCCCATGCCGGCGACGTACGGCAGCCGCGCGATCACGTCGCCGAACGTTCCGTGCCGATCCGGGTCCGGCGAGGTCGAGCGCGGGAACAGCTCGTACCAGGCGCCGAATCGGGCCAGCACGGGGTCCACGGTGATCGAGAACGGGCCAGCCTCGGTGGCGAAGCGGCGGTCGGGGTAGCGGGCCACGAGCTCGCCCGCGTCGGCGTCGAGCGCGAGTGCCGCACGCGCGGCGACCGTGCCGTCCGCGCCGAGGCGGCGAGCCAGGGCGCCCAATGCGCGGGCATCCTCCGCGGCCCCCGCGTCCCGGGCGATCTCCGCCGCGCCGGCCACGAGTTCCGCGCCGATCCGGAGGTCGACATCCGTGGCCGTGCCGGCCTCGAGCCGCTTCTGGAGGTCGCGGCGCCAGGTGGCACAGCGGTCGGTCCAGGCGACGATCCCGAACGCGTGGCTGCCGATGTGGTCCGCACGGAACGACGCACGCCAGCGATCGTTGCCGAGCGCCTCCATCTCGACCTCGGACCAGGCCGTGGCGCCCGGCGGACGGTGGCGCACGCGAACGCGAATGGCGTCGTGCCCATCGGCGAACGCGTCGGCCTCGACGACCACCACGTCGCCCACGCTGCGCTTGACCGGATAGCGCCCAAGGTCGACGAGCGGCGTGATCCCCTCGATCGTCGTCCGGCGGCGTCCTTCGACGGCCCCGGGCACGAGGTCCCTGTCATCCACGTCCAGAGGCTACCCGATGGAGGCGCCCTCCCGCACCCATGGTGCAGGGAGCGGGCCATCGGGCAGGGTGGCGGGGCGCCCCGCGCGCCTCCCCGCCGCGCCTCTCCGCCGCGCCTCTCCCCCGCCTCCGCCGCGCCGCACCCCGCCTCAGCGCGCCGGGCTCAGCCAGACCGTCGGGATGTAGTTGTCAGGCGCCCCGTAGGACCCGACCGCCACGATCCCCGGGCCACCGGGCGCCAGCGCGTACATCTCGCCCTGCTGCTGGACCGGCGCGTCGCGTGCCTTCGTCCAGCCGATCCCGTCGTGCGAGATCCATGACGTCGCGGTCCCGAACTGGAGGCCCACGTAGTTTCCGACGCCCACGACCGCGTCGCCGATCGCCACGAGATCCGTGAACCGGATCTTGCCCGGGTATCGGCGCGACGGTTCCGTGGGCGCGAGCGCCCACGCGCTCCCGTCGGTCGAAGTCCACGCCAGGGCCTCGCCCTCGTCCAGGTCCGAGCCCGCGGCCACGAGCCCGCCCCAGGGCGCGACGACGAGCGCGACCGCTCGCCCCGCGGACAGGGCGTCGTCGTCGATGCGCGTCCAGCCGATGCCGTCCGGCGAACGCCAGGCGACCGATCCGGTGGCCCGCTGGGCCGAGCCGGTCACGCCGACCGCGACGAGGCCATCTGGGGTGCTCACGATCGCGCGGACCTCCGCGTCGGAGAAGGCCGCGCCGTCCGCGACCGGTTCCCATGCCGCGCCGTCGCGGGAGCGCCAGAACCGGGCCCGACGCTCGAACAGCTCGGGTCCGACCGATCCACCGGCGAGGAAGCCGTCGGCAGTGGCCACGACCGTGGTGATGCGCTCCGCGGTGCCGTCGGTGCCGAGCGTCGGCACCCGGTGCGGCACCCAGGCCGACCCGTCGTCCGAGGTCCAGGCGATCGGCTCGGGACCACTTCGCCCACCGGCAACGAGCCGTCCGGACCCCCCCACGGCCACGCTGACGGGAAACGTGAACGGCGCGTCGCCCATCGAGACCGCTCGCCACGTCGCGCCGTCGGCCGAGGTCCACGCGACCGGCGTCCAGCCCGGGTAGACGTAGCCGACCGCCACGAGGCCGGCGCTCGTGGCGACCACGTCGGCCATCATCGCCTGGCCCGCGAAGTGCATCGGATGGCCCGATCGACCCGTTCCCTCCGGCTCGGGCCGATCCGAGGCGATCACGAAGCCCTCACCGGGGCGTTCAACGTCCGGGGCCTTGGCCCAGTCGATGCCGAGCTCAGGTGGGGCCGTGGTTGGCCGTGTCGAGCCGCAGGCCGCCAGCAGGAGGGTCGCGACGACGGCCAGCACCGGCGCGGACAGCGCGCGGAGTGGTGCCATACCCGACTCCCTGAGCACTCCGCCCCGAAGCGGCGCCGCACGATGTCCGGTCCCACCTGGCATGCGCGCATGGTGCCCGACGCGTCCGGTCGTCGCAGACGGCGTTCATCGGCGTACGATGCCGTCCGCGGTCACCGTACCGGGCTCCGGAGGCACGATGGAATCGGTCCACGCGGTCGTCATCGGCGCGGGCCAGGCAGGGCTGGCAACGAGCCACGAGCTCGCCGCGCGCGGGATCGAGCACGTCGTGCTGGACGCGGGGCGCATCGGGGAAACGTGGCGGACCCGCCGGTGGCGGAGCTTCCGGGTGGTCAGCCCCAATTGGATCAACGCGCTCCCCGGATTCGCCTATGCGGGCGACGATCCCGATGGCTTTGCGCCGACGGCCGAGCTGGTCGCCTTCCTGGAGGCGTATGCGGCCTCCTTCCGCGCGCCGTTGCGCCTCGGCGTGCGGGTGGAGGCGATCGAGCGGGACGGGGACGGGGACGAGTACGTGCTACGTACGTCGTCGGGTCTGCTGGGTGCGCGCGAGGTCGTCGTCGCGACCGGCGCCTTCGGGGCGGCGCGCGTCCCTGCCCTGGCGTCGAACCTGCCGGCCTCGGTCACCTCGATCCACACCGACGACTACTGGGCACCCGAGGACCTGCCTCCCGGCAACGTGCTCGTCGTGGGCGCCGGCCAATCGGGCCTGCAACTTGCGTACGAACTGCTCGCCGCGGGGCGTGGTGTCACGGTGTCGGTCGGCCGGCACGGCTGGGTCCCGAGACGGCTCTGGGGTCGCGACCAGAACTGGTGGCGCCTCGAGAACGGCGACTTCCGAACCGTCGTCGCGGACCCGGACCGCCCGGTCATCGACTACCCGTTCACGCCGCTCTCGCGATGGGGCGTCGACGACTTCAACGTGCGCACCGTCTGGGAGGCCGGCGGCCGCCTCGTCGGGCACGTGGCCGCGATCGACGGTCCGAACCTGTCCCTCGCCCCGGACCTTGCGGAGCTGCTCGAGGCCGGCGATGCCTTTGCGACGGCCTTCGTGGCGCGCATCCGGGCCTTTGCTCGCAACCGAGGCGAGGACGTGCCCGAGCATGAGATGCGGAGTGCCTGGCGACCCGGGGAGATTCCTGCCGCGCCGGCGAACCTTGACCTCGAGGCCGAGGGCATCTCGACCGTGATCTGGTCCACGGGCTACCGGCAGGACTTCAGCTGGATCCGCGTGCCGGGAGCGCTCGCCGAGAACGGGGCCCCGTTCCAGCGCCAGGGCGTGTCGCCCGTCCGTGGACTCCACTTCGTCGGGATGCATCGACTCTGGGAGGGAGCCGCGGGCACCATCCTCGGTTGCGGCTGGGCGGCAACCAACGTGGCCGAGGTGATCGCCGCGCGTCCCTGAGGCCCGTTCACCGATCGGGCCGGGACGCCGCGGGCTGCCCGTCCGTCCGGGCGTCAGGCGCTCTCGGCGTGCCCCTCGAGGAGCTCCTCGTAGTTCGTCTCGTCGACGCCCTTGTCGAGGTCCGTCTTGGTGAGGAGGAGCGGTCGCCGACCCGCTCGGATCGTCTCCTCGGTGATGATGCATTTCCGGATCTCGGCATGCTCGGGAATGTCGTACATGACCTCGAGCAGCGCTTCCTCGACGATCGATCGGAGGGCCCGCGCGCCGGTCTTGCGGTCGATCGCGACGTCGGCGGCGGCCTGCAGCGCGCCCTCGGTGAAGACCAGCTCCACCTTGTCGAGCGACAGGAACTTCTGGAACTGCTTGGCGACCGCGTTCTTGGGCTCCACGAGGACGCGGACGAGGTCGGCCGCGGTCAGCGCGTTGAGCGTGACCATGACCGGAAGCCGGCCGATGAACTCCGGGATCAGCCCGAACTTGAGCAGGTCCTCGGGCATCAGGTGCTCGAGGATGCGTGCCCGCTCCACGGCGGAGGGCGCGGCGTCCGACCCGAACCCGATGGCCCGCTTCCCGACCCGCTCCTCGACGATCTTCTCGAGGCCGTCGAACGCCCCGCCGCAGATGAACAGCACGTTCGTGGTGTCGATCTGGATGAAATCCTGGTGGGGATGCTTGCGGCCGCCCTGGGGCGGCACGTTGGCCACGGTCCCCTCGAGGATCTTGAGGAGCGCCTGCTGGACGCCCTCGCCCGAGACGTCACGCGTGATGGACGGGTTGTCGGCCTTGCGCGCGATCTTGTCGATCTCGTCGATGTAGATGATCCCGCGCTGGGCGCGGGTCACGTCGAAGTCGGCCGCCTGGATGAGTCGGAGCAGGATGTTCTCCACGTCCTCGCCCACGTACCCCGCCTCGGTGAGCGACGTGGCGTCGGCGATGCAGAACGGGACATCCAGGACCCGGGCGAGGGTCTGCGCGAGCAGGGTCTTGCCCGAGCCCGTCGGGCCGACGAGCAGCACGTTCGACTTCTGGAGCTCCACCTCGTCGACCGCGTGGCCGGCGTTGACCCGCTTGTAGTGGTTGTAGACCGCCACCGAGAGGACCTTCTTGGCCTTCTCCTGGCTGATCACGTACTGGTCGAGGGCGAAGGTGATCTGGCGAGGGCTCGGCAGCTTGGTCGCCGCCGGCTTGGCCTTGGGCTGGTCCAGGAGCTCCTCGTCGATGATCTCCTGGCACAGGTTGATGCACTCGTCGCAGATGTAGACGCCCTGGCCCGCGATGAGCTTGCGGACCTGCTCCTGGCTCTTCCCGCAGAACGAACAGCGGTACGGAACCTTGGGGCCCTTGGTGGAGCTCGTGCCTGATGTGCTCACGCGTCTGCCTCGTGCGGAAGCCGGGGGAACCTCGTCCGGGACGGGGTCAGCCCTTCGACTTCTTCGTCTCCGCCTCGGGGGCCGCGGTGACCTTGCCGCCCTCGCCGCCGGCCAGGCCGGCTGCGTGCGCCTGCGCGATCAACGACGCTCCCTGGACGTTGTAGACCGCGTCGATGATGCCATACGACTTGGCCTCGTCGGGCGACATGAAGCGGTCCCGATCGGTGTCCTTGACGATCTGCTCGATCGGCTGGCCCGTGTGCTTGGCCAGGATCTCGTGGTTCAGCTTGACCAGGTGCTCCCACTCGCGCATCTGGATGAGCGCATCCGGGGGCGCACCACGGAACCCGCCGGACCCCTGGTGGATCATGATCCGGCTGTGGGGCAGCGCATAGCGCTTGCCCTGGGCGCCCGCCGCCAACAGCACCGCTGCCATGGACGCAGCTTGCCCGAGGCAGATCGTGCTGACCGGGGCCCGAAGGTACTGCATGGTGTCGTAGATCGCGAGGCCCGCCGTCACCACGCCGCCGGGCGAGTTGATGTAGAGGCTGATGTCCTTCTCGGGATCCTCGGACTCCAGGAACAGGAGCTGGGCGATCACGAGGTTCGCGAGGTGGTCCTCGATGGCGTCCCCGATGAAGATGATCCGCTCCTTGAGCAGGCGCGAGTAGATGTCGTAGGCGCGTTCCCCCCGGCTGGAGGTCTCGATCACCATCGGGACGAGCATGGTCGGCTCCTGACGCGTTGCGAGTGGGCTGGTCAACCGGCCGCGGCGGCGGAGGCGTCGGCCTCCAGCACCGTGCCGGGATCGGTGGCATCGATGGCCGCGTTGGCTTCCGCCGCGGCCGAGGTCACGCCGGTCGGGGCGTCGTCCTCGAGGTGCGGGATGGGCGGGTGCTCGGGGTGGGCGGCCAGCCACCCATCGATGAGCTGTTCGACGACCCGGCTGCGCCGGAGCGTGCTCCGGATGAAGGACCGGCCGCGAGCCGACTCGAAGTACGCGATCGTCTTCTTGTCTCCGCGATAGCGCTCCCGCGCCCGGTTCACCTCGGCCTCGACGTCGGCGTCCGAGATCGCAACGCCCTCGGCCTCGGCGACCTTGGAGAGGACGAGCAGGACCTTGACCCGCTTCTCGGCCCCGGGCCGGAACTCGGTGTGGAGATCCGCCTCGGTCTTCTCCACGACCTTGAGGTAGGCCTCCTCCGAGATCCCCTGGCGGGCCAGGGAGCCCCGGAACTCGTCATGCATGACCTCGACCTCCTGGTCGACCAGGATGTCGGGCAGCTCGACGGTCGCATTCGAGATTGCGTACTCGATGATCTTGTCCGAGAACTCGTGCCGCGCCCGGTCAAGCGCGTTGCGCTCGAGGCGCGCCTGGATCTCGGTCCGCAGTGCCGCGAGGTCCTCGAATGAGCCGACGGACCGGGCGAAGTCGTCGTCGATCGGCGGCAGGACCTTGGCCCGCAGCTCGCGCAGCTCCACCGCGAAGTGCGCCTGCTGGCCGGCGAGGCTCGTCTCGGCGTAGTCCTCGGGGAACGTGATGTCGAACTCGGTCGATTCACCGGGCTTGAGGCCCATGAGGTTGGCCTCGAAGCCGGGGATGAGGCGCTCCTGGCCGAGGATGAGCGGCATGCGCTCGGCGGATCCGCCCTCGAAGGCGACCCCGTCGCGGGTGCCGACGTACCCGATGACCGCGTAGTCGCCGTCCTGGGCGCCGCGATCCTCCACGGCCACGAGCGTGGCGTGCTGGTCGGCGAGCTCCTCGACGACCTTGTCCACTTTGGGTGCGTCGATGGTGTCGATCTCGGGCCGGAAGTTGAAGTTCCGGTAGTCGCCGAGCACCACCTCGGGCCGGACCTGGACCGTCGCGGTGAAGATGACCGGCTTGCCTTCCTCAGCCTGCTCGATCGCCACGTCCGCGTTGGTGAGCGGCGTGATGTCGTGCTCGACCAGGGCGTCGCGATAGGCCCGCTGGATCAGGTGGTCCATGGCCTCGTCGAGGATCGCCGGCGTGCCGACGACGCGTTCCACGACCGCGCGGGGCGCCTTGCCCGGCCGGAAGCCGGCAATCCGCGTGCGGCGGGAAATGTGGCGGACCGCCTCGTCGAGGGCCTTGGTGAGGTGCTCGGGCGGCAGCTCGAACCGGACGGCGATCGAGCTCTTGGGTGCGGGGGTGATCGTGCTGCTCATCGTCGCGAAGTATACGGGCGTCGGCGGTTGGAGCCGGTCCGGCGCTGGGTCCGGGGACCGGCGGGAGACGCGGGCGGGCGGGCGCGCAACCGCGTCGTGGCCGCCCGGCAGCCCGCTCATACGTGGCCGCCCGGCAGCCCGCTCATACGCCTCACGTATGTACGCGACCGCGCGGGCGCGCTCCCGGCCCGCTCGCGTGGCCGCCCGGCAGCCCGCTCATACGCCCCACGTATGTACGTGACCATGCGGGCGCGCGCCCGGCCGCCGTCATACGCCCCACGTATGAGCCCGGCGGCGCCGGCGCTCCCCGGTCCGTCGCCATACGCCCCACGTATGAGCCCGGCACCTGAAGTACGCCGACCCCACCCAGGCGGACATCGACGGTTGCGTACATACGTCCCACGTAAGAAGGGCCGCGGCCGACCCACGCGGTTGACGGGCGTGCAGGTGGACCCGGCGGACGCGTGCCACCGCCGGAGCACGCCGGGCAGCGGCCCGGCTGTGGAGTGGTGGGCGAGAAGGGACTCGAACCCTTACGTCCCTCACGAGACACCGGCTCCTAAGGCCGGCGCGTCTGCCATTCCGCCACTCGCCCGGCCCGAGGATACCCGGGC
>CAZVDO010000001.1:0-28881 GCA_964625345.1 uncultured Anaerolinea sp. | reverse complement strand
GCCAGCTTGTCCGGCGGTCGGCCCGCCGTCAGGAGCCGCTCGAGCCGTCGGCCTTCCCGTCGACGGAGCGGTCCATCCGGGCGCGCGCCTTGCGCAGGCCCTCGGCGAACGACGGGCCGTCCGGCGCGAACAGGCGCTCGGCGAACTCGCGGCCGGCGCGCACGGACGCGGGCCGGAGCACGTTGCCCGCGAGGTTCCCGGCGAGGCCGACCAGGTCGGCGTCGCGACGCGAGGGGGCACGCTCAGCGAGGAACGCGGCGAACTCGCGCTCGATCGTGCCGCGGACCCGATCGCCGTCCGACCCAAGCGAGCGGAGGACCTTCTCGATCTCGCCGGGCAGCATGGACTTCGGCAGGTCCGCGTCCTTGCCGAAGATCGCCCGGCGTCCGCGTCGCAGCAGCCGCTTCGGGCCGCCGAGGAGCAGGAACGCAGCACCCGCGGCCGCACCACCCACCTTGGCGGGCTCGCGGCGGATCCGGGCCGGGATGTCCACCGCGGCTCGGGCGGATGCCTCGAGCCGCACGACCTCGTCCTCGAGGCCCTGGCGGGCGGCTAGGACTTCGGTCCGAGCGGCGTCCGTTCGCGCACCCACTCGATCGTCTCCTTCGTGGTCTCGATGGTCGTGGCCGGATAGAAGCGGGCCTTGAGGGCGTCGGTGTCGATGCCGTCCCGGGCGGTGAGGTAGCCCGCCGCGATGGCCCAGGCCAGGAACGCCATCGTCACGCCCAGGCCGGCCCACGGGCGGAGGCCCGCATGCAGCAGCACGCCGGGCAGGACGAACAGGATGCCGACGACGAGCGCCGGGAGAACCGCCGCGCCGAGACGTCGGGACGGAGCGCCGAGGGCGACGAGAACGGCCCCGACGGCCACGGCCACCGAGGCGGACACGCCGACAGTGACGCCCCAGCCGATCGATCCGAAGATCCACTCGCCGAGGAACAGGGCGCCGCCGATCGTGATCAGGAGCGCAGCACCGATGAGCGCGCCGATGGCCACGCCGGCGAGCAGCGCCACCTTGCCGATCTCGGACGCGATCTCGCCGGCCTCCGTCCGGGCCAGCTCGATGTGGGCGCCCAGGAGCCGCCGCACCGCGTCTCGAACCGCGAGCAGCTGCTCGCGGAGACCGGGCGGCGCGCTCTGCGGTGGCGGTGTCTGCGGATCGGTCACGGAGCCCCCTTGCCCGGCGATGATACCAACCCGCCCGGTCCGGACCGCTCGGCGGCTCCCGTACCATGCGGTCGATGCGCACGATCGAGACCGCCGAGCTGTTGGCAATCGGCAGCGAGTTGACCGTCGGGGAGACCCGCGACACCAACAGCGGCGAGCTCGCGCGAGGCCTGACCGAGGCGGGCGTCGCCGTCCTGCGCATGACGGCCCTGCCCGACGACCTCGAAGCCGTCTCGGCCGCCCTGGCGGCCGCACTCGAACGCGCCGACCTGGTCGTCTCGACCGGCGGCCTCGGCCCGACCCCGGACGACCTCACCCGGGAGGCGATCGCGGCCACCCTCGACGAGACCCCCGAGGTCGACCCGGCCCTCGAAGCCTGGCTGCGCGACCTGTTCGACCGCCGCGGCGTGCCCTATGCCCAGGCCAATGCGAAGCAGGCCTGGCGCATCCCGTCGGCCACGGCCATCCCCAACGACAACGGCACGGCGCCCGGCTGGTGGGTGGACCGACCCGACGGCCGGGTCATCGTGGCGCTCCCGGGGCCGCCTCGCGAGATGCGGCCCATGTGGCAGGCCTGGGTGCTGCCGCGGCTGGCCGGGCGCGGCCTCGGCCGCCCATCTGCGACTCGGACCCTCAGGACCACGGGCATCGGCGAATCCCACATCGCGGACCGCCTCGGCGCCATCCTCGACCGGGGGGCCAACCCGCTGGTCGCAACCTACGCCCGCGCCGACGGCGTCGACATCCGGGTCTCGGCCGTCGGGGCCGACCGCCACCAGGCTGAGGCGCTCGTGGCACAGGCGAGCAGCCGCGTGCTCGACCTCGTCGGGAGCCATGTCTGGGCCACGGGCGAGACCACCTGGGCCGACGCCATCGCGGCGGCCCTCGACCGAACCGGCTGGACACTCGCCGTGGTGGAACGCGGTACGCGGGGCGCCGTGGCAGGCCTCCTCGCCGAGGGCCTGGGCGACCGCGTGACGGAATGCAGGATCGAGCCGGCGCCGCGCAGCCGAACGAGCACGTCCGCCACCACGCTCGAGGCGCTCGCCCGCGACGTCCGGACCTCGTCGGGTGCCCAGGTGGCCATGGTGGTCACGATCCGGGAACGCGGCGGCGACCTCGTCGTCTCGGTGACCGTCGCGACGCCCGATGCGATCACGAGCGAGCGTCGAGTCGCCTTCCTTGGCGGCGTGATCGGACGCTCCCGCGCGGCGATCCTCGCTGCGGCGATCCTGCGGGCCAGGCTCGTCGAGGCGGAAGGGGCGCTGGGGGTGGCGGCACCGTGAGGCCGGTCGTACGCGGAGCCTGGACGCACTGCACGGACGTGGCCGGTCGTGCCACCATCCCCGGAACGCGCCGCACCGGCGCACCGGGACCTCGGCGCTCGCAGGGCGCCTCAAGCGGAGTGCCGTCATGCGCCTGACCGTCCTCGGGACGGGTACCGCCAAGCCGGTCGTCGGGACCGGCGCGTCGGGGATCCTCATGCAGACGGATACGACCGCGGTGCTGTTCGACATCGGCAGCGGCATCGCGTCGCGCCTCGAGGCGCACATCGGGGCGGCCGGCCTCGATGCCCTCGTGGTGGGCCACATGCACGCCGATCACTGGATCGACATCGCACCGCTCCGGTATCGGTTCCCGTGGGGCGAGCCGGCGCCACGCCCCCTCGAGGTCTACCTGCCGCCCGGGGGCCGCGAGAAGCTCGACCACCTGTCGCTCGTGATCAGCGAGCGGCCGGGGTTCTTCGAGGGCGCCTTCAGCATCCGCGAGTATCGGACCGGCGAGGTGATCCGGGTCGGCGACCTCACGATCACGCCCCATCCCATCGGCCACTACGTGCCCGCCTGGTCCATGTCCATCGAGGCCGATGGCGGCGAGCGCGTGGTCTATGCCGGCGACATGGGGCCCTCGGACGCTCTGGTGGAGCTCGCCCGCGGCGCCGAGCTCCTGATCCTCGAGGCAACCCTCGACACGAGCCGCTTCGATGACGAGCGACGCGGCCACCTCACGGCCGAGGAAGCGATCGACCACGTGCGCCGCTCAGGCGTTCCGCGCGGGATCCTCGTCCACTACCCGATCGACGACCGGCCCCGAATCGTCCAGGCGTGCGGCGTCACGAACGGCCTCGTGGTCCCGGCACTGCCCGACACGATCATCGATGTCCAGCCCGGCGCCGCGCCGGTGGTCACGCTTCCGGACGTCGCCGCGTCCTGACGACGCTCCGCTGCGCGGCGCCCCGGCCACGTGCGGCGCCCCGGTCCCGGCCGGGCCGTCCCTCAGGAGACGGTGAGGACGGGCTGCCCGGCCCCGCTCGCGGCCCGGACGCTCATCCGCGCGGCCACCGTCCGTGCCAGGTGCTGGAGCGCGACGCCCGCAGGCCCGGGTTCGCGCTGCGCCACGGCCGGCACGCCCACGTCGCCACCCTGGCGAACCGTCACGTCGAGCGGGATGCCGCCCAGGAATTCGAGGTCGTGGTCCCGGCTGAACCGCTCGCCGCCGCCGCGTCCGAACAGGTCGATCATCTCGCCGCAATGCGGGCAGGCGAGGCCGCTCATGTTCTCGACGATCCCGATCACCGGCACGCTCATCCGCTTGAACATCGCCAGGGCCTTTTCCACGTCAAGGAGGGCAACCTCCTGGGGCGTGGTGACGAGCACCGCGCCCGAGATCGGCACGGCCTGGGCCAGGGTGAGCTGGGCGTCGGACGTGCCCGGCGGCAGGTCGATGACCAGGTAGTCGAGCTCGCCCCACTCCACGTCGCGCAGGAACTGCTGGATCGCGCCGCCGACGAGCGGGCCGCGCCAGATGATCGGCTGGCCGGGCGGCACGAAGAACTGGATCGAGATGGCCTTCACGCCGTGGCGCTCGAGCGGCACGATCTTGTCGTGCTCGCTCTTCCCGGGCGACCCGTCGAGCCCCAGCATGAGAGGCACGTTGGGCCCGGTGATGTCGGCGTCGATGAGGCCCACGGAGGCGCCGTCGCGGGCGAGGGCGACCGCGAGGTTCACGGCGACCGTGCTCTTGCCCACGCCACCCTTGCCGGACGCGACGGCGATGACGTTCTTCACGCCCGGGAGGAGCTGTTCGGCGACGCGCGGGGCAGCCCGTCGGACGGTCGCTCCCCAGCTCAGGTCGATGGCCTCGACGCCGATCGGCGTGAGGGCGGTCCGGACCCGCGATTCGATCTCGTCCTTGAGCGGACAGGCCGGCGTGGTCAGCTCGATCGTGAACGCCACGGCGCTGCCGTCGATGGTCAGGTCCCGAACCATCTGGCGCGTGACAAGGTCCCCGCCAAGCTCCGGTTCCTGCACGGTGCTGAGGGCGGCCATGACGGCGTCCATGGTGATCGGCGACATGAGGGTCCTCGAACGGTGCGAATTCCGGCAGGTCTGGCGTCGATATCGTAGCCCGGACCGGTCCCGCACGCCCGCGATGCACCGGCGTGCGGGCAAGATCGCGGCGACCGGCGGAGCAAGGCCGCCAAGGATGCACGAAGTTCGTGTCCCGACGAGGGCTGAGCTGCGAATCTCGCACCGTTGGCAGGGCATTCCTGCGCCGTTCCGCGGTTTGACACTCCCAGCGGCGCGCGCCTATCCTCGGCCCACGCGCGGGCTCCCCTGCAGCAGGGCCGGTCGCCCCCGCGGAAGGTTCCCGCGAGTGGAGGTGCGAGAGCCACGTGCCCGATGTCGAAGTCCGCCTGACGCAGGTCTACAAGGCCTTCGGGGGCGATGCCACGGGTCGACGGGTGGCGCAATACGCACCGGCGCACGAATCCGGCGCCATCGTCGCGGTCGACCACATCGACCTCGAGGTGGAGGACGGCGAGTTCTTCAGCCTCCTCGGGCCGTCCGGCTGCGGCAAGACGACAACGCTCCGGATGATCGGCGGGTTCGAGCAGCCGACCTCGGGCAAGATCGAGCTGGCCGGCCAGGACGTGACCTGGCTGCCGCCGTACCAGCGAAACGTCAACACCGTCTTCCAGAACTACGCGCTGTTCCCGCACCTGACCATCTTCGACAACGTGGCCTTCGGGTTGCGCCGGCGGCAGGTCCCCGAATCGGAGGTGAAGTCGCGGGTGCTCGAGATGCTCGAGCTCGTGGAGCTGCCCGGGTTCGAGCGACGAAAGCCCGGCCAGATCTCGGGAGGGCAGGCGCAGCGGGTCGCGCTGGCCCGTGCCCTGGTCAACAAGCCGGCGGTCCTGCTTCTCGACGAGCCGCTCGGCGCCCTGGACCTCAAGCTCCGCAAGCAGATGCAGGTCGAGCTCAAGCGGATCCAGGAGGGCGTGGGCATCACGTTCATCTACGTGACCCACGACCAGGAAGAGGCGATGACGATGTCCGATCGCATCGCCGTCATGAACCGGGGCAAGTACGAGCAGCTGGCGGACCCCGAGACGCTCTACGAGCGGCCCGAGACGGCCTTCGTGGCCGGGTTCCTCGGCGTGAGCAACCTGCTGGCCGCGACCCTGGAGGGGCGCGACGGCGACTGGGCCACCTGCCGGCTCGACGACGGCGCGGTGGTTCGCGCCCCGGCCGGCGTGGTGGACGGCAAGGCCGCCTTCCGGATCGGCGTGCGACCCGAGAAGATCCGCCTCCACGGCGATGCCGAGGCCGTGCCCGAGCGCATGAACCGCATGTCCGGACGGGTGGTGGACGCCTCCTACCTCGGCGCTTCCACGAGCTACATCATCCAGTCCGCGTCCGGCCAGCGCCTCACGGTGTTCGAACAGAACGTCGAGCGGACCTCCCATGGCTCGCTGCACCGGCCCGGCCAGGAAGTCGTCCTGGCCTGGTCACCCGACCACACCTTTGCGGTCGCCGATTCCGGCGCCGCCGCGAATCCAGCCACCGACGAGTAGCAACCCGTCACCGCAGACCAGGGAAGGAGCACCCCGCACATGACCGAGCAGACGCAGCACCTCCTCGCGACGCCGCTCACGCGTCGCGTCTTCCTGCAGGGCACGGGCCTCGCCGGCGCAGCCGCGTTCCTGGCCGCCTGCAGCGGCGGCGGCGGCGGCACGACAGCGCCCTCGGGCACGCCGGCGGCCTCGACGGACACGGGGATCACCGGGCCCCTCAACTTCGCCAACTGGCCCGCCTACATCGACCTGACCGAGGACGAGACCTCGTCGCCGACCCTGACCGACTTCGAGGCCAAGTACGGCATCGACGTCAACTACCAGGAGGAGATCGAGGCGAACGAGGACTTCTACGCCACGCTCGCGCCGGTGCTCGGCGCCGGGCTCGACAGCGGCTGGGACCTCATCGTCCTGACCGACTACATGGCCGCCCGCGTCGTGCGGGCCGGGTGGATCGAGAAGATCGACGCCGCGGCCACGCCGACCGCGCACGCGAACGTGCGCGACGAGCTCAAGGGCCTCGACTGGGATCCGGACATGACCTACCACTTCCCGTGGCAGTCCGGCGCCACCGGCCTCGGCTACAACGTGGTTTCGACCGGGCGCGACCTCACGAGCATCGGGGACATCTTCGACCCGGCCTTCAAGGGCAAGGCCACGATGCTCACCGGGTACCCGGACACGTTCTCGCTCGTCGACTTGTACCTCAAGGCCCAGGGCCAGCTCAGCCACTTCCCGGCCGAGATGACCTACGACGACGCGGTGGCCGTCCGAGACTTCCTCAAGCCGTACGTCGATGACGGGCACATCCGCAAGTTCACCGGCAACGAGTACCTGCAGGACTTCGGGTCCGGCGACACGTGGGTCGCGTTCGTCTGGTCCGGCGACCTTGCGTCCTCCGGCGGCGAGGACGACCGCTTCGTCTACCCGAGCGAGGGCTCGATCATCTGGACGGACAACATGCTCATCCCCAAGGGCGCCCAGCACAAGGCGGCGGCCGAGGCGATGATCGACTTCGTGTACGACGTTGCCAATGCGGCGCGACTGGCCGCGTGGATCTACTACATCTCGCCCGTGAAGGGCGTCGCCGAGGAGATCGCCAAGAGCGACGCGGAGCTGGCGGCCAATCCCCTGCTCTTCCCGCCCGACGACATCGCGGCCAAGATGTACCCGCAGCCGGCCCTCGAGGACGCCGAGGACATCAAGTGGAATGACCTCGCGTCCGAGCTCGAGGGCGCGTAAGGCCTCGCGACGGCACCGCACGGAGCAGGGACGACCACTCGATGAGGGTCGGGCTGCGGCCACCCCGGGGCGCCATCCCCTACCTGCTGATGGCGCCCGGGTTGCTCTGGCTGCTGCTCTTCTTTGTGCTGCCCAACCTCCAGATGCTGCTGTTCAGCCTCTCGGAGGGAACGCTCCGGACAGGGTTCACGACCCCGCCCCAGGTCTTCGACATCGAGAACTACAGCGGCAGCCTGTCGCGGTTCGGGCCGAACTTCTCGAACTCGATCGTGTTCGGCGGGCTCGCCACCATCCTGTGCTTCCTCATCGGCTACCCGCTCGCGTACGCGATTGCGTTCCGCGGCGGGCGCTGGAAGAACCTGCTCCTGTTCCTCGTCATCGCCCCGTTCTTCACCAGCTTCCTCATCCGCACCATCAGCTGGCGGATCATCCTCGGCAATGACGGGCCGGTCCTGGCCGTGGTCCGGGACGCGCTCCACCTGGTCCCGGCCAACTTCAGCATCCTCGGGACGCCGCTCGCGGTGGTGGGCGGGCTGACCTACCAGTTCCTCCCGTTCATGGTCCTGCCGCTCTACGTGTCCATCGAGAAAGTGGACCGGCGGTTCATCGAGGCGGCCCAGGACCTGTATGCCGGGCCATGGCGGCGCGGCGGCCTCATCGTCGGGGCCATCTCGGGTGGGCTGCTGGCCGCGGCCATCATCGTGGGCCTCGGCTACGGGCAACTGGTCGGCGACGGCGCCGAGCCGGCCGGCGTCCTCGTCGCCGCGCTCGGGGGCGCGGTCGTCGGCGGACTCATCGGCTCCACCCTCGTCAGCCAGTCCTTCATCCGGGTCACGTTCCCGCTTTCGCTGCCCGGCGTGTTCGCCGCCTCGATCCTGACCTTCATCCCGGCCATCGGCGACTACGTCAACGCCCAGCTCCTGGGCAGCCCGAAGACGCAGATGATCGGCAACGTCATCCAGGGCCGGTTCCTCGAGCAGAACGACTACCCGATCGCCGCGGCCCTGGCGTTCCTGCTCATGGCCGGCATCCTTGTGGCGATCGCGATCTACGCCCGCGTCCTCGGGACCGAGGAACTCACCGGCGGCGCCGCGTGAGCGCCGTCTCGAGCCCGATGGGCACCGGGCAGCGCCGCGCCGGCCCGTCAACAGGCCAGCGGATCACGGCGTTCGCGGACCGGTGGCTGCTCAAGGCCTTCACGGTCGGCGCCGTGGTCTACCTGATGGTCCCGATCGCGGTGATGATCGTCTTCTCGTTCAACGACCCGGTCGGCAAGTTCAACTTCGTGTGGCACGAGTTCTCGCTCGACGCCTGGGCGTCCCCGCTCAACCGACCGGGCCTCGCGGATGCCCTGTGGACGTCGATCTTCGTCGCCCTCGTCGGTACCTTCTTCGCCACGATCCTGGGCACGCTCATCGCCCTCGCCCTGGTCCGCTACCAGTTCCGCGGCCGGAACGCCACGAACCTGTTCATCTTCATCCCGATGGCGACGCCCGAGATCGTCCTCGGGGCAAGCCTCCTGTCGATCTTCGTGGCCACGGCCACCCAGGAGCCCTTCAAGACGATCATCCCGCAGGGCATCTTCTACCCCCTCGGCCTGCCCACGATCATCATCGCCCACATCATGTTCAACATCAGCTATGTCGTGGTCACCGTGAAGGCCCGGATCCAGGGCTTCGACCGACATCTCGAGGAAGCCGCCATGGACCTCGGGGCGAACGAGTGGACCACGTTCTGGAAGGTGACCTTTCCGCTCATCCGGCCGGGCATCGTGGCGGCGGCACTGCTCGCGTTCTCGCTCTCGATCGACGACTTCATCATCACGAACTTCACGTCCGGCCTCGTGAACACCTTCCCGGTCTGGGTGTGGGGCACGATCCGCAACAACCTGCCGCCCCAGGTGCACGTCATCGGGACCGCGATCTTCCTCATCGCCGTCAGCGGCGTCGCCATCTCGACGTTCATCCAGACGCGGGGCGGTCGCACGGCGATCATCCGGCCGCGCTGACACCCGCCCGTCCGAACGCCGCGGACGCCATCGGAGGAGTTCCTCGCATGACCTCGACCTCGACCTCGACGGGGGCTTCGTCCTCCTTCCCCGACCACGGGGTGGTGCCGCCCGTCTGGAGCCGGATCACGAACATCGAGGTCGACCACGGCGAGGGCTCGTGGCTCGTGACGCCTGCCGGGGAGCGCTACCTCGACTACTCGTCCGGGATCGGCGTCACCAACACCGGCCACGCCCATCCGCGCGTGGTCGCCGCCGTCCAGGCCCAGGCCGCCAAGCTCCTCCACGGGCAGCAGAACATCGTCTACCACGAGCCCGGCCTGCGCCTCTACGAACGCCTCGCGCACCTCCTCCCGGGTGGGCCGTGGGGGGCGTTCCTGTCCAACTCGGGGGCCGAGGCCGTCGAGGCGTCCGTCAAGCTGGCGCGGGCCGCGACCGGCCGGCCCGTGATCATCGCGTTCCGGGGCGGGTTCCACGGCCGGACGGCCCAGACCATGGCCCTGACCACGGCCAAGGACGTCTACCGCGCCGCGTTCGAGCCGCTGCCCGGGAGCGTGTACCACACGCCGTTTCCGTACTGCTACCGCGCCGCCGGCGGGCCGCACGACCCGTCTGCCTGCACCTGTGACTGGGAAGCCCAGCTCGACCTGCTGTTCCACCAGGTCATCTACCCGAGCAAGGTCGCGGCGATCATCGTGGAGCCCGTCCAGGGCGAAGGCGGATACATCGTCCCGCCGCCGACCTTCCTGCCCCGCCTGCGCGAGATCACCCGCGAGCACGGGATCCTGCTCATCGCGGACGAGGTCCAGACGGGCTTCGGGCGGACCGGGGAGTTGTTCGCGGTGCAGCACTGGGGCGTGGAGCCCGACATCGTCGTGATGGCCAAGGGGATCGCCTCGGGCCTGCCGCTGTCCGGGCTCATCGCGCGGCGGGAGCTGCTGGAGCGATGGGCGCCCGGCACCCACGGGGGGACGTACGGCGGGAACGTGGTCGCCTGCGCTGCGGCCCTGGCCACCCTCGACGTCATCGAGGAGGAGGACCTCGTGGCGAACGCCCGGGCGCGGGGCGCCCAGCTCGTGGGCGGCCTGCGGGAGCTCGCCACCGACCACCCGTCCATGGGCGACGTCCGCGGCCTCGGCTGCATGGTCGCAGTGGAGTTCATCCGCCCGGGCCAGGGCGATGGGCGGGCTCCCGATGCCGACCTCGCGAAGCGGGTCATCGGGGAGGCGCTGGCGCGCCAATTGATCGTGCTCTCTGCCGGTTCGTACGGCAACGTGGCGCGGATCATTCCGCCCCTCGTCACGACCGCGGACGAAGTGGACCGGGCCCTGGCCATCCTCGAGGACAGCATCCGCGCCGCGGGCGCATGATCCGGGCATGACCGCGCGGCGCACGCCCGATCCGCTGGATCCGACCGAGCTCGAGGTGGTGCCGGCCACGGACGCGCGGTGGCCAGACGTGGTCGAGCTCCTCGGCGGCAACGGCGAGCGCGGCTGCTGGTGCCAGTCATGGCGCGGTGCGCAGGCCGGGTTCGGCCGCGCCGACCCGGGAGCGAACCGGAATGCCCTGCAGGCGCAGGTCGCCGCGGGCCCGCCGGCGCCCGGGGTGATCGCGTACCAGGGATCCGAGCCCGTCGGCTGGTGCGGCCTCGCGCCCGTGGCCGCGCTCCCCCGCCTGCGGCGCTCCCGGACGATCCCGCGCGTGGATGACGCGCCGGTCTGGGCGATCGGCTGCTTCGTGGTCAAGGCCGGGTTTCGACGGCGGGGCGTGGCCCGTGCGCTCCTGGACGGCGCGGTCGCGTATGCCCGGTCCCAGGGCGCTCCGGGCATCGAGGCCTACCCCATCGATCCGGGTCCGGCGCGGGTCTCCACGTCGTTCGGGTTCACCGGCTTCGTCCCGATGTTCGAGCGGGCCGGCTTTCGCGTTGTGGCGCCCACCACGGCTCGCAGCGCGGGCCTCCCCCGCTGGGTGATGCGCCTCGATACGGCGAACGGACCTGCCGCGTGATCGGCGACGTGGACCTGGGCGCGCTCGATGCAGGGGCGCGCGAGCGCCTCACGGCGTTTGCCCGGGCGTTCGAGCGGCTGAGCGCGGGCACCTACGCCCAGTTCGCCCCGGCCGATACGGACGAGGACGAACTCAACGCCGCCCGCGACGCCGCGATCGCCGTGCTGTCCGCGGCCGAGCTCGACGCGGCGCGCGACGCCGCCCGGGCGATGGTCGACTGGGCCGCGGCACGGTACTCGGACCGGCTCGCCCTGCCCGACACGCTGCTGCTCTTCCAGTCCCTGCCGGACCGTGCCGAGGATCGCGTCCGGGTCGCGCGGTCGATCGGCGCAGCGGTCCTCGGCGTGATCGCCTGGGACCGGCTGGACGAGGAGCGCCGCTGGCTGCTCATCGGGCCCTTCGAAGCGCTCATCGCCGAGGAGGGCGCATGACCGAACGAGGCGCAGGGACGGGCCGGCTGCGCGCGGCGGCGCGGCGCGTGCTGCCCCACCGGGCCCGACGACTCCTCCTGCGCGTTGCCGGTCGCGCACCGGGTGGGCGGAGTGGCGCAGGCCGACCGACCGCACCACGGGCGGGCCGACGCGGTCCATCCGACCCGGCGGGCATTCGCCGCGTCCAGGTCGGCTGCGGCCCCGAGAACCTCCTCGATGCGTGGTGGAACGTGGACATCCGGCCGTTCCCCGGCGTGGACGCGGTCATGGATGCGACCGCACCCTGGCCGTGGCACGACCTCGACGCCGTGTACGGCGAACACTTCCTCGAGCACCTGGGCCCCGACGCCGGCCTCCGATTTGCGACCGAGGCGGCGCGGGCCCTCAAGCCGGGCGGCGTCCTGCGCCTCTCCACGCCCGGACTGGAGCATGTCTGGGTCACCCATTTCGACCCGGGAGCCGGCGCGCCCGACGCCATCGTGGCCGCGACGTACCGGGCCAATCGGGCGTTCCACGGCTGGGGCCACCGGTTCCTGTACTCGCGGCCCATGCTCGAGCGGCTGCTGTCGGCCGCCGGGTTCGAGGACCTCAGCTGGCATGCCTGGGGCGAGAGCGAGCGCGAGGACCTGCGTGGCCTCGAGCGGCATCCCGGCTGGGACATCGTGGCGGGCTGGCCGAGCGTCTGGATCGTGGAGGCCGTGGCGCCCGATCGCCAGGTCGCGCCCGATCCCGAGGCCCTCCGTGCCCTGGCCACGGAGATCGAGCAGGAGTTCGCGCGCTACGTGCGCTCGGGCCACTGAGCCCGGGGCCGTTCGTCGGGCCGAGCCCGGCGGCGGCGGCCGCGGCTGACGTACGCGGCGGCCTGTCAGCCGTTCACGAACCCCGTGGTGTCGACGACCTCGAAGTCGGAGCCCTGGATTGCCCCGAGCCCGTGGAGGTCGTCATCGTCCCAATGGCTGCTCGGCGCGCCGGTGATGTACCAGGGCGAACCGTTGTCGGCCAGGAGCATCCCGTAGCGTTGCAGGGCGCGGAGCACGACCTGTGCCTGGGGCCCGAAGCCGCTGACATCCACGCTCGCGTTGAGCCGGACGCGCAGGCCCATCGGCGGCTTCGTGTCGCATGAACCGCTGCCCGCCTGGTGCGTCGCCGGGTAGACGTAGCCGTGACAGGTGGACGGTGCGGTGAACCGGATCGCGTGGTCGATGGCTCCCCCGGCCACGTCGGTGTACCGCACGAGCCCTGGCAGGATGGGGAGTCCGGCGGCGTCGGCGCTCGTCCAGCCGGCGGGCCGGAGCTCGTTCGAACGGAGGTCGAAGATCGCGCCGGATCCGGCCGTCCAGCCTGAGCCGGTGGAACTGGCCGCAAACAGCTCGAAGAGCGTGCAGGAATCCGTGTCGACCATGAGCAGGTGACGGTCGCTGCCACCCTCGACCTTCGGAGCGGCCGGGATCGGGTACGGGCCCGGATCGGATTCGTCCGCGTACTGGAAGGTCACGGACGTGCGGGGTGTTCCGGCGCCGACGAGGTTGTACGGGATGCCGTACCCGCCGCCGTTGCTGAAGTCCGGGTGGAGGCTCGCCCCGAGTCCGATCGCCGCGATCATCGCCGCGCTGTTCGCGGCGACGGGCAGCGTGTCCACGCGGCGATTCCAGACGTTCGTGGAGGGCAGGATCGGGCAGGCCGACAGTGCCTTCACCGGACCGGGCGTTGCCGCGGGCACGGTGGGCGCCGGGGTCGGTTTGACCGTCGGGCGGGCCGATGACGGCGGAGTGGTCGGCCCGGCTGTGGGGCGAGTCGTCGGGATCGCAGTCGGGACGAGCGTCGGCCCCGCCGGCACCATCGTCGGATCCGTGACCTCGCCGGGCCCCGTTGTTGGAGCGTCCCCCCGCGTTGTCGGCGAAGGCGAGCCGTCCACTGCCACGAGATGAGTCGCAGACGCGCTCACGGCACGCGGGCTGCCGGTGGCCATGGCATCGCGGGCCGGCCGCGGTCCGACGAGCCCGACGATGACGGCGATCGCGATGAGCGGCAGGCCGACCGCGGCCGATCGCTTCCCCCGGAGGCGCATGCCGGAAGCCTAGGCGGTCGCCCCGCCCATGCCGAGTCGGTCGAAGGTCCTGGGCCTACCGGCACCGGTTCGCCTATGCCCCTGGCGGATCCTCGCGGCGAGGCGTGGGGAACATCGCCTCCGGATCGGTGGCGACGTCGGTGGCGATCCGTGCCCCGAGTCTCGCGCTGACGGCGAACAGGACGACGAAGCCAGCGACCCCAAGCCCGATGGCGACGGGCGTCGACGAGCCCAACCCGGCGGCAACGACGGCGAGCAGGGCCCCGAAGAGGACGCAGACGATGATCATCAGCATCCCGATCGCCGTCGTGATGCCGTGGATGAAGCCGAGCCAGGGGCCCGATTCCGGATTGCCGAAGTTCGAGAGCACGCCCTTGTAGTCATCGTGGATCGAGGTCACGAAGTAGCGCTCGATCCCGGGAACCATCTCCGCGTACGCATGGCGGATCCGGTTCATGCCGCGAAGTGCCCGGAACTCCTCGTCGCTCGCATTGGTCAGGCGACCGATGGTCGCGAGGCCGATGAACAGGTCCACGGCGAGGAGGAGGGCCACGACCGGCAGGACGGCTTCGGTGAAGACATTCGAGGCGACCATCAGGCCGATCACGACGAGGGTCGCCGACAGGAACGACAGGAACATCCCGGCCCGGCTGAAGGCCTCGTTGTAGGCCAGTGAGCGGGCCGTGAGGAGGCTCCAGTGCTCGGTTGACAGGATCTGGAGGGCACGGTGGTCGTCGAGCAGGGCGCCGCCGACCTCGACGCCGCCCGTCGTCGTCGCGGGCTCCTGAGTCCCACTGGGCTCCGGGGACGCCGCCTGGGGTCGCTCGGCCGGCACGCCCTCCGGGATCATCGTGAGCGCTCCTGGTATCGGATCATCCGGGCCAGGTAGGCGGCTGCGTCGCGCTTGGCGTACGTGATCAGCAGGATCGCCGTGGCCGCGCCAACGAGCAGGCCCACCGGGATGGCCGACGTCATCGCCGGGCTGAGCTGAAGCGCGACGAGGGCCGCGATCACGCCGGCGATCGCCGAGCACATGACCGCGATGACGCCCGGGGTGGTCACGAAGACGTGGAGGGCCGAGAACCCGGTGACGTTCATGGCCCCGTAGGTCTGGGCGAAGCCCTCCGCATCGAGGCTGATGCCCGACACGAACTCGTCCTCGATCCCCGGCTCGAGCTTCGCGTACTGGCCGCGCAGGCGATTCATCCCGGCCACCCAGTACAGGTCCTCGTTGTTGACCTGGCCGAGGCGCACGAAGGTCGCGATCCCGAGGAACAGCGTGATCGACAGGACCACGAGCGCGAACACCACGAACTCCGGCCCGAAGTTCGTCGCCGACCCGACCAGGGCGAGCGACACCGTTGCGGTCGAGAGCGAGGTCAGGAACATGGAGCTGCGCGCGAACGACTCGTTCCACGACATCGAACGCGTCGCCAGCAGGCTCCAGTGCTCGGTGGCGAGGAACTGGGCGCGCCGCGCCGCGGACGACTCGCCCGCCGTCGGCGGCGCTTCGTGGGGCGTGGGCAGGGCTTCGGTCATGGGGACCTCCCTTCGTCCAAGGGTTCGACCAGGCGCGCACGGATCGCCTCGTGGAGCCGGCCGTTGGTGGCCAGTGTCGTCCCGCCGGCAAGGTCGCGTCGACCGGCGAAGTCCGTGACGAGGCCCCCCGCCTCCTCCACGATGACCGCCGGGGCGGCGATGTCCCAGATCGAGAGGCCCACTTCGAGCATCGCCTCGGCCGCCCCCTCGGCGACGAGCATGTAACCCCAGAAGTCGCTGTAGCCGCGCGCGCGCCAGGCGGCATCGAGGAGCCCGTCGAAGCCGGGCGCCCGGCCGCTCGCGGCCATGTCCCGGACGCCCGAGTGGAGCACCTGGGCCTCGCCGACGTCGGAGAGGGCCGTCACGCCCAGTCGCCGGGGGATCGTGCCGCCGTCCGCACTGAAGCTGTGCGTCGCCCACGCCCCGCCGCCGCGCCAGGCGTACCAGCGGCTTCCCAGCGCCGGCGCCGACACGATGCCCGCCTGGAGCTCGCCGTCGCGCCGGACCGCCATGAGCGTCGCGAAGATCGGCACGCCGCGGAGGTAGTTGTGGGTCCCGTCGATCGGGTCGACGATCCACTGCGTGGCGGCCCCCGTGGCCTCGTCGCCGAACTCCTCCCCGACGACGCCATGGTCCGGGAACGCGGCCGCGATGCGGTCGCGGAGCATGCGCTCGACCGCGGTATCCGCTTCCGTCACGAAGGTCCGGTCGGGCTTGCGCGTCGTGACCGGGTTCGCACGGAAGTGCCGGAGCGCGATCGCATCGGCCTCGTCGCACCAGCCGAGCGCCGCCTCGACCCAGCCTCGCAGCTCCGACTCGGTCCCACGGCGGAGCGTCGCGCTCCAGGCCGGGCCGTACGTGGGACGCGGCTCCGGCATCAGCCGCGGATCCTCGCTCCGTCGGGGTCCCAGAGCGGCTCGCGCGCGACCTCGAAGCCGACCCACTCGCCGAACACCTCGACCTCGCCGCGCGTCCCGATCGCCGCCTGCTCGGGCGGCAGGTAGGCATAGGCGATCGATCGCTCCACCGCGAAGCCGTAGCCGCCCGTGGTGACGCGCCCGACGATCGCACCGCCGACCCGCACGGGCTCGTTGCCGAGGCAGACCGATCGAGGGTCGTCGAGGACGAGGCAGCGCAGGCGCTTGCGCGGGCCGGCGGCCTTCGCGGCCACGAGGGCATCGCGGCCGATGAACTCCGCTTCCTTCTCGAGCTTCACCGCGAACCCGAGGCCCGCCTCGTACGGCGTCTCCTCCGGCGTGATGTCCGATGACCAGACGCGATAGCCCTTCTCGAGCCGCAGGGCATCGATGGCCCGGTACCCGGCGGCGACCAGGCCGTGCGCCCGCCCGGCCTCCCACAGGGTCGCCCACAGGGCTCGGCCGTACTCCGCCGGCGCATAGAGCTCCCAGCCGAGCTCACCGACGTACGTGACGCGAAGGGCGATCACCGGGACGCTCCCAATGGACAAGTGCCGGGCCGTGAGATACGGGAATGCCTCGTCCGAGAGGTCGTCCCTGGTGAGCGGCTGGAGGATGTCCCGCGCCCGCGGGCCCCACAGCCCGAGGCACGCCCAGGTGGACGTCTCGTCGCGGATGCGCACGCCCTCGTCCTCGCCGACGGCGAGCTGCGTCCGGATCCAGCCGAGGTCGTGGTTGCCGAAGGCGGTCCCGGTGACGATGAGGAAGCGGTCCGGGCCGAGCCTGGTCACCGTGAAGTCGCACTCGATTCCGCCACGTCGATTGAGCATCTGCGTGTAGACCACGGATCCGACCGGGCGGTCGATGTCATTGGCGCACAGGCGATTGAGGAAGGCGAGCGCCCCCGATCCCTCGACCGCGATCTTCGCGAAGCTCGATTCGTCGAACAGCCCGGCCGTCCGGCGCGTGGTGAGAGCCTCCGTCCCGATCGCGGTCGACCAGTGCTCGCCGGCCCAGCCGCGAGGTCGAAGCGCCTCGAGGGCCGGATCCTCGTTCGGGGTGAACCAGTTGGGCCGCTCCCACATCGACTTCTCGCCGAACACGGCACCGAGTCCGGCAACCGCGTCGTAAGCGGGCGAGAGGCGGAGTGGCCGGCCCGCCTGGCGCTCCTCGTTCGGGTAGTGGATGTCGTAATACGTGGCGTAGTTCTCGTACGTCCGGGCGAGCGTGAGGGCCTGGCTCCGGTACTGGCCACCGAACCGGCGGATATCCATCTTCCAGAGGTCCAGCTCGGGCTCACCGGTCGTGATCCACTGGGCCATCTGCTGGCCGATGCCGCCAGTCCCGGCGATCCCGTGGGCGCAGAACCCCGCAGCGACGAAGAAGCCGCGGACCTCGCTCTCGCCCAGGATGAACTCGTTGTCCGGGGTGAAGCCCTCCGGTCCGTTGATCATCCGGCTCACGCCGGCGCCCTCGATGGCCGGAACGCGCCGGATCGCGCCCTCCATGATCGATTCGAACCGGGGCCAGTCTGGGTCGAGGAGCCGGTGGTTGAAGTCCGGCGGCACGCCGTCGAGGGACCAGGGCATGGGATCGCGCTCGTAGCCGCCCATGCACAGGCCGCCGACCTCCTCGCGGAAGTAGCACAGGTTGTCGGGGTCGCGCATCGTGGGCAGGCCGCCGTGGACCCCCGGGATCGCTTCCGTGAACAGGTACTGGTGGGCCATCGGGATGATCGGCACCGTCACGCCGGCGAGGCGCCCGATCTCCGGGGCGAACATGCCCCCCGCGTTCACCACCACGTCGGCCACGATCGTCTCCCGCGAGCCGTCCGCGAGCTCCACGGTCACGCCCCGGACGCGGCCACGCTCCACGCCGACCTCGACCACGCGCGTGTGCTGCCGGATCCTTGCCCCGCGCGACCGGGCCCCCGCCGCCAGGGCCTGGGCGAGGCCGGAGGGATCCAGCCATCCGTCGGTCGGGAGCCAGACCGCCCCGAGCACCCCGTCGGTCGTCATGAGCGGGAAGCGTTCGCGGGCCTCCTCGGGGCTGATGAGCTCGAGGGGCAGGCCGAACGTCTTGGCCCAGCCCGCCTGGCGCTGGAGCTCCTCGTAGCGCGGCCGGGTTGAGGCGAGGCGCAGCGAGCCCACTTCGTGCCAGCTCACGTCGACGCCCGTCTCCGCCGTCAGGCGCCGGTACAGGGACGCCCCGTACATCATCATCCGGGTCAGGGTCGTGGTGGACCGCAGCTGGCCGACGAGCCCGGCACTGTGGAACGTGGAACCGGACGTCAGCTCGGCCCGATCCACGAGGATGATGTCCGTCCAGCCCAGCTCGGTCAGGTGGTAGGCGATCGAGGTCCCGCCGACCCCGCCACCGATGATGACCGCTCGTGCGTGCTCGACCATCGGCGCCGATCGCTCCCCTGCTCCATCGCGTGCTCGCGCGCCGGCGCGACTCGCGCGGCGTCGCCGACAGCGTACCGGGTGCCCGCGACCGACGAGGGGCGTTCGTGGCGGATGGTCGCCGGGGACGGCCCAGTCGGGTCCGGGGTCCGTGCGGGTCGCGTCACAGGGGAGCGCGTACGTCACCGGGCAGTCGCGGGTCCTCGCCGCTCGTGTACCCTCGCCCGCGTGACCACGACGATCGAGGACGTCATCGCGGCGATCCCGGACTGGGCCGGTCGGGCCGTCGAGGCGACCCCGATCGCGGGCGGACTCACGAACCACAACTACCGGGTTGTCGTGGACGGCGTTCCCCACTTCGTGCGGATCCCCGGACCGTCGACCGACCTCCTCGCCGTCGATCGCGCCAACGAGCTCCACAACACGCGGGCCGCAGCAGCGGCGGGGGTCGGTGCGCCGGTCCTCCACCACGTCGCGAACCTCGACGTGATCGTCCTGGGCTGGCTCGACGGCCGGACGATGTCGAACGACGCGTTCCAGGCACCGGGCGAGGCCGGCCGCATAGCAGTGGCCCTCCGCCGCCTGCACGCCGGCCCCCGCTTCCGCGACGACTTCGACATGGTGGCGCTGTCCCGTCGCTACCTCGGGGTCATCGACGACCGCGGGATCCCGGTGCCGGACGGCTACCGCGAGCATCTCGAGGCCGTCCCCCGCATCGAGGCCGCCCTCCGCTCGCACCCGCTGCCGACGGTCCCCTGCCACAACGACCTGCTGGCCGAGAACTACCTCGACGACGGCGATCGCCTGTGGATCGTCGATTACGAGTACAGCGGCAACAACGACCCGACGTTCGAGCTCGGGAACACCGCCCAGGAGCTCGGCTTCGACGACCGTCGGTTGCGCGAGCTCGTGGCTGCCTACTTCGGCGCGGCGACACCGGCGCTCCTGGCTCGGTGCCGGCTCCAGATGGTCATGTCGGATGTCGGCTGGACGCTGTGGGCCGCGATCCAGGCGCGGATCTCCCCGATCGACTACGACTTCTGGGGCTGGGCGGTGGAGCGCTGGACGCGTGCCCAGGCCATGCTCGACGGCCCGGACTTCGAGGGCTGGCTCGCCGACACGGCGGCCGGCTGAATCGAACGGCCCGGGCGGAGCCCGGGCCGTCATCGAAAACGCTGGATCACCCAGGGATCACCCAGGGATCACCCCGGGGTCGCGCGGAGATCACTCCGGCGGGATCTCCTTGAACGCATAGCCCACGTTGATGCCGGCCGAGCGCCGGACGAAGTAGGTCACGAGGTACCAGCCGAGGGAGAAGATGAGCACCCCGGCCACCACCTGGTAGGCCAGGTCGCTCGTCAGCCCGAGCTGGTCGTTGGTCAGGAACAGGTACAGGAAGATGGCGCCGGCCACGGCGCCGACCAGGCCGACGATCGTGACCAGCGGGATCCCGCCGACCTTGTAGGCGGCACCCGGCGAGGCCTCGTACAGGCCCTTGGCTCGGAACGGCAGCAGGGCGCCGGCAATCGCCGTGCCCACGAAGACGTAGCCGCAGGCGAACGTCACGCCGAGCGTGAGCGACGCCCACGTGGTCTCGGTGCCGTCGCTCCCGGTGAGCACGAAGTTGTTGTACAGCCAGATCACCGGGATGCTGGCCACGAAGTAGATGACGTGGGCGTTGACCGGCGTGTGGAGGCGATCCGACACGCGGCTGACCATCTCCGGCAGGAGCCGGTCGAGGGACATCGCGACCATGACCCGGGTCATGCCGATGTAGCAGTTGTGGACGATCTGGTGGGCGTTGAGGATGAAGCCGAACGCGATGAGGATCGTCACGAGCGGGTTGTTCGCGATGGCCGTGGCGATGATGTTCGGCCACAGGTAGGAACCCGCGAGCGACACGTCCGCACTACCCCAGTAGCCGGCGCCGGCCACGTACAGGAACTCCGTCCCGACGGCGTTCTCGAGGACCCAGGCGAGGATCGCGAGCAGGACGCCGGTGAGGACGAGCGAGCCGACGATGATGAACAGCTGGTCGCGGAACGACCCGGCCGACTTGATCTCGCCGTTCTGCTGCGCCGAGTACGTGGCCCACTGGAGCGAGGTCCACGCGATCGGGGCGATGAGGAGCGTCGCGGCCAGGCTGAACGCGGGATTGAGCTCCACGCCGCCGGCCTGGGCCGCCGCCACGGAGTCCTGGTAGAACGAGGACGAGCCGCCGATCGCGGCCGAGAAGGCATTCAGCTTGTCCGGCACGTCGGCGGCGGCCGTCGTGAACAGCACGACCAGCATCGTGGCGAACGACACGAGGATCGCGATCCACATGATCCGCTGCAGGCGGACGTAGTTCTTGAACCCCGACGTCAGGATGAGCATCGCCACCAGGGCGTTGGCAATGCTCGTCACGACCACGCCGGTGCCGGTGGTGAACCAGGTCGACAGGTCGATGAGTGAGCTGTTCCCGGTCGCGGCACCGAGGCCCAGGAAGAGCGGGGCGAACCCGAGGGCGGACAGGAGCCAGCCCGAGAGCGCCACCCATTGCAGGATCCAGATCACGAACCCCGAGAAGACCAGGGTGAACCCGATCCCGCCGCCGAGCACGCGGCTCTGGAAGACGTAGTCGCCGCCGGACCTCGGCAGGGCCGTGGAGAGCCACACGTAGGCAAGGGCGATCGGGATCTCCAGGACCATCGCCAGGAGGATCCCCCAGACCAGCTGCCCTCCCGGCAGCGCGCCCGGCGCCCACAGGTACGTCCACGGGAAGATGAGTCCCATGGTGAGGACGTTGTAGACGAACGCCGATCGCGGGGACATCACGCGCACGAGCCCCGAGGACTTCCGCACGAAGACCTCGGGCATCGTGGTTGAAGCAGTCGCCATACCGTTCACCTCGCATCTGGAATGCGGACCGGTCGCATCCTTCCCGCGCGACCGGTGCGTGGACCCGAACCTCCGATGGCACCTCCTCCTGCCCCGCACCGGTTGGGCCCGGCCGGGGTTCTGTCGTCAGCCGGCGGTCATCTGGTAGCCGGTCACCCGGCCGTCGGCAATCGTGATCAGGCAGCCGCGCAGGACGCCCTCGCCGTACTCGCTGCCCGGGTTGATGCAGACCGTGCGCCCGAGGCGCGCCGCGGCCTGCGATTCGTGGATGTGGCCGTGGAGGCCGAGCATGGGCTGGTAATGCTCGATGGCCGTCCGGATGGCCGTGCTGCCCGCGCCGTACAGGACGGGCTGGCCGCCCCGCACCACCTGGCTCGGCGGGTCCGTGGACGCGTCGAGCATCGGGCAGGTGTCGAGCGTGGAATCGACCGGCGGGGCGTGGAAGTTGAAGACCACCTTGGCATGGTCGCCGAACGTGTCCGCGACGGCCGCGATCTTCGCAGCGAGCTCGGGCTCCTCGGCCTCCCGTGGCGTCTTCCAGGGCGTCGGGTTCACGTAGGGCATCGAGACCATGACGTGGTCGTCATCGAGGGGGACGGCCCGGTCCTCGCAGGCGACGAAGGACTGGGTGTCGGCCCGGTCCATCGTGGCCATGACCTCGGTCAGGTCGTCGTTGCCGCCGGTCGCGTAGACCTTCACCCCGGTGCCTGCGAGCCGCGATTCGGCGAGGTCGATCCATCGCTCCAGCCGTTCCGTGGCGAGGCGCACGAAGAGCTGCTCGATCGCCTCGGGATCGGCCTGGGTGGCGCGGTACTCGTCCTCGTCCATCTCGACGTCGTAGAAGCCCAGGTTGCCGATGCGCTCGCGGAGCACCGCGACCTCGGCTTCCGTGGACACGTGCTCGACCCGGCCGTGGATCGTGGCCCGCCACGTCCCGCCGGCCTCGCGGATGATCGGGATCGCCAGCTTGCCCATCACGTCGCCGCCCATCACCAGGGCGTCGGCGCCATAGAACTTCGCGGCGTTGAGGAACTTCTTCCAGGTCCGCTCCGAACCATGGACATCGGTCGCGTAGAAGAGCTTCGTGCCGCGCTGCCCACGGCGGAAGAGACGCACCTCGTGATCCTAGCCCCGCATCCGGGCGCCCGTGGGGTCGTGGAGCACGTCCGCGGCCACGGTTCCGGCAACCCGTCCACCGAGGACGTCGACCTCGATGCGCGCGCCTTCGGGCACGTCTGGCGCCAGGTAGGCCGTGCCCACGGTGCGCTCGACGGTGTACCCGAAGGCCGCGCTGCGCAGGCGCCCGACCACGTGGCCCTCGATCCGGACCGCCTCGCCGCCGTACACGGGCAGCCAGTCCGCGCCGCCCACGACCACCGTGCGGAGGCGGTCGCGCGACGCGCTCGGGCGCGCCTCGGCCGCGGCGTCCCCCTCCCGCAGCGCGAGGAGGGCGTCCCGACCGACGAACGGGCCCTTGCCGAGCTTCACGAACGGCCCGAGCCCGGCATCGAAGGGCGTCTCGCGGCTCGTCAGCTCCGCGCCGTAGTAGCGGTAGCCCTTCTCGAGGCGCAGGGATTCGAGCGCCCGGTAGCCCACCGGCTCGAGGGCCACGCCCGCCGCGACCGCCGCCGCCCAGAGCGCGTCCCACGCCAGCACGGCGTCCTCGCGCGCGAGCGTCAGCTCCCAGCCGAGCTCGCCCGCGTAGCTGAGGCGGGTGGCGAGCATCGGCGTGGCGGATCCGGCAAGGTGCACGACCGCCGCGGTGCGCAGCGGAAGCGCGGCGTTGTCGACGTCCCCCACGACCGCCGGTCCGAGGACCTCGCGGGCCATCGGACCCCACAGGCCGATCACGGCCAGGTCGTCGGTGACGTCCCGGATCTCGACCGCCTCGCCCGGCTCCGCGTTCGCCCGGACCCAGCCCATGTCGGCGGCGAGATACCCCGCGCCGGTGACGACGCGGAACGCGTCCCCGGCGAGTCGCGTGACCGTCACGTCGGCGAGCATGCCGCCGGTGGCGGCGAGGAACTGCGTGTAGATGGTGGCGCCCACCGGTCGATCGACGTCGTTGGCCGCCACGCGCTGGAGGAGCCCGAGCGCCGCGGGCCCGCGCACCTCGAACTTGCCGAAGGAGCTCAGGTCGATGATGCCGGCCCGCTCGCGGACGGCGCGGTGCTCCTGGCCGACGCGCTCGAACCAGGCCGGCCGCGCCCAGCCCTGCTCCCGGGGCAGCCGGCCCGCGCGCTCCGGCGGGTGGCCGGGCCGGTGCAGGTCGGCCCGCTCCCAGCCCGCCTTGGTCCCGAACACGGCGCCGGCCTCCTGGAGCCGCTCGTGGAGGGCCGAACGGCGGCGCGGCCGGCCCGCGACGTCGTGGTCGTACGGGAACCGGAGCCGGTAGTAGTCGGCGTAGGTCTCGCGGGCGAGCTCGGCCGCGAACCGCGGATCCCGATACGTGTCCGCGAAGCGCCAAGCGCGATACGGCGCGATATCCACGCCCGGGTCGTTCGCGGTGATCCAGCCCGCCATCGCCCGCCCGATCCCGCCGCCGCCCCCGAACCCGTTGAGGGACAGGCCGGCCGCGACCCAGAAGCCCCGCACGCCCGGCATGGGACCGAGCAGCGGGTTGGCATCCGGGGTCATCGCGTCGGGGTGGCAGACGAGCCGGATCGCCTCCGCGTCGGCGAGGAACGGGAACCGCCGGATCGCGCCCGCCATGAGCGGCCCGAAGCGCTCCCAGTCCGGCGGCAGGGACGTGGCCGCGTGTTCCCAGGGGACCCCGTCGATCCAGCGGGCATTGGGCTCGGCCTCGTAGCCCCCGAAGAGCATCCCGCCGTGCTCGGACTTGCCGTACACGAGGTTGTCGGGATCGCGGAAGCAGGGCATGTCGCGGGGCAGCTCGTGGCCGGGAACCGCCTTGAGCGCCACGTGCTGGTGGTCCACCGGGGTCGAGGGCAGCCAGGCACCGACCATGGCGGCGATCCGGGGGGCCCACATGCCCGCGGCGTTGACGACGAGCTCCGTGTCGATGGGGCCGTGCTCGGTCAGGACCCGCCGAATCTCGCGGGAGTGTCCGAGCTCGAAGCCGGTCACCCGCGTACCGAGCCGGAACCGGACGCCCAGCGCCCGTGCGGCGTCGGCGACCGCGTGCGTGGCCCGATGCGGGTCCAGGTAGCCGTCGCCCGGGATGTGGACCGCCCCGTACAGGTCGTCGGGGCTGATCGCCGGCATCCGCGCGAGGGCATCCGCGGCGCCGATGACCCCGGCGTCGAGGCCGATCCCGCGCGCCCGGCTGGCGGTCCGCTCCAGTTCGTGGAGCTGCTCGGGCGAGCTCGCGAGCCGGAGCGAGCCGACCCGCTCGAAGACCCCCAGCCGTTCGTACAGCTCCACCGAGTAGCGGCGGAACCGCATCATCGTGTTGGACGGGTTGAACATCGTCACGAGGCCGGCGGCCTGGCACGTGGATCCCGCGGTCAGCTGGGCCTTCTCGACCAGGAGGACGTCGGTCCAGCCGGCCTCCGCGAGGTGCAGGGCCACGCTGCATCCCGTGATGCCGCCGCCGATGACCACCACCCGGGCCTGGTCCAGTGCCTGCTCCACGCTTGTGCCGCCTCCGATCCTGCCGATCCCGTGCCGGTACGGTAGCCGTTCCCCGGCGCCATCGAGCGTCCGTCGCGCGCCCTACAATCGGGCGATCCCCGATCCGTTGGAGGCCAGCCGGACGCGTGTCCCGAGACCAGAACGCCGTCGTCATGGACCGCGCCGCGCTGGAGCGGGAGGTCGACCGGGTCGTGGACGCGGTGGCCGCGCGCGGCCGGCAGATCCGGGTGCTCGGCTCGATCGGGGTGGCGCTCCACTGTCCGGACGCGAAGGCGCTCCTGCCGAGTTTCGAGCGCACGTACGCCGACATCGACTTCGCCGCGTACGGGCGCGACGCGCGGGAGATCGCCGCAGCCCTGACCGCCCTCGGTTACCGCGAGGACCGCGAGGTCACGATCCTCTCAGAAGGCCGACGGGCGATCTTCGATCACCCATCCGCCCAGATCCACCTCGACGTGTTCTTCGACCGACTCGAGTTCTGCCACGTCATTCCCTTCGCGGGCCGGCTCGCCGTCGACAGCCCCACGATCCCCCTCGCGGAGCTCCTCCTGTCCAAGCTCCAGATCGTCAAGCTGAACGAGAAGGACGTCGTCGACACGATCCTCGTGCTCCTCGACCACCCGCTGGGCGCCGGGGACGTCGACACCATCGACCTCGGCCGGATCGCGGGGCTGTGCGCGGCCGAGTGGGGGCTGTGGCGAACGCTGACCATGAACCTCGAGAAGGTCCAGGCCCTCGCCGCGACCTACCCGCAGCTGTCCGAGGACCAGCGCGGGCGGGTGCTCGCTGCGTCGACCGAACTCAAGCGGGCCATCGATGCCGAGCCGAAGCCGCTCGCCTGGCGGATGCGCGACCGGGTCGGCGATCGGCGCCAGTGGTGGACCGACGTGGACGAGGTCCGGTAGGGCTGAGGCGGACCCGCGCGTCGCGGGACCACACGGGCGGCCGCCCGCCGCAGCCTCGCGGCGTTCGTCAGCCCTCCGCGGCCTGGCGCAGCGCCCGCTCGAAGGCTGGCCGGCCGGCATTGGCGAGCAGCCGGTCGAAGTGCTCCGCGGCATAGGCGCCGAAGTCCACGTCGAGCGTGCTGATCCCGCCTTGGAGCACGGCCCACATGGCCTCGCGGAAGTCCGACATCACCCGCATGAGCGTGAGGCGCGCCAGGTGGGAGCGCCTCACCTCGCCCTCGTACGCGGCGAGCAGCTCCGCATCCTCCTCGGGCGTGAGGTCGTGGTTGATCGAGAAGTTGCCGAGGTCGAAGGCCGGATCGCCCAGGCCCGCGTACTCCCAGTCCACGATGCGGATGCGGTCCCCGTCATCGATGAAGTTCGCGTTGAGCAGGTCGTTGTGGCACGGGCGCAGCTCCACGGGCGCCGCGAGGAGTGCCAGCTCGATGCGCCGTGCGATCGCGGCCGCCAGCTCGTACTCGGCGGGGATGCGAACGCCCCGGGCCAAGGCGAGCGCGCGGTACGCCTCGACGATCCGGAACGGCACGAACAGGCCGGGAATGGCAGGTCCGTCGTGAATGCGCCGGATGCTGTCGGCCACGCGCACGAGCGTCTCGGGCTCGTGGACCCGCTCGGCGTCCACGGGCGTGCCCTCGATGAAGCGGGTCACCAGGTAGCCCTCGGGCCGGATGAAGGCAATGACCTCCGGGCCCACGCCCACGCCCGCGGCCGCGACCGTGGCCGCGTGCTCCACCTCACGGCTGATGCCGAGCAGGTGCGTGTCGTTGCCGGCGAGGCGCACGACGTAGCGCGACGTCCTGCCCTCGGCCTCGATGAGGTAATTGCGGTTCGTGATCCCGCCCGACAGGGCCGTGAAGCGGACGTCCCGGCCGGCGAGCTCGGGCACGCGGGCGAGCGCGCGGATCAGCTCGTCCCGCAGCTCCCCGCGGAGTTCGGTGGCGGGCGATTCCGGGTCGGTCACGGCAACCTCAGGACCCGGCTCCGGCTCCCGCCCCGGCTCCCGCGGCGGCAAGCGCCTCCGGCACCGGGCGATGCATCTCGACCGGGGTCACGTACCGGTCCACCATCGCGCGCGAGCCCACGACGCCGAGTTCCTCGAAGAGGAACGCGATCTTGGCCGCCTGGGCCGCGAGGATCTCGTCCTTGGAGGACAGGTCCCAGAGCTGTCGCTTGAACGGCCCGATCGCCTTTTTGCGCGTCGTGTACACGAACTGCTGGTCGGTCTGGCCGTCCTTGCGCTCGTCGAGCGCGTTGGCGAAGCACCAGGCCTCGATCTCGGCGTGGAGCGCCACCGGGAAGGCCGGGTGCTCGTAGAGCGCGTTCTGGAATCCCGTGGCCAGGTGGATCTCCGCCGTCTCGACCTCGCGGAACGTGTGGAACATCTCATCGGGCAGGGTCGAGGCGCCGTGCTGGACGGTTCCCGCGAGGCCGTATTCACGCCGGGCGACCTCGCCCAGCCGGGCGTGCACGTCGAAGTCCACGGCCACCTTGGCCACCGATCCGTCCGGCAGCACCACGCCGCCGTGCGACGTCCCGGTCTGCACGCTGACCTTGCTGATCCCGATGGCCCCGGGCGCCTGCGACGCCAGCTCGCGCCGCAGCCCGTCGAGGTAGGCGTGGAGCTCGCCCTCGGTCGAGTTCGTCTTGCCGACCTCCCCGATCTCGCCCCCGATGCTGATCGTCACGCCGTCGGCTTCGAGCGTGCGGATGAGCGCGGTGAGGGCAGCGGTGACCTCGTAGTTGGCGCGCTGCTGCTCCTCGACCGTCGGGTGGGAGAGGTCCACGAGCGTGGAGGAATCGATGTCGATGTTGCGATAGCCGGCGTCCACGGCGAGGCGGCAGGCCCGCCGGATCTCCTCGGTCATCGATTCCGGGTCGGCGGCGTACTTCTTGGCGTTGAACTGGTAATGGTCGCCCTGCAGGAAGACCGGTCCCTGCCAGCCCGCGGCCACGGCGCCCGCGAGGCAGGCCGTGGCGTAGTCGATCGGCCGCTGGTACGTGTACGTCTGCTCGCTTCGGGCCAGCTCGAGGATCACGGCGCCGGCGTCTGCGGCCGCGGCGGTCTCGAAGATGACGCGGGCCATGTCGAAGGTCTGGGCCCGGATGTTGATGGCCGGAACCGTGAAGCCCGAGACGTGGCCACGGGCGCGGGCCGCGTACAGGTCCTGGATCGAGGCCGAGCGGGCGCCCGTGGCCTGCGAGCACTCCCAGGCGAGCCACTGGGCTGCCGCGGCCGCGCCCTCGTCGGCCGTGAAGGCGGCCGTCCAGGCGATGTCGCGAATCGCGTCGCCCCGCAGGGCCGCCACGTCGTCCACGACGACCCGTCCGCCCGCCACGTGCAGGGCCCCGGAGACGCGGGCGAGGAGATCGGCGGCGGACGAGGCGACGTACGGCATGGGCGGGCTCCTGTCAGTCGAGTGCGACTCCGGTGGTCCCGCCCATTATCGCCGGGCCGTCAGGAACCGGGCTTCACCACCATGAGGAAGATGATGACCGTCACGAGGCCGGTGAGGATCATGCCGCCCTGCTTCACGCTCGCGATCAGCGCCAGGAGTGCAGGGGGCGGCCCGGCCGGCGCCGCACCCGGGGCGGGCGGCGGGGGCGGCGTCGAGGTCATCTGGATGATCTTGTGCACGCGCGGTGTCTGCACCCAGTGGGAGAAGACGAGGGCGATGACGTAGAGCACGATCGCCACGCCGAGCCAGTAGTTGGTCGACTGGCTGAGGTCACGCCCGGACAGGAGCAGCAGGGCCACGCCCGTCACGCCCTGGAGGAGTGCCAGCGGCCAGGTGAACTTCTC